>MGOM01000082.1:51576-65175 GCA_001797105.1 Chloroflexi bacterium RBG_19FT_COMBO_62_14
CTGCACGGCGGAGTGCGGGCTTACTACGGTGAAGGCGATCTCACGAACGATCCCCTGAAGACCTTCGGGGGCTACGGCGTGGTGAAAATCGGCAATCTGCAGAGGTTGTTGGCCTACATCTGCGAGAACGGATACGAGCACCATGTGGCAATCAACCCGACGCAGTGCGCCGCGATGTTGAACGAAGGCATGACCAAGTACCTGGGGTGGGAGACGTACTACCACCAGTGAGAGGTACGGGATGCGCGTTTGGCTCGGGGTCACGTGAGGCGCATATGCGCGGTGTGTTATTCGCCCCCTCCCCCTTCCCCTCCCCCGGCATGAGAATCAGCTTGCCGACATCATCCTTCGGCTTCGCTTCGCGGAGTTCATCCCCAGCAGTGCCGAGGGTCTCGCCCCACAAGGGGAACCATGCTGAATGAAGGAAGGGGGATGCTACGCATCCCCCCTCTCCGCTGGCGGAGAGGGGGGAAGGGGGTGAGGTGGAAAACCCGTCATGAAATACACGATCGGAGTTGACTTCGGCACCGAGTCCGGGAGAGCGATGCTGGTGGAAGTCGAGACCGGGCGCGAAGTCGCCACGGCGGTCTACCTCTACTCCAACGGCGTCATCGACGAGAAGCTCCCGGAGAGCGGAGTGCCGCTCGAACCGGATTGGGCGCTGCAGGACCCGCAGGACTACCTGCGGGTCTTTCAGACCGCCATTCCCGAGGTGCTCGAAGACTCAGGCATAGACCCCGGCGACGTGATCGGGATCGGGATCGATTTCACCGCCTGCACCATGCTCCCGGTCAAGGCCGACGGCACACCCCTGTGCGATCTGCCCGAATTCCGCGCCGTCCCGCACGCCTGGGTGAAACTGTGGAAGCACCACGCCGCCCAGCCCGAAGCGGATCAGATTAACGAAACCGCCCGCCGGATGGACCAAGCCTGGCTCGATCGCTACGGCGGCAAGATCTCGTCCGAGTGGTTTTTCTCAAAGGCCCTGCAGATCTTGAATGAAGCTCCCGAGGTCTACGCCGCCGCCGACCGGCTGATCGAAGCCGCCGACTGGGTCGTCTGGCAATTGTCGGGCGTCGAAACCCGCAACGCCTGCACGGCAGGCTACAAGGCGATCTGGTCCAAACGCGAAGGCTTCCCGCCGAGAGATTACTTCGAATCGCTCCATCCGCGCCTCGCCGATGTGATCGACGACAAGATGACGCGCGACATCCGACCCGTCGGTCAGAAGGTGGGCGGCCTGACCGAGTTGGCCGCCGCCTGGACCGGGCTCAAGCCGGGTACGGCGGTGGCCATCGCCAACGTCGACGCCCACGTGGCCGTGCCGGCCGCCACGGTGACCGAGCCCGGACGGATGGTCATGATCATGGGAACCTCGATCTGCCACATGGTCCTGGGAACGGAAGAGCACATCGTTCCCGGCATGTGCGGATACGTCGAAGATGGGATCATCCCCGGTTTCTTCGGCTATGAAGCCGGACAGTCATGTGTCGGCGACCACTTCGCCTGGTTCGTTGAGCACTGCCTCCCGGCGGCGTACGAGCGCGAAGCGCACGATCGCCGGATGGACGTCCACGCGCTACTCGAGGAGAAAGCCGGTCAGCTCGAGCCCGGGGAGAGCGGTCTGCTGGCGCTGGACTGGTGGAACGGGAATCGTTCGGTCCTGGTCGACGTCGATCTGACCGGGCTCTTGATCGGGGCGACGCTGGCGACGCGCCCGGAAGAGATCTATCGGGCACTGATCGAAGCCACGGCCTACGGCACGCGAGTGATCGTGGAGACGTTTCAGCAGAACGGGGTGCCGATCCACGAATTGGTGGCGTGCGGCGGCCTGCCCGAGAAGAACAAGCTGCTGATGCAGATCTACGCCGACGTGACGGGGTGTCCGATTCGAGTTAGCGCCTCCAAGCAAACACCGGCTCTGGGTTCGGCAATGTTCGGTGCAGTGGCTGCCGGCGCCTCGGCCGGCGGGTACGACTCGATCTATGCCGCGGCCCAGAAGATGGCTCGGCTCAAGGACGAGACCTACTTCCCCATCCCTGAGCACCAGGCAGTCTACGAACAGTTGTACGGCGAGTACTTGCTCCTGCACGACTACTTCGGGCGCGGCGCCAACGATGTGATGAAGAGGCTCAAGCGCATCCGGGGCGAGGTCCGCAACCAGATCGAGGCCCTGTATGCTTGAGACGCTCCGAGATGAGCTGTGCCGACTGCACCTGGAGCTGCCCAAGAACGGGCTGGTGGCCTGGACGAGCGGCAATATCAGCGTTCGCGATCCGGCATCGGGTCACGTGATGATCAAACCCTCCGGGGTTCGCTACGAAGACCTGCGCCCGGAGCACATGGTGATCGTCGACCTCGAGGGGACGGTGGTCGAGGGCGGATTGACGCCCTCATCCGACACGGCCAGCCATCTGTACATCTACCGCGAGCGCTCCGACGTGGGCGGCATCGTCCATACGCATTCGGGGTATGCCACGGCCTTTGCCGCGGTCGGTCTGCCGATACCGGTCTACCTGACGGCCCAGGCCGACGAGTTCGGTGGGCCGATCCCGTGCGGCGGGTTTGCCCTGGTCGGCGGGGAGGAGATCGGGAGGGTCGTGGTGGAATCGATCGGCGACGCGCCGGCGGTGCTGCTCAAGAACCATGGCGTGTTCACGATCGGTCCGACGGCCGAGGCGGCGCTGAAGACGGCGGTCATGGTCGAGGACGTCGCCCGGACGGCGTGGCTTGCGCTGCAGATCGGCCGTCCGGAGGTGATACCGGACGACTACGTCGCCAAGCTGCACCACCGGTACAAGCACGTGTACGGCCAGCGCTGAGGGATAGCCAAGTAGCGCAGGCGAGGAGGATCAAACGGCGGGCACAGTCTGCCCGCCGTTGTTCGTTATGGGCGCGACAGGCTCCGGATTCATCAACTCCCCTGCCCGGATGGAATCGTTCGGTCGCGGCATCATGAGGATTCTGAGGAGGGCCCCGACGGTGCAGAGCCCGGCCCACCCTTGTCACTCCAGGGAATCCTCGTAGCGTCACCCTTTCAAACGCCCGGCGGCAAATCGACTCCTCGCCCGGACGGGACCATGCGTTCGCGGCATCATGAGGATTCTCTGCCCGAGAATGCCGGGCTTCGCGAAGCGCCGTCCGTCCTCCCGAAGGACACACCTGCCCAGAACCGCAGGCCGTCTCGCCCCGACGGGGTGCTGGGTCGGGACGATGAGCTTGATCGTTCATCCAGCTTGACTGGACTGGATCCCGTAGGGACAGAATGACATCTTGAAGAAAAGCTTCTCACTTGGGGGGGTCAGTTCTGCAGATGCGGTTCGATGGCGTTCTGAATGCGCGCTTTGGGCTGGAAGCCGACCAGGCGTTCCTTGACCTCACCGCCGACGAAGAGGATCAAACTTGGAACACTCATCACCCCGAAGCGCATGGCGGATTGCGCGCTCTCATCAACGTCCAGTTTGAGAACGTCCAGGCGACCGGCCCACTCGGAGGCCAACTCCTCGACCAGCGGGTCGAGCTTGCGGCACGGGTGGCACCACTCGGCGCCGAAATCGACGAGGACCGGCTTGCCGGCCTGAATCACACGCGCCTCGAAATCCGCGTCAGTCACCTGCGGCAGATCGGCCATGCCTGACTCCTAGGGGTTGTCTGGCCCGGTCCGGGGTCCCGCAATCCTAGCCGCGGGCGAGTCGCCTGTCAACCGCCAGATGTGGGAGGGGCCACCTGTCCCGTCGTTCTTGTCGGGGTTCGCCCTGAAGGGAAGAAACCCGGAATCAAGGCATGACCAACGCCCTAGTCGCCTTGGCTTGACCCACTTTCCAAGTGTGGTATCATGATTTCTCGTTGCTTAGCACTCTCAAGCCGAGAGTGCTAACAGGGATCAAGACCATGGCAGAGCTAACCCAGCGCCAAGAAACCATGTTGGCGCTGATCATCCACGAGTACACCGAGACCGGCCAGCCGGTCGGCTCGGTTAACCTGGTCGACAAGTACAACCTGGGGGTGAGCTCGGCTACGGTGCGCAATGAGATGGTTGCGCTGACCGACAGCGGTCTGCTCCGCCAGCCCCACACGTCTGCCGGGCGGGTACCCTCCGAGGAGGGCTACCGCTACTTTGTACGTCGCCTGCTCGGCGAGACCGAGCTGCCCGTTGCCGAAAAACGCATGATCAGCCATCAGTTCCACCAGGCTCACGCCGACATCGACGAATGGGTCCGTCTGGCGGCTGCAGTGCTGGCGCAGCACTCGCGGGTAGCTTCGCTGGTGACGGCCCCCCACCCCGAGCGAGCGATCTTCAAACACCTGGAGTTGATTTCCACCCAGGGACGACAGGTCCTGATGGTCCTGGTCCTGCAAGGCGGCGATGTCCGCCAGCAGATGCTCAGCCTGGCCGAAGCCTTTGACCAGCAGCGATTGAGCCAGACCGCTGAACAAATCACCCGCCTGTGCGTCGGGAAAGACGCCGAAGGCGTTGCGGCGCAGGCGGCCCATTTTTCCGAGCTCGGGCGCGAGCTGATCCGCCTCGCTTCGGAAGTGATGGCGCGCACCGACGCCGTCTCGGCAGGCGAGGTCTACCGAGACGGCCTGGCCAACGTTTTCAGCCAGCCCGAGTTCGTCGATTCGGACGGCGCCCGCAACGCGCTGCGATTGCTCGAGGAACGGAGCTTCCTTGAGGAGGTCTTGGCCAAGGCCTTGAGCCCGACCGTCGGCGGCATTCAGGTGGTGATCGGCGGCGAGGGCGCCTGGGAGGAATTGCGCGATTGTTCGATGGTCTTGGCCCGCTATGGCGCACCGGGCTTCGCCACCGGCGCGCTGGGCGTGCTCGGCCCTACCCGCATGCCTTACGGCC
This sequence comes from Chloroflexi bacterium RBG_19FT_COMBO_62_14, assembly GCA_001797105.1. Classification (GTDB taxonomy): domain Bacteria; phylum Chloroflexota; class Anaerolineae; order Anaerolineales; family E44-bin32. The sequence continues at coordinate 56,429 of MGOM01000082.1, forward strand.
GGACCATCTCGGCCGTCCGTTATGTGGCCGGCTTGATGAGTGATCTGGTGATCGAGAGCTTCACCGGGTGAGTACAGAGTCTGAACTGCACAAAGCCTGACCAGGAGAGGCAGTCGAGTGGCAAAACGGAAGGAAAAGATAGACGAACCGGTCGAAGACATGGACGGCGAGGATCTGCCTGAGGACGAAGAGCCGATCTTCTCCCCGTTCAGGGACGGGCCGGCGCCTCTCCCGAAAGAGGAGCTGACGGCGGCCCCGCCAACCGAGATCGTCGAGGTGGAGGAACCCGAGGCGCTGACGGCCCTCCTTCAAGCGACGCAGCGTCAAGCGGACGAGTACCTCGACGGCTGGCAGCGCGCCCGGGCCGAGTTCGCCAACTACAAGAAACGCAGCGAGAGGGACCAACAAGAGAGCTACGCCCGGGCCGCCGGCAGCATCCTCACCCGATTCCTGACCGTCCTGGATGACCTGGAGCGGGCGCTCAAGGATCGTTCGACGGAAGGCGAAGGCAAGCCCTGGGCCGAGGGGATCGAGCTGATCCACCACAAGCTCCAGGCACTGCTCGAAGCCGAAGGCGTCGAAACGATCCAGGCTAACGGAGAACGTTTCGATCCCAACTTCCACGAAGCGCTGACCTACGAAGACAACGACGAAGTCGAAGATGGCAACGTGATCGACGTGGTCCGGCAGGGATACATCCTGAACGACCGAGTTCTCAGGCCGGCGCTTGTCCGAGTAGCCAGAAGAACAGGAGATGATAACCATGGGTAAGATCATCGGGATCGACCTGGGGACAACCAACTCCGTCGTCGCCATCATGGAGGGCGGCGAGCCGACCGTGATTCCGTCCTCGGAAGGCGGGCGGCTCGTCCCGTCGGTTGTCGCCGTCAACCCGAAGACCGGCGAACGCATGGTCGGGCAAGTCGCCCGGCGCCAGGCGATCGTCAACCCGGAGAACACTATCTTCTCGATCAAGCGGTTCATGGGACGCAAGCACAGCGATCCCGAGGTCCAGCACGCCCTCGGGTTGGTTCCCTACCAGGTCAGCGCCGCCCCTAACGGGGATCTGCGTGTACGCATGGGAGGCAAAGACTACTCGCCTCCCGAGATTTCGGCGATGATCCTGGCCAAGCTCAAGGCCGACGCTGAGGCCTACACCGGCGAGTCGATCACCCAAGCGGTGATCACCGTCCCGGCTTATTTCAACGATTCGCAACGCAATGCCACCAAAGATGCCGGCAAGATCGCCGGTCTGGAAGTCCTGCGGATCATCAATGAACCGACGGCGTCTTCGCTCGCCTATGGTCTAGACAAGAAGACCGACCAGACGATCGCCGTCTACGATCTCGGCGGCGGGACGTTCGACATCTCGATCCTGGATGTCGGCGAAGGCGTGTTCGAGGTCAAGGCCACCAACGGCGACACTTATCTCGGCGGGGACGACTTCGATCAGGAGATCATTGATTGGGTGGCGGAAGAGTTCGCCCGCGACCAAGGCATCAATCTCCGCAACGACCGTCAGGCGTTGCAGCGTCTCAAGGAAGCCTGCGAGAAAGCCAAGATCGAACTCTCGACGGTGATGCAGACGGAGATCAACCTGCCCTTCATCACGGCCGATGCCAGCGGACCCAAGCACTTGAACATCGCCCTGACGCGGTCGAAGCTCGAACAGTTGACCGGTAACCTGATCGAGCGTTCGGTCGGCCCGTGCAAGCAGGCGCTGAGCGACGCCAATCTGCAGGCGAGTGACATCACCGAAGTCATTCTGGTCGGAGGCATGACGCGCATGCCGGCCGTCCAGGACGCGGTACGCAAGATCTTCAGCCGGGAGCCGCATAAAGGCGTCAACCCGGACGAGGTGGTCGGGGTGGGTGCGGCGATCCAGGCAGGCGTCCTCGGCGGAGAGGTCAAGGACATTCTGCTCCTGGACGTCACGCCGCTGACCCTGTCGATCGAAACACTCGGCGGCGTGGCGACCGCCCTCATCGAGCGCAACACGACCATTCCGACCCGCAAGAGCCAGGTGTTCTCGACGGCAGCCGACAACCAGCGAGAGGTCGAAATCCACGTGGTACAGGGCGAGCGACCGTTCGCCGCCGACAACAAGTCGCTGGGGAAATTCACGCTGGACGGGATCCCCCCCGCGCCGCGCGGCATCCCGCAAGTCGAAGTGACCTTCGACATCGACGTCGACGGGATCTTGAATGTGAGCGCCACCGATAAAGCCACCGGCCGGAGCCAGCACATCCGCATCACCGCCTCCAGCGGTCTGACCGAAGATGAAGTCGCCAAGATGCGCAAAGAGGCCGAGGCGCATGCCGAGGACGATCGAAGGAAGCGCGATTTCGTCGAGGCGCGCAACGCGGCTGACAACGCGATCTACTCGGCCGAGAAGGTGCTGCGGGAGAGCGCGGATAAGGTCCCTCAAGCCGCCCGGACGCAGGTGGAAGAGAAATTGCAGGAGACGCGGCGGGCGAGTGAGGCCGGACAAACGGCTCCCCTGAGAGCGGCGACGAGCGAACTCTTGAAGACCGTGCGAGAAATCGGCGTCGTCGAGGGGCCGTCGGGAGACCAGGTCGGCGGGACCGCCCCGCGCTCAGGGCCGGCCGAACCACAGGGGGATGTCATCGATGGCGAGTTCAAGGAATCCTGATCCGACCAGATCTCAACAGGCGAAGGCGTCGAACCGCGCCTTCGCCTCTGATTCATCCAATGGCTGAGAAACGCGATTACTACCAGGTGCTCGAGCTTGAGCGGAGCGCGACCTCCGATGACATCCGCCGCGCCTATCGACGCCTGGCCAAGCAGTATCACCCGGACGCCAACAAGGCGGACGGCGCCGAGGAGCAGTTCAAAGAGATTAACGAAGCCTACGCCGTGCTGTCGGATGAGCAACGGCGAAGCGCTTACGATCGGTTCGGACATGCCGGGCTGAAAGGCATGCCGATGGACTTCGACTTCGGCCTGAGTGATATCTTTGAAGAGTTTTTCGGTTTCAGCACGGGAGGCCGGCGCAATCGCCGCTCACCGCGCCGCGGCGCAGATCTGCGCTACGACGTAACTCTCGAGTTCGAGCGGGCGGTCTTCGGCGCTGATACGCAGATCGAGTTCAACCGGCTGGAAGTGTGCACCTCCTGCAAGGGGTTGGGGGCTGAACCCGGAACCACCCCTGTCCGTTGTCAGACGTGCAACGGAGCGGGCGAGGTCCGTCAGGTCCGCCAGACTTTCCTGGGCTCGATGGTCAATGTCGCCACATGTCCGACGTGCGGCGGCCGGGGTGAGACGATCCACACGCCCTGCCGGAAGTGCGGGGGGCGAGGCATGGAACGCAACGCCATCCAGCGGGTCATCCCGATCCCCGCCGGAGTGGATGAGGGCACACAGATTCGCCTTCCCGGCGAAGGTGAACCGGGCGTCAATGGAGGGCCACAAGGGGACCTGTACGTCGTGGTACACGTCAAGCCCCACCGCTACTTCCGCCGCCGCGGCGACGACATCCTGCTCGACCTTTCGGTGAACGTGGCCCAGGCGACCATCGGCGGTGAGGTGACGATTCCCACAATGGACGGCGACGAAGCCCTTACGCTCCCGGCGGGGACTCAGCCTGGCCGCGTCCTTCGTCTGAAGGGGAAAGGCGTCCCACGCCTGCGTCGCAATGGACGCGGCGACCAGCTCGTCATCGTCTCTGTCGACATCCCCCAAACGCTCACCCCCGAGCAGCGTGAGCTCTTCGACCGTCTGGCCGAGACGATGGGGACCGAAGCCCGACCGCAGGAGCGCGGCTTTCTGGACCGGATCCGAGACCTGCTGGGGGGCCTGGCCGATTGAAGTGGTTGGAGGTCTCCCTTGAGCTTCCGGGCGAGCTGGTCGAGCCGGTGGTCGACCTGCTGACACGCCTGGCGGGCGGCGGAGTCTCCGTTCTGGAACAACCGAAGGACGGGCAGACAGCCGGCTCTCTCCTGACCGTTACGGCCTATCTCCCCATCGACAGTCAACTCCAGGCGGCCCGGCAGCGCCTCGATGAAGGCCTCTGGCATCTGAGCCAGATCTCACCCATTCCGCCCCCCGCCTATCGGACCCTGGCCGAGGAGAATTGGGCCGACTCTTGGAAAGAGCACTATCGGCCCATCCCGATCGGTCGCCGGCTGCTCATTCAACCGGCCTGGCTTGACCTCGCTCCGGGATCGGATCGTCTTCCGATCCGGATCGAGCCGGGCATGGCATTCGGCACGGGGGTGCATCCGACGACCCGGCTCGTCCTGGCAGCCCTGGAAGATCGGATTCTTCCGGGGATGAGAGTGGCGGACATGGGATGCGGCTCGGGGATCTTGAGCATCGCCGCCGCCGTTCTGGGGGCCGGGTCCGTCCTGGCGCTCGACATCGATCCGATCGCCGTCGACGTAGCCACGAAGAACCTGGCTGCGAACGGAGTCGGTGAGAAGGCCCGAGTGGATTTGGGTTCACTCACCGAGCTTCAGCGTGCCGTCGCCCGTGACGGACGAGGCTTCGATCTAATCCTGGCGAACATCTTGGCGGATGTGCTGCGCGATCTTCTCTCACAAGGCCTGGCCGGCGCGCTCACTCCTGATGGCGTGATCGTGATGTCGGGCATCCTCGAGGATCAGACGCGCGAGCTCCTCAACGCCTGCCAAGGCGGCGGGCTGACGTTGGTCGAGACGCTGGCTGAAGCGGATTGGCGCGCACTCGTCTTGAAGAGAGAACCGCCCCCTGACACAGGGGGCGGCGAATACCGTTGAGGATAAGTCCGAAGAGGGCTAAAACAGAGCTCTACGTCGCCTCTTGCTCCGCTCCGCGGCGCCTGAACCGATAAGTGATCCTGCCGCGAGTGAGATCGTAAGGAGAGAGTTCCACTCGAACTCGATCGCCGAGCAAAATCCGGATGTAGTACTTCCGCATTTTCCCCGACAGGTACGCCAGCACGCTGTGCCCGCTGTCGAGCTCGACGCGGAACTGGGTCGCCGGCAGCGCCTCGATCACAGTCCCTTCGACTTCGATCTTCTCTTCTGTTTTTGGCATGCACACCTTCGCGTGCCAGCATTGTGGGTCGGCGACTTACGCCTCGCCCCGGCTGGCGGCGATCTTCCTCTGGCGACGCTTGAGGCGGCGGATGGCCTTCTTGCGCTGGATTCGGCGTAGCTCGCTCTTGGAGACGAACCAGCGTTTCCGCCGGACCGTGCTCAGTATCCCGCTCTTAGCGACCTTCTTCCTGAACCGCTTGAGCAACGAATCCTGGCTTTCGTTAGGACGTAACACAACAGTCACGCGTGATCACCTCCTCTCGTCAAGGAACTCGGAAGCTTCCTGGGAGACAACCGGTTCCTCGTCCGTAACCGGACCCAGGTCGAGCCGTTCTCGTTCCGGATCAAAGCTGAGTACTCGAACTCGAACCCGCATTCCCGGCTGCAGATCCGGCTGTCCCTCGCCGGTACGCACCAGGCCCTCAAGGCCGGACTCGTCCCGGACAAAAGCCCCGGATGACCCGAGGCGCGTGACCTGCCCCTCCAGGATCATGCCCGGTGAAATGCGTTCAACCGCCTCTTGCCACGGGTTCGGCTGCAGACGTTTGAGGCTGAGACCAATCCGGTTGGCGTCCGGGTCGAGGCGGATGATCTTGGCTTCGACCTCGTCGCCGACCGTGAGCAGTTCGGAAGGGTCTTCGATTCTGGACCACGACAACTCGGAGATGTGGATCAAACCATCGGCGCCGCCGATGTCGACGAACGCCCCGAATTCCCGCAAACTCGTAACGATGCCTCGACGGATTTCGCCTTCGCTCAGCGCCTTGATCACCTTACTCTTCTGATCTTGTCGCCACTGGCGGATCGCCTTGCGCTCGGAGAGGACGAGACGCTGACGCTGTGGGTCGACCTCGATAACCTTGAAGGGCATCTTGCGCCCGACGAGCTTCTGGAGGTGTACTGTCCTGCTCTCTTCGTCGAGGCCGCGCGGGAGTTCGCTGAGATGAGAGGCAGGCACAAAACCGCGCAGACGGCCAAAGGGCACGATCAAACCGCCCCGGTTATGCGCGCTGGGAACGGCTTCCAGGATGGCGTCGGACTCCATCAGGCGATGGGCCTCGAGCCAATCACCGCTCTCGCGGGCCTGGGAGATCGAGACAACAAGATTACCGTCGCGGTCGAGGGGGATCACGACCATCACCGCGATCACGTCCCCGACCTTGAGCTTGAATTCACCGGGCGGAAGTCGGTCGACATCCTCACGCGGGACAAACCCGTCCCGCTTCAATCCAAGGTCGACGATCAAGCCCTGAGGGGTAACCGAAAGCAGACTTCCCCGAAGCAGATCGCCTCGCTGAGGTTCGGAAACGCGGTCCGCGTTTTCGAGGAGCAATTCGAGATTGTCGCCCGTGTCTGTCATCCAGCCCGCCCCCCCCACAAAAGAAAAAGCCCGATCTCTATCCGACCAGGCCCATCCATCCGACCGACGTCATGCCAAAGTGACGGGATACCCTCTAGTCTGGGAACCTCCTCAAGTTGTCAACGCGACGGGCCGAACGAAGCCTGAGAGCTTGAGATGATTATAACCTCGGGTGAATGCGATGTCAAACCCAAGGAAGGATGTAATTGCGTCTCGGTTTACTTCGAATCCGGCCAACTTTGACCGGCTATGCGAGCCGATGGCTCCCATCCGCAACTCGCGTCAGCCTCCGGTCTGGGGCTCGCTCAGGAGCACCTTATCCGCTCCCCGGTGTACCTCCCACGGGTAGACAATGTGGGCATCCGTGACGGCGGCGAAGTAATTCGGCTCGGCCTGGGAAAACAGGCTGCGGTATGGGTTGAAGTGCAGAACACAGGTGGAGGCTTGCCCGCCGGCGGCCGATACCCTGTTCTTGACGGCCGTGATCGTACGGCCCGAACCCCACACGTCGTCGACGACCAGGACCCGGCGGCCGACGATCTGCTGGTCTTCGGGGAACTGGATGAACTGGGGCCAGGCGAGGAGCTTGGCTTCCTGGCGGCGGTCCTCGAAGGGGAAATCGACGGCCGCCGTCAGGACATGCGTCAGACCGAGGAGCTCGCTGAGCATGCCCCCGGGGACGATCCCGCCCCTGGTGATGATCACCATCGCCTCGTATTCACCCTGGAACTGAGGAAGTAGGTGATCAATCAGTCGTTCGACTTCCAACCACCCGAGTAGCTCTCTTCGTCGGGCCATTTGCACTCACCGTGGGTATTACGTGGGTTGACCGGATGATAGCATCGGTATTAGCCGAATACAATCCGAGCCGGATCCATCAGCCGGGGGGCAGAGTGCATACAGAAGGGAAGGGGAAGTTGCGCTTCCTCTTCCCTTCTGTATGCACAAACTATGCGCGGAGGCCGCCTAGGCCGCCACCGGCTCGACGAGCAGGGCGACCTTGCGGCCGCCGGCGCGGGTCAGGATCAACGTAGCTTCGTGGTCGCCGTGTAGCCGGAGACGCTGGGCGTAAGAAGCAACATCGATGGCCGAGCCCCTTTTCTTCAGCGTCAGCCTGCCTACCCCACGCGCCCGGAGCGCAGCTCGCAGCAGCCGCAGATTGGAGGTCATGACCTCGATCACTCGATAAACCCTGGCGAATGGTGTCGTGATGGCGCGGTCGGACGTGAGGTAGCTGATCGTTGCATCGATCTGTGATGCCCCGAGTCTGTTTGCCAGCTCGCCGACCAGACCCGCTCGCAATATCGCCGGATCGGGCTCGTACAGATAGCCCTGCGGAGGGAGAATACCTGTCCCGAGATTCCCGGATGAAACCAGGCTGTGGGGACCGGGAAGAATCGTCGCTCTCCGTTGGACATGTCTGAGGCTGCCGAACCACAGGCAGGCTTCCTTCAATTCGCCGAGACTCGAGATGAATTCGAGCTCGCAGTCCACCCCGCTCAGTTGGCGCAGGTCGATCCCAGGACTGACCTTCACCGCCAACGCCGCAAGCTCCGGCAACCAGGTGTAGGCGAGATCCAGGGGCGGCTCGTAGCGGGCGACCGAATACACGCGCCGGCCGTTCCTGCGGCGTCCAGGGTCGAAGAACCCTGCCGCGCGCCGGCTCAACCTCCAGGCCGGCAGACGCAGATCCGCCCGGACCGGCCAGACGTTGGCCTCAACCCCGAGCGCCCGGGCGTTGGCCGCAAGCAAGGAGAGCCGTAACCCGTCGCGATCGATGGCGACCACCGGAGAGACAGCGGCCAGCGCCAGGCTATCTCCTCCCAGGCCACACCCGAGGTCGTAGAGGCATGGGAAACCTGCCAGGCGTTCGGCCCGGTAGTGGGAGACCATCTCCGAGGACGCCTGTTCCAGCGCCTCCCGCTCGAAGTACATCTCTCCCGCCCGGGAGAACTTCGCCGCGCCGCGCCGGCGCAAGATCGCTTGCTCGACTGCCGCCATCACCAGCGGCTCGGGGTAGCGCTTACGGAGACGCTGAACGACCGATAGGAACTCGCGTTCCGTTGGCGTCTCGGCGGCCGCCGCTGCCAGGGCCTCTCGTCCGAGGTCGGTCTGGAGTTGGCGCAGGGCTTCCGGGTTGATCATCGACTGCCTTGGTTGTCGCTATGGGATCAGAATCGCCGGCGACCCATCTCGCCTTAACGAAGGCGCCTCGGCCACCGAGGCGCGCTCACCTCCCCTATTCGAGGCAGCTAAGATTGCGCCAGGCGATCGTTCGGCCGCTTGCGGCAGAGGTCGCCGGAGGATAGCCAAGTTGCCCTGTCGGGCCAACTTCCCTAGGAGGGGAT
>MGOM01000083.1:0-253 GCA_001797105.1 Chloroflexi bacterium RBG_19FT_COMBO_62_14
CGGCCACGAGACGTACGTCGTCACCTTCTCCAAACAGGTCCCAGCTGGTGCTCGCCAGCACTCGCAGTACGCCCGCCTCACACTTGATCCGTCCGGCAAGGTGCTGAAGCTGGCCGTATCGAGGTAACGGGCTTGGCACGCTCCTTGCATCGCTCCGGGTACAAGGGAATCCAGCCATGGCCCCAGCGAATCAGCGGATTGGATACCATTACTACCCGGACGCCGAGCACTACACGGCCCGCGATCTCGAGAC
>MGOM01000083.1:375-1551 GCA_001797105.1 Chloroflexi bacterium RBG_19FT_COMBO_62_14
ACATCTCGGCCCCTATCGGCGCTCACAGTCCTGAAGAGTTGACTTCGATCCTCCCCAGCTATGCACGCTGGGGAGTCCGATATGTCGTCGTCTTCGACCGCCCCAACATGCAGGCGAGTTGGGATACTTCCGCCTGGGCCAGGACCGGGATCGTCGAGCGGTTTCTCGACATTGTCCTCCCCATCCTGCAGCTACAACGGGAGGTCGGTCTTCGGCCGGTGCTCCCGCCGCTGGAGCCAGGGGGGGACTATTGGGACACGGCCTTCCTCGAGGCCGTGCTCGGATCGATCGCCCGTCGCGGGTCGCGCGGCCTGCTCGATGAGGTAACCCTCTCGCTGTACGCGTGGACCGGGGATCGCGCTCTCGACTGGGGCGCCGGCGGGCCGGCAGCCTGGCCCGAAACCAAACCCTACTACACGCCGGAAGGGTCCCAGGATCAAAGAGGATTCCGGATCTTCGACTGGTATTCAGCGATCTCGCAAAAGGCGGTCGAACGGGTGTTGCCCATGTTGGTGCTGGCTGGGGGCGCCACGGAAGGCGCCAGCCGGGCGAAGCTTGGGCCGTCACGCCATGTCGATGTGAACATCTCCATCGCACGCGCATTCGAGAGCGACGACCTACCGAACGACATCCTCAACTTCAATTACTTCCTGCTGGCGGCAGACGAGAATTCGCCGGAGGCGCGCGCCGCCTGGTTCCCAGCCAACGGCAGCCCGCGCCCGGTGGTCGGCGCCATGCAGGATTACCTGCATCGCGCAGCCAAAAGACCGGACCCGAGGCAGGCAAAGCCTCTCGAACACTACATGCTGCTGCCCGAGCCTCACGGGGCCTCAGATATCGTCAGGTGGGCCTCGATCGGTGAGTACGCCATCGCCGAGCGGCCGGCAGTCGGGTTCTCGCCCGTCGAAGCCCGGCATGCGCGAAGGGTCACTTTGATCGGCGACGAACGAGCCATCCCGAAGTCGATTGAGGTTGAACTGCGCAGCGCCGGCTGCGAAGTCGAACGCGTAATCACACAGCAGAAGGTCAAGCGATCCGGTCTTCATTCTCTCTTATGGTCAGGAGCTCAAAATGATTGAGACCACCCGCTCCATTCCCGCATCTGGGCCGATCGCCGTCCCGGAACTCAGCCGGTTCGGCCGGGCCACGGTGAAAGTCCTTGGGCTTGGCGGCGGC
>MGOM01000083.1:1642-5358 GCA_001797105.1 Chloroflexi bacterium RBG_19FT_COMBO_62_14
GCCTTGCTCCCACGCGCATCCAACTTGGTCCGCGCATCACTCGCGGTCTGGGCGCTGGTGGCGATCCAAAGACCGGTGCGGCCGCCGCCATGGAGAGCAGCCGCGAGATCGCCGCGGCCTTGGCCCGAGCGGACATGGTGTTCATCACGGCCGGCATGGGCGGTGGAACCGGTACGGGCTCTGCTGCCGTCGCCGCCGAGATCGCCCGTGAGGTCGGAGCGGTAGTGATCGCTGTCGTGACGATGCCGTTCGGTTTCGAGATGGTCCGACGCACACAGAACGCCACCGAGGGTGTGCGGTTACTCCAACCGCACACGCATACCTTGATCACCGTCCCCAATGATCGTCTGCTCCAGGTCATCCCGCGCGAGGTCAGCCTGGAGGTGGCATTCAGACTCGCTGACGATGTGTTGCGACAGGGGATCCAGGGGATCTCGGAGCTGATCACCAAACCGGGGATGATCAACGTCGACTTTGCCAACGTGCGCCAGCTCATGCTGCATGGCGGCGGAGCCTTGATGGCGATCGGTCTGGGAGAGGGCTCCGACAAGGCTGGTGACGCCATCGGACAGGCCTTGCATCACCCGTTGCTCGAGATGGACAGCCTCAGCCAGGCAAGCGGCGTGCTGGTACATTTCACCGGCGGGGAGGACCTCACCTTGCATGAGGTTGGGCAGGCCGTGACCGACCTCCGCGAGTCCCTCGCCCCGGATGCCGACATCATCCTCGGCGCGACGACCGAGCCCGAGATGTACGGTCGAGCCCAGGTCATATTGATCGTCACCGGGATTGGCGGGCGGCCCGTGTCGTCGATCGCCAGACCCGACGTTGTCGAGAGCCCCAAGGCCTTGACCCCGGTGACACTGCACGCACCGGTCCCGTCGATGGAGACCAACCTGGATCTGCCTGCTTTTCTCCGCCGCCGGGCGACCTCGGCCTGAACTGGAGTGTCTACCGTGACCGATGAGTTGGTGAGTAAGGTCAGCCGCCAGGTGACCAAGACGTTCCCCGAGATGCGCGGCGTCCGACCGACCGTGAAGCGCGAGACCGGGGGCGACGACGACCCGCGCTACCTGTTGACTTACAAGGGCAAGGCCGATCTCCCGGGCGGAAAAACGTTGAGCCGGATCGTGCGCGTCGTAGCTGACGATCGTGGTCGAATCATCCGGATCAGCACTTCGAGGTAATCTCATGGTTAGTCTCGTCCGTGATCTCCCGAGCCTCATGGGCATCTTGTTCTGGAGCGCGGCGGCTTTCGTCGCCGATCAAGCCGTGCAGAGGCGAAGACTGCTTCGCCAGGCGGCCAACTATGCGCCGGTCACTGCCGGGGCTGCAGCGGCGTACATCGTCGGCTGTTTCGTCGGGGCCGCCCTCCTGGCATACCTGCCCTAGCCCCGACTCGTTCGCGCTCGGTCGGATGCTATCCCCGTCCTGCGGATAGAGTTCCCGCCTTCGATTTCTGCGATCTCCCGTGGCCAAACCTCGATCGTCCAGCATGGTGCTGGCCTTCGCGCGATCAGGCTCATCTGAATGCCGCGTCTCCGCATCCCTCGGTCCCTCCCTCCTGACCGTCGCAGACCTCCCAACTCCACCGGGCTGGCGCCAACTCACGCTGCGGCTTGTTGGTAAGGAAGGGGTCTGGACAACATCCGCCGAAGACCTTGATGGAAGCGTGGCCATGTTTGCGGCGCGCTCCTCCTGAGGGTAGAATCGAGTCGCATGTGACTCCTTCGCGGCACACCTCGATGACAACATGACCAGACGGCCCTCTTTAGCGATCCTCTTAGTTGTCATGGTCGTCTGTTTCATGTTCGGGATCCTGACGGTACTGGCCAGCCAGCCGGGTCGCCTGGCGTCGGCGTCTCCCACACCTACCCCGACCTTCATCTCTCCGCAGCGCCCTGATCAGCAGACCATCCTCATTCTCGGCGTCGACGGCCTGGCTGAGACCGCCCCCAAGTTGGAAGCGGTTTGGATCGCCACCTATCGGCTTCCGGCGAAGGACCTCTTCTTGCTGGGCGTACCGACCAATCTCAAGCCGGACGAAGACGCACCGAGCCGCCTCAGCGACTTGTTCGCTTTTAGCGCTGAGCGCGGCGTCGATCCGGCCTTCATCCAGGAGCTGCAGTTGATCGTACCGCTCCCGATGAACGCGGTCGTCGTTCTGGATGAACAGGCCTTCGGGGTGACCATCGACTATCTGGGCGGGATCCAGGTGAATGGCGCCGAGATGAACGGGGCTCAGGTGATCAGCGTCGTCGGACTGCTCCGCGAGAACCCATCCGCTCTGCTCACCGCTCAACAACACTTCGTCGAGGCCATGACGGCCCGCGTCTCATCACTCGACTCGCATCCGGATCTCTCGCCGCTTCTCGAACTCCTGCCCGAACACGCCTTCATCTCGGTAGACGTCAAGGCGCTGGTAGATGAAGTCGCCCCGTTGCTGCCTCTCCGCCCGGAGGCGATCCACATCGACCTACCCTGGGCCCAGGCCTCTCCCCAACCCCAATCGCCGTGAGATGGACCCCATTTGCGATGACCGCCATCGCGGCTGTACAGGCAACAATCCGAAGCCACGACGCTCCAGGCTGTGTAGACACAGCTGCTTGAGGAGCGGATAGGTCAGAATAACACCCATGCGGGACGGCCGGCGGCCGGTGAGTTCGTCACACCCGACCGGCTTTTGAGGCCTCCGCTCCACGCTCGAATCGCATCTCAAAGGCGAAAAGGTCTTGCCATTCGCGGCGAGTTTCGCTATGCTTAGCGGTAATCTCCGTGGGCCCACCTTGGAGTTCACACCAAGCGTTCCCATCTATTCCAGGATGACACGAGAGGAGGTGGTTGCCGAAGATCCCTGATCGACGATTGTGGGCTACATCCAAGAACTCTCTATGGAGGAGAGGAATGAAGAAAAGCGCAATCCTATCACTCGTTATCCTGGCGTCGCTCATCCTCGCAGCCTGTGGTGCGGCGGCCACGCCGGTAGCCGAGCCGACGGCGCCTGCGGCTGATCTGGGGGGACGGACGATCACGGTCGCGGTTGAGAATGCCTACCCGCCCTTCAACTCGATCGACGAGGCTTCCAATGTGGCGGTCGGCTGGGACTACGATGCACTTGCCGAGATCTGCAAGCGGGCAAACTGCGTCCCGGACTTCAAGGAAGCGGCCTGGGACGGCATTTTCCCCGCCATGCAGGCCGGTGAGTACGACATGCTCGCCGACGGTGTGACCTTCACTGCCGAGCGGGACGAGATCGTCGACTTCTCCACCCCGTACGTCACCATCGGTCAGGTCCTCCTGATGCGGAGCGGTGAAGAAGGCATGGACCTTGCCACGGCCCAAGCGGACGACGGCTTCCTCGTCGCCACCCAGATCGGCACGACCAATGAAATCGTCGCCAAAGAGAACTTCTCTGAGGCACGAGTCAAGAGCTTCGAGGACTTCGGTGGCGCCGTGGCGGCCCTGCTCTCGAGTGATGTCGACGCTGTGGTAATCGACACGGTCTCGGCCGTCGGCTTCATCGGCGAGAACCCCGGGAAGCTGGCGATCGGCGAGACCCTCACCTCGGACGAGCAACTTGCCTTCGTGTTCCCACCGGGCAGCGACCTTATCGAGCCCGTGAACGCCGCCCTGGCTTCGATGGAAGCCGATGGAACCTTGCAGGCCTTGAACGACAAGTGGTTCAAGCCCTAGCCATCCCGCAGTGTTCTCAACTC
>MGOM01000083.1:5380-6773 GCA_001797105.1 Chloroflexi bacterium RBG_19FT_COMBO_62_14
CTGCCATTGCGTTAGGGAACCCTCCATGCCATCGATCCTGCGGGAGAATCCCGAGATACGATCACCGGCGGAGCTCGAGAAGGCAAGGTCCTTCCTCAGGACCGTTCCCTGGTGGGCGATCATCCTTGTCGCCACAGGTCTTGTCCTCATTTATCTTATCCTCGCCGATCCGGACTACACCGATACGTTCGCGTTCCTCGCGGTCGGTGTGAGCGTCACGATCCGCATCACCCTCATCGCCTATCTTCTGGCGACGGTTGCCGGACTGATCGCCGGTCTGGCGCGCACTTCCAAGAACACCATCGTGTATACGATCTCAACGCTGTACGTCGAGACAGCCCGCGGAGTGCCTCTCATCGTACTCATGCTCTACGTCGCATTTGTGATCGTCCCTGCCGCCGTGTCCCTCATCCACGTAATCGGCGCGGTGGCAATCTCTATCGGCCTCGGGAGCGTTCTTGGCGGCCTGGCCGATCTAAGCATCCGTCAGATCAACATCGAGGCCCGCGGGATCATCGCCCTCTCCTTTGGCTACGGGGCCTATGAAGCCGAAGTTTTCCGGGCCGGCATTCAGTCGATCAGTCGCGGTCAGATGGAGGCCGCTCGATCGCTCGGTATGACCTACACGCAAGCGATGCGCTTCATCATCTTGCCCCAAGCGATACGACGAGTGCTGCCGCCGCTTGGGAATGACTTCATTTCGATGCTAAAGGACTCATCACTCTTGACTGTGCTAGCAGTCCCTGAACTGACCCAGCTTGGGCGTTTGAGGCGTGCAAGTACGTTTAGGGTCTTCGAGACGTTCAATGTCGTCACGTTCCTCTACCTGTCGATGACCCTTGCCCTGTCGGCGGTAGTCCGATTCATCGAACAGAGGATGAGGATCGAGGAATGACCGCATTCGCCAAGCGGCCAGGGACGTGCCCGGTGTACGAAGTCAAAGGAGCCATCATCTGATGGCTCCTTCTTGAGTGCGCTGGGGGGGAGTTGAACCCCCACGCCTTGCGGCACATGGCCCTCAACCATGCCTGTCTGCCAGTTCCAGCACCAGCGCGTATGCGTCGGGCCGATCCGCGGTATTATAGCCGTCGCGCGCGGGTTGTCAACGCAATCCGTCTCCGCCTGCCCGCCCGGATGATTAACGCCGGGCGCGGCATGAAGTCACGGGCCAATGCAGGCGGGAGGAGCCTGTGACACGCATCGTATTGGACGGAATGGGAAGCGACGACCACCCTGCCCCGGAAGTCGAGGCCGCTGTTGAGTGCGTCCGTCGTTGGGGGGAGCCGGTCATCCTGACCGGCCCACGGGCGGTCCTTCAGCCACTCCTCGACAAGAATGGGGCCGAAAGAGATGAAGTTCGAGTGGTGGATGCCCCCGAGGTCGTCGAGATGAG
>MGOM01000083.1:6798-13401 GCA_001797105.1 Chloroflexi bacterium RBG_19FT_COMBO_62_14
AAGAAAGCGCTCAACTCGATGGCCGTCGGCATGGATCTGGTCAAGCACGGCGAGGCCGACGCTTTCGTGACCGTCGGCAACACCGGCGGCGCCATGGCCAACGCCTTGTTTCGTCTCGGCCGGGCGCGAGGCGTCAAACGGCCGGCGTTGACTCCGCTCTTCCCGGTGAGAGGCGGCCAATGTGTCGTGCTCGACATCGGGGCGAACACCGACTGCAAACCCGAATACCTGGTTCAGTTCGCCATCATGGGCTCCATCTACGCCGAGGTTGTTCAGGGTAAGCCCTCCCCGCGCGTGGCCCTGCTGTCGATTGGGGAAGAATCGGGGAAGGGGAACCAGCTCATCAAGGACACCTATCCGTTGATTGAAGCGGCCGGGTTGAACTTCGTCGGCAACATCGAGCCCAAGGAGTTGTACGCCGGGAAGGTCGACGTCGCGGTTGCCGATGGCTTTGTCGGCAACATTTTCCTCAAGACGAGCGAGGCGGTTGCCCGCTTCATAAGCGATCTCTTGCGCGAGCAGATCCAGGCTAACCTGCTGACGGCCGTCGGCGGCCTGCTGGCCAGGCCCGCCTTCCGCCGGGTCGGACGCATCATGGATCCAGCCGAATACGGCGCGGTGCCCTTGTTGGGGATCGATGGCCTGGTCTTCATTGGCCATGGCCGATCCGACGCGCGCGCCTTGGTCAACGCCGTTAAGGGGGCCCGCCTGGCCGTCGAGCGCGGACTGCTTCCGGCCCTACAACGGGCAATCCAGCTACGACTGGCGGCCATGGGCGAGGTCGTTGCATGAACGAGCCCGGGCGCGCGCGTCGGGTAGTCATCACCGGAATGGGGGTCATCACCGCCCTCGGATCCGATCTCGACTCCTTCTGGGACGGCTTGTTGGCCGGCCGGTCGGGCATAGGGCCGATTACCCACTTCGATGCCTCGCGTTTGGCTTGCCGAATCGCCGGCGAGGTCACGGCCTTCGATCCCGAAGACTTCATGCCCTCCAAGGAAGCGCGGCGCATGTCGCGCTGTTCTCAGATGGGGATGGCGGCCTCGATGTTGGCCGCGGCCGACGCCGGACTGGCGACGCCCCTGGCCAACTCCGAAGAAGTAGGGGTTTATGTGGGTACGGCCGTCGGCGGCGTTGACCGCCTCGATGAGGGTATCCAGAACTTCCGCTCCAATGGTGCCGGGCGCGTCAATCCTTTCTCGGCGCCCTCGGTTTTGCCCAATATGCCCGCCTTCCACATCACCCACCAGTTCGGAGCGCTCGGCCCCAACAGCACCATCACGACCGCCTGCGCCGCCGGCACCCAGGTGATCGGTGAGGCGGCCGACGTCATCCGCGCCCGACGGGCGAATGTGATCATCGCCGGCGGAACGGAATCAGTCATCACCGACTTCGCCATTGCCGCCTTCTTGGCCATGCGGGCCCTGCCGACAGGCTTCAACGACGATCCACAGCACGCCTCACGCCCTTTCGACTCCCGACGCGAAGGATTCGTCCTGTCGGAGGGGGCGGCCTTCCTGATCCTTGAAGACTACGAGCATGCCTGCGCCCGGGGAGCTCCCCACATGTATGCCGAGGTCGCCGGCTTTGCCAGCTCGAGCGACGCCTACCACGTGGCCGCGCCCGATCCGACGGCGGGCGGGGCCATCCGGACGATGAAGTGGGCGCTGCAGTCGGCCGAGCTCGAGCCCCATCAGGTCGACTACATCAACGCGCACGGCACCGGCACGCCGGCCAACGACGCTGTCGAGACACTCGCCATCAAGCGCACCTTCAGCGAGCACGCCTATGACATCCCGATCTCGTCGACGAAGTCCATGCTCGGGCACCCGCTCGGCGCCTCCGGCGCGATAGAAGCCGTGGCGTGCGCGCTGACGATCCAACGCGGGATGATCCACCCGACGACCAACCACGAGCTTCCCGACCCTGAGTGCGATCTGGACTATGTTCCTGGGCGGCCCAGAGAGGCCGACGTCAAGATCGCCCTGTCGAACTCGTTCGGACTGGGCGGTCAGAACGCGTGCCTTGTACTTAAGAGGGTGGACGACGGATGCAGCTCGCACTGAATCAGCGGTTGATCAAGCGCTACAGCTTGGTAGGGAACATCCTCTTCTTCGGAGGTCTGGCGGGGGCGATCCTCGTCCTGATCCTCAGCTTCACCCGGCCGCAGGAAACCCTGGTCCTCAGCGGGGTCGCCTTGGGTGCCTTCGTGTTCGCCCAGATCGGCATCTCGTTCGTCAACCGCTACGGCAGACATCCTCGCATCGACGAGTTGATCAGCGACAGTCTGAAAGGACTAGACGGCCGGTTCACGTTGTTCCATTACTTGATCGGTTTCGAGCACGTGCTGATTGGGCCTAGCGGCGTCTTGATCCTCATCCCGCGCAACGAGGCCGGAAGCGTGACCTACGACGAGGGGATGTGGTGGCAGACCGTGACCAAGGGCAGCCTTTTTCGACGGGCCGGGAGGCGGCCGATCCGGTCGCTCGACCGGGACGCCGATCATGCCGTCTCTGCCGTTGAGCGCGCTCTGCGCCTGACCGTGGGTGAAGTCCAGCCCGTGATCAAGCCCGTGCTCGTTTTCTACCACGCCGATGCCAAAGTCGACGTCCCCGACGCCCCCCTGCTTGCGGTCCACGTCAAGAAACTCAAGTCGGTCGTCCGCAAGATGCCGAAGGAAGCCACCCTGCCCGAGCCCGCTATCGAAACACTTCTAGAGTTCGGCGCGCGCTACGAAAAGTAAACGGGCGCCGAGCAAACGTCGGCGCCCGCCATGATGATCCTCGCCTCAGAACTGCTCAGCTCTTAAGGTAATCCTCCAGGGCCTCCCGGCTGATGCGGTAGGCTTTGCCGATCTTCTTGGCCTTCAACTGGCCGCCTTCGATCGCCGCGACCACGTCTTCCTCCGACACTCTGAGGAACCCCGCCGCCTCGGAGGGGGTCATCACCGACGGTGGCGTCGCGGCGGCGCCGGCGGCGCCGCTGCTCGCGGTGCCTTGCTTCAAGGCATCTCCCAGCACATTCCCGATCCCCAGTCCGGCCCCGATTCCAGCCGTCAGGCCGGCGCCGCCGCTCGGGTTTTGGGCCGCATCGCGCATTGCGTCGGCTGCCTGCAGCTGGGTGTAGGTTGCCACGTCGAGCATCCCCATCGCCCGCAGCTCTTCAGCCGATTTGTCCGAAGGCTTCAGACTCTCGATATAGAAGGATTTCAGGGTTATCCCCAGGGCCTTGAAGTCATCCTGGCCTTTCGCCCGAACCCCGGTCCCGAGTTCCTCCACCAGGCCGATCAGCTCCGGCACGTCCCGCGCCGCAGTCGATTCACCGAGGATATCCTGCAACTTGGAAAGCAGCATCGCTCGCAGGCGTGTCTGGATATCGCCGGTCCGGTAAATACCGGTTGTGCCCACAATCTGCGTGACGAACTGCTGCGGGTCGGAGATCTGGAAGCTGTAGGTACCGTACCCTTGCAGCAAGGCCACACCCAATCCCATCCCGGGATTGCGCACGATGATCGGCTGAGGCGTACCCCACTTCTGGTCGGCGAATTCACGCAAGGAGACGAAATAGACTTCGGCCGTGAATGGTGTCCGATCGTTGAAGGCCTTACCAATCAGGTCGATGAGGTAAGGTATGTTGGCCGTGGAGATCGTGTGCCGGCCAGCAGAGAAACGGTCCAGTGCCTTCCCGTCTCGGAAGAAAACCGCCGCCTGCGCCTCGCGGACGATCACCTGGCTGCCAATCCGGAAATCGCCAGATCCCTGCTCCGGGAAACGATGAACGAGCTCATCCCGCATCTCATTCGGATTCTCAACAACATCGAATATTCTCGCCATGATCGTTCCTCCTGTAGACCCTCGAGTCCTCAGGACTGGAGGATGACCTCGTCCCTTCGGTTGTATGTGTCAATCGCGCCCTGGCTCAGCGCCACAAGATTGCGGATCGCCGCCGGAAGGCCGTCCGTCCCCAAGGAGGCTTCGACGTTATCCACCGCGCTCGCCAGCTTGTCCACGCTTTCCAGCAGGGCAAGATCATACTCGTACAGCTTCGTGAGCTCAGACTCGTTGATGCGCACGGCGTCGAATAAGCCGGCGTAGCCATACGATGCACCCTTGACTCTGTCGACGAAGGCGCGCAGCTTGATCGCCGCCGCCTCGAGATCGTCGACGAATTCGAGCTGCCCGGCGGAGACCATCTCTCGCTGGATCTGCGAGATTCGCCCCCACTGTTCCTCCCACCTGGTGGCGATCGTCGAGCGCAGCGACTTGTCCGCTTCGCGCCGGTTCTCCCGCTTGACGTAGCCGACGAAACCCGCCAGGAAGTTGCGGATCTTCCCCAAGAGATCCTCCCCGGCCGTTATCTTCCCCAGTGGATCACTCATCTTCTGCTCCTGGTCTGCCTCGAACTGAATCGGTTCAACACTTCATTGAGCATTATAGCTTGGCCTCCTTGCCGGTGCAATCACGGACCTGACTGAAGGCTGACACCCGCGGTCGATCATCGCCAGCTTTCCGAGAAGAAGTGACGAAGGAGAACCGACTGGGCTCCCGCGAGTTGCCAGCCGGTGGGCTGTATAATCATCCGCGGCCGACCCAGGAGCCCACCCGCGCCTCCCCCTTGTCTTCGTCGTCGGATGGCCTGGGGAACCTTCATCCATCGCTGGGCAAGACATGTCTCTGGACGGGCAGAGGATCCAAACCGGGCGCTACAAAGTCGTCCCGCGCACACTGGCCTTCCTGCTTCACGGAGAAGAGCTTCTGCTCTTGAGGGTGGGCCCCGGTCGGGGCGCATGGTCGGGATTGCTGAACGGCATCGGCGGTCACGTCGAACAAGGCGAAGACCCCCTGACGTCTGCGCTCCGCGAAATACGGGAGGAGACCGGGCTGGCTCCGCCTGACCTTCGGCTGTGTGGCGTGGTCGCGGTCGACCTAGGCGGCGACCCGGGAATTGGATTGTACGTCTTCGTGGGTGTGACCGACGGTAAAACGGCCTCTGGAGGTCGAGAAGGCGACCCGGTTTGGGTCGATCCGGCGCGTCTTGACAAGGATGAGCTCGTTGAAGACCTCCCCGCCCTGATCCCCCGGGCTCTGGCGAGCTACCGCGGCGGCGTCCCGTTTTCGGGGCTTTACACGTATGACCCCTCTGGCTCCCTGACAACGCGATTCTCGCCATGAAGGGCAAGGCAACCCCTTCGACGTCCCATCGCTGGATGGTGCACTTCTGGCTAGGACTGCTCGGGATGGTCACCATCCAGGCTTTGCTCGCGGCCGGGAACCGTTTCGTGGCCGTTTGGCTCACCCCCATGATGTGGACCGCGTATATCGCCTTTGCTGACGCGCTGGTCCTCCGGCTGCGTGGTGTTTCTTGGCTGGCCAGCCGCCGGCGAGAGTTCCCCCTTCTGGTCATCGCCTCTGTCGGGGTCTGGCTGCTCTTCGAAGCCTACAACCTGCACCTGCACAACTGGGTGTATCTCAAGGTCCCAACCGATCCCCTCGTGCGAGACCTCGCCTACTTCTGGTCCTTTGCGACGATCATGCCAGGCGTGTTTGAGACGTCCGAATTGGCGCTGGCTCTCTTAGAACGGCGCTCACCCAGCAATCCCCCGACCGCTTCCACCCCGGCCGAAGGATCACGTCATACGGGGTTGTGGTTCGTGATCGGCCTGGGGATGGTCACCATCCCGGCCGTCTCCCCGGCCTGGATCGCCCCCTTTCTCTTCGCCCCGGTTTGGCTGGGCTTCTTTCCTCTATTTGACTCTCTGAATGGTTTACTCGGCCCGGCTTCACTGATCCGACTCGGGGGCGCCGCAAGGAGAAGATCGGTGTGGGCATTGATGATCGGTGGCGGAGTCTGCGGCTTGTTGTGGGAGGCATGGAACCTCCAGGCAGCCTTGGCCGGCGGAGGTCACTGGGTGTACACGATCCCACGGGCCTTGCACGTGTTCAATCTGCATTATGGCAAGATGCCGGTGTTGGGGCTTCTCGGTTTCCCGCCGTTCGCCCTCGAGCTCTTTGCCGTGTACAACTTCCTGCGCCAGGTCACCGGCGGGGACCGCATATGGCACCCATCTGAGCCCGCCACGGCGTTCACGGCCTGGTCGCGATCACCCTCCGACCCAGGATCGGCCTGATTCCCTCAAACGGCCCAATCCAGTTCTTCCTCCCACGGGCGCGATCGCGCACGTCGCGTTCACTCTCCCGGAAGCTCGTAGAAGACCAAGAGTGTGTTTCCATACCGGCGGCGATCGATCTCCACCAGGTGTTGATGACTCACCGGTAACTCCTCGTGCGGGTCGAGTTGGGCGATCACCCACCCATCGGGGTTGAGGACCGAAGGCCGGTCATCGATAGCAGTGAGCACTCGTGGAATCACCCGCTGGTATTGTGGAGGAGCGAGATAAACATAGTCGAACGGACGGCTACTCCAGCTTCTCAGATATCCAAACGCGTCTCCCCGAATCACCTGCGCCCTCTCGCTCAGCCCTGTGAGTTGGAGGTTGGCTTGGATGGTCTCAACCGCCCGCAGGTGTATGTCGACGAACACGGCGTGCGCAGCACCCCGACTGAGCGCCTCGATCCCGACGCTGCCCGTCCCGGCGAAAAGATC
>MGOM01000083.1:13463-19549 GCA_001797105.1 Chloroflexi bacterium RBG_19FT_COMBO_62_14
GGCACCAGCCGTAGCCGGCGCCCCCGAGCACTACCTGCGATGACCCTTACGCCGGCCAGCTCGATCTCCTGTGCCCGGTAGACGATGGACTGCCAGAGGTCTTGGGAATCCCACGGACGAGGAAAGTCTTCATCGTACAGCGGGAGTCCGTCGCCTTGGAGGCGAACCCGCTGGCAAGGCTCACCTCACTCACGCTCAACTGCAGCGCGCGCAGCCTTGAGGTTGGCCCTGGGCGCGACGATCGGGACGACGCATCCAGTGCCAAGGATGAACCCCCGCCCGTTCACACTCCGGATCGCCTGGCGCGCTTCGCCCACGACGCTCTCGGGCGTACCGAGGACCATGGTCTCCCAGCGACGCAGCCCGCCGCAAACAGCGCCTGCCACAGATCGCTTCCCTTGTTCCAGGCTCGGAGGCGCTTCGCGGTCGTGCCAATTCACAACCGATACCGGGTAGGTCACCGCAACGTCAAACATCAGCGCCGAACCGTGGAGATGGAGCACATTCAGCCACAGCCCTTGCGCGGCCTCAAGCACCTGCCGGTCGAATGTCTCACCAAATCTGCGGAATGCATCTCGATCGAGCAGACGATAAGTGGCGTGTTGGACGGCGAAGAATACCCCGCTGATGCCTCTGCGCCGGGCCTCCTCGATGAAGGCGATGCTTGTGGCAGCAATCGTCTTCAAACCGGTTTCCACGGGTCGAGGCTCCTGGTGGAGGTGCTCCATCAGGGCCTCTCCTCCGGCCAGGTTCTTCATCTGTGAGAGCGGGCTGAAGACCGTTTGAATGTACGGGACGCCATCGCCAAAGTGACGGGCCAAAATCGATAGGCAACTGAGCTGGTTCCCCAGGCTCCCTTCTCCGACTGGGAGGACCCTCAACCGGAGCCAATCCTCCGCTCCGTGGATGACATGCGTGGTGTAGTCGCGCGTCCCTTCCGCGCTCCCGCGCCACTCGTCTCCCACACCCCAGTCCCGAAGACAGTACGAGGATGACGGGGAAACCTTGACGAAGTCGAAGTCGAAGTCTTCCTGGAAGCTGACCGTCGCCTCGGCGAGAGTCACTGGCTGTTGATCGTCAACCGGGAAATGACGCCATAGCGCCACCGGAGGCCGGTCGACGACCTCACCGGCAATGGCCGCTGCCAGTCGCTCGCGCTTCGTCGTCACGGTGTTACCTTATCCAGTGCATTCATCCAGACGAAAACCTTACGCCACGACTTCCGGGATCAAGTCCGGATGCTCAGCCACGCGGACTCCTGCAGATTTGAGGGCGGCGATCTTGTCCGCCGCTAGCCCTGAGCCGCCCTCGACGATCGCCCCGGCGTGCCCCATTCGTTTGTCGGCAGGGGCCGTCATTCCGGCAACGAACGCTGCCACCGGCTTCGTCATGTGATCGGCGATGAACTCGGCTGCCCGCTCTTCGTCCGTCCCCCCGATCTCCCCGATCAAGACGACTTGATCCGTGTGGGGATCGTCCTCGAACATGGCCAGCACGTCCAGGAAAGATGTGCCGTTGATCGGATCGCCACCTATTCCGACACAGGTTGACACCCCCAACTCCTTTCGCTGGAGGGCGTACAAGACCTCGTAGGTGAGCGTTCCGGACCTCGAGACTACCCCGATACTACCGGGAATGGCAATGTTCCCGGGGATGATGCCGACTTTGCTCGCACCCGGCGTCAGCACCCCCGGGCAGTTCGGCCCGATCAGACGCGACCCGTGCTGGGTGATGTGGGACCGGGCTTGCATCATGTCCTGTACAGGGACTCCCTCGGTGATGCACACGATGAGCGGGATGCCTCCGTCCGCCGCTTCCAGTATGGCATCCGCGGCGAAACGCGCCGGAACAAAGATCACGCTGCAGTTGGCCCCTGTCGTCTCTGCGGCTCCGACGACCGTGTCGAAAACGGGGATCTTACCGTCCAGGACCCACTCCCCGCCCTTCCCCGGCGTCACCCCGGCGACGATTTGCGTCCCGTACTCCATCATCTGCGTGGCGTGAAAGAAACCCTCGCGGCCAGTGATCCCCTGCACGAGCAGGCGGGTCTTCTTGTCGACAAGAATGCTCATACCGAGTGCCTTTCATTGGCGAGGGACACGGCCGTCTGAGCGGCCTCCGAGAGTGAGCCGGCCGTCAGCATGTCGGCCTCGGCCAGGATTCGCTGACCCTCGGCTTCGTTCGTCCCGGTCAGGCGCACAACCATCGGGACATCCGTTGACACCTCTTTGAGGGCCATCAGGATACCTCGGGCGACTTCATCGCAACGGGTGATCCCCCCGAAGATGTTGAAGAGCACGGCCTGCACGTTTGAGTCAGACAGGATGATCCCCAGGGCCGCGGCCACCTTGTCGGCGCCCGCGCCTCCACCGATATCCAGGAAGTTGGCCGGCTCCCCGCCAAAGAGCTTGATGACGTCCATTGTCGCCATGGCCAGCCCGGCCCCATTGACCATGCAGCCGATGTCGCCATCCAGTTTGACGTAGGACAAGCCGTACTTGCGGGCCTCTCGCTCGGGAGGGGCCTCTTCATCGAAGTCCCGCATCTCGGCTAACTCGGCGTGGCGGAACAGCGCGTTGTCGTCGACGACCATCTTGGCGTCCAGGGCGATCAGCCGTCCGTCACCGGTGATGACCAGAGGGTTGATCTCAGCCAGGGTCGCGTCCGACTCGGTGTAGGCCGTGTACAGGCCCTGGGCGATCCCGACGAACTCCCGCCATAGTTCCCGCCTCAACTCAATCGAAGCCGCCAGATAGCGCGCCTGATACTCCCGCAGCCCGAGGAGCGGTTCGATCGTAATCCGGAACAAGCGCTCGGGCATGATGCGGGCCACCTCCTCGATCTCGATGCCTCCCTCCGACGAGGCGATCATCACCGGCGAGCGCGCCCCGCGATCGTTGGTCACTCCCAGATAGATCTCCTCGACGATCGTTGCCGCCTCGTCTACCAGCACTTTGCGGACGGGGAGTCCTTTCACTTGCATCGCCAGGATCTGGGTGGCAACTTCCTCCGCTTCGGAGGGTGTGTTAGCGAGGCGGATCCCGCCGGCCTTACCGCGCCCTCCGACAAGAACCTGTGATTTGACGACTACTCTCCCTCCCAGCTCCTGGGCAACGGACTTGGCCTCGGAGGCGGTCGAAGCAACCCGACCTCGTGGGATCGCGATCCCGTATTGCGAAAAGATCTGTTTGGCCTGGTATTCATGCAGCTTCATTCAGTGTCCCTTCAGCGTGAATGCAAGGCGTCAAGAGCGCAGCCGGCTTAAGAGGACTCATCCAGAATGAAGGCAATGCCCTGCCAGTCCACCCGTGTGGATCAAATGTCCCCGACATTCTGCTTCCAAAGCCTGTTTGCATTCTAATCGAGGGTACCGGCCCGCTCCTGTTCTGCAGGGAATCTTCACGGTCGCTCGACGCCCCGAAGGCTATTCGCCTCTTGGGCGCGGCCGGACAGGCCGATCGCTTCGCAACGCGGCGACCTCGCGCGGATTGAGCTTGCGCCATGCTCCCGGCCTGAGCTCGCCCAGCTCGATGCCGGCGAATTTCGTCCGGATCAACCTGCGCACGTTCAAACCGAGGGCCTGCGCCGAGAGCCTTATTTGTCGCTTGAGTCCCTGGCGAAGGACCACCCTGACCCACGTCGGGCCGGTGGAGCCGCCCTCGTATGTGATGTTCGCCGGAAGCGTCCGGGTCCCGTCCTGGAGGGTGACACCCCGACGCCAGGCTTCCAGTTGCGCCCGATCCGGGGGGCGATCCAGGAGCACCCGGTATTCCTTCTCATGCTCGTAGCGCGGATGAGCCAATCTGTTCGCCAGGGCTCCGTCGTTCGTGAGCAAGATCAGTCCTTCGCTCTGCTTGTCCAGCCTTCCGACAGGGAATACCCGCTGGGACAGCGCCACTAGATCGACGACTGTCGGGGCCCCACGCTGCGAGCGAGATGTGCTGACGACTCCGGAGGGTTTGTTGAGGGCGATGATCACCGCGGTCTCCGGCTCAGACAATCTAACCCCATCGACTCGGATCTCATCCCTTGCAGGATCGGCGCTCATCCCGATGGTCGCCTGCCGACCATTCACAGTCACACGACCCTCACGGATAAGGACTTCACTCGCCCTGCGGGAGGCGATCCCGGCACGGGCGAGCAGCTTTTGGAGGCGTTCCCCCATCACACGTCCTCTTCGGACGCCATCAGATCCCCATCCAGATCGAGATCCAGTTGATCAGGCTTGTTGGCTTCCTCTTGAGGCAGAGGCGGAAGGGCCGCCAGAGAGGCAAGGCCGAAGTGCTGCAGGAATGCCGGAGTGGTCGAATACAAGATCGGACGACCGGGTCCCTCGCTTCGTCCGGCCTCTTCGAGCAGACCGTATCGAAGCAATGTTCGTAGGACGCTGTCGGAGTTCACTCCTCGGACGGCATCGATTTGAGGTCGGGTGATCGATTGCTGGTAGGCGGCGATCGCCAAGACCTCGAGCGCCGCGCGCGAAAGGTGGGCCGTGCTCTCCAGGTTGAGAAAACGCTCGACGTCGGCGGCCGCATCCGGCGCCGTAGAGAGGAGTAGGTCGCGGCCGTGGCGCAAGAGGCGGATGCCCCGTGGCGCCAGTGAAGACTCCAAAGAGGCGAGGGCCTCGTCGATCTGCCGATCCGGCACCTCCAATGCGTTGGCGAGTTGTCCCGGAGTCACGGGAAGGGACGATACGAACATGAGGGCCTCGATTCGGGCTTCGAGGCTGAGGCCTTCCTGGCTTTGCGTTTGATCCGAAGGGCTCATGCTATAATCGGCGCCCGAGCCTTGGGGAGGAGTGGGGGTAGTTGATTCAACCAACGCGCACGACTCGACCGATGACGCTATTCGTTGGAGCCGGCATTATCCTGGCGACCATAGCGTGCCAGCTGCAGCTCGGTGGCCCGAGCGCGCCCGAAGTCCCCGCGATTGATCCACCCGACTCGGCGCAGGCCCTTGACCAGGCCTGGGACTCTGCACTCGAGGCTGCCGAGCAATCGGGAGAGGTGCAATTCATCGTCAATGAATCCCAACTTAATGCATTCCTCGGCCAGAGGCTCGAAGCCGGCGCCGCACCTTTCTTGATCCAACCGGAGGTGTATCTGCGCCAGGGTCAGATCCAGATCTACGGCGTGACCACTCAGGCAGGGGTTGAGGCGCGGGTCCATCTGGCAATCGTGCCAATCCTCGATTCGGATGGCCGCCTCGGATTCGAGGTCGCCTCCGCCGAATTCGGACCGCTCCCTGCCCCCGACGCGCTCAAGGAAGCCATCTCGAAGGTGCTGAGCGAAGCCCTGACGGGCACATTCGCGTCCTTCGCGACGGGTGTCCAGGTGACTTCGATCGCCATCAGCGACGGTCAGATGGCGATCGTCGGCAAGCTCCGATGAGCGGCCGCGTCAGATTATACCAGCGCGACCACTCACCAGCAATTACATACGCGGCCGGGCGATGTCGGCCGCTTGCTTTGCTCGCCGTCTTGGCGGCGTTCCTGGTCGCGTGCGCCGGCCCACAGACGACCGCCGGCGAAATCGAGATCACAATCGATATGGACGGACAGCGGCAGGCCTTCTCCGTTCCCTCCGGTTCCACAGTCCAGCAGGCGCTGCAGAGCGCGGGAGTCGAGCTCGGTGAGATCGACCGGGTCACCCCACCCGGCTACACCGTCCTCACGGCCGGCTCGACCATTTCCATCATCAGGGCCAGTGAGACCTTTGAGATAGAGACCGTCGTCCTCCCATTTGAGCGGCAAACTATCCGCAATGAGGCCCTCCCTGAAGGTGAGACGCGTCTGCTGCAGCCCGGCGTGAACGGTGCACAAGAGATCACCTTCCGCATCGTCGAAGAAGGCGGCCTGGAGGTCTCGAGAACTCGGGTGAAAGAGGTTGTCACGCTCGAGCCCGTCCCCGAAATCGTGATGGTCGGAGCACAAGCAGCCTACACCCCCCTGCCGATCGAGGGCACGCTAGCCTACGTTTCTGGTGGGAACGCCTGGGTGGTCCAAGACGGAACCGCCAACCGCCGGCCCGTCGTCGTGAGCGGCGATCTGGACGGGCGCGTCTTCAAGCTCTCGCCGGATGGACGAT
>MGOM01000083.1:19570-21863 GCA_001797105.1 Chloroflexi bacterium RBG_19FT_COMBO_62_14
CCGAGGCCGATGGAGACGACATCAACTCGTTGTGGGCGATCTCGACGACAGAACGCGATCCCTTGCCGATCCCCTTGAGGGCCTCGAACGTTGTCCACTTCGCGGATTGGTCGCCGCAGCCGTCAAGTGGCACGGTCTACAGCATCGCCTATTCCAGCGTAGAGCCGCGGGCGGCCGCACCCGGATGGCAGGCCAACAATGACCTGCAGCGGATCACGTTCACCTCATCCGGGCGGGTGATCAATCGCGAGACGCTCATTCCCGAGAACGCCGGCGGTCAGTATGGGTGGTGGGGCACCGGATTCAGTTGGGCGCCTAACGGGAGGATGTTGGCCTACGCCCGGGCCGATAGTGTCGGACTGATCGATTTGGCCAAGCCGACGTTCGAGCCCCTCCTGACATTTGCGCCGCTTCAGACGCTTGGGGACTGGGCCTGGGTGCCGGGTGTCGCCTGGGGCGAGGCGGGAACGACGTTGTTCCTTGTCTCCCATGGGGCGCCTCTGGGGATCGAGTCGGCTGGGGCATCACCCGTGTTCAATCTGGCCGCGCTCTCGACCGACGGGCGCCTCGAGCTGACCTTGGTCGAACGCACCGGAATGTTCGCCAACCCCTCGATCTCGCCGGCAGTTGAGACGCCCTCGGGCGAACTGGCATACCAGATCACCTACCTTCAGGCATCAGCCCCGCTTGAGAGCGAAGACAGTTTCTACCGGATCTCGATCATCGATCGTGACGGCAGCAACCGCCGCACAATATTCCCTGCCGAGGGCGATCCAGGGCTCGCGCCTGAGGATCTGGGGACGATTGCCTGGTCGCCAGACGCCGATCGCCTTGCGACGGTGTACCGGGGAGACCTGTGGCTCATCGATATCGCCACCGGCATCGGGCAGCGCATCACCGGTGACGGTCAGACGGCTGCTTACGACTGGCAAGAATGATCCCCCCGCCCCGGGTCGTGGCAGGGGATGCGCGCCTGCGGCGGACAGTGATCCGTAGGAGGACTGTGTGCGAATCCTAGTCACCGGAGGGGCCGGCTTTATCGGTTCTCACCTCTGCGACCGTCTCCTGGCCGAAGGCCACCAGGTGGTCGCCATGGACAATCTAATCACCGGGACTCTCGACAACATCGGGCACCTGGCCGGAAATCAGTCATTCCTCTTCTTGAAGCACGACGTGTCGAATTTCATTTTCGTCCCCGGGAAGGTCGAGGCCGTCTTGCACCTTGCCTCCCCGGCCAGCCCGAATCCGACGTCACCTTACGGGTATCCGCAACTTCCGATCCAAACCCTTAAGGTCGGAGCGCTCGGGACCCACCATGCGCTGGGCGTCGCCCGAGCGCACAAGGCACGCTTCCTGCTGGCTTCGACTTCAGAGATCTACGGGGATCCCCAGGTGCATCCTCAGAACGAGGACTACTGGGGGCACGTCGACCCGATCGGTCCGCGATCGGTCTACGACGAAGCCAAGCGCTTCGCTGAGGCCATCACCATGGCCTATCATCGCTACCATGATCTCGACACCCGGATCGCTCGGATCTTCAACACGTACGGCCCACGAATGCGTCTTGATGATGGACGGGTCGTACCCAATTTCATCGTCCAGGCCCTCTCCGAGGAACCGCTCACCGTCTATGGCGACGGGATGCAGACACGCAGCTTCTGCTACGTCGACGACCTGGTCGAAGGGCTCTACCGACTCTTGTTGTCGGAAGAGATGCGGCCGGTCAACCTGGGCAATCCGGCCGAACTCACGATCGGTGGCCTGGCCGAGCTGATCAACCAGATGACCGAGAATGAAGCCGGCACCCGGGTCTTGCCGGAGCGCAGAGACGCAGCCGACCCCCAGCGGCGCAAGCCCGACATCGCCCGGGCCAAACAAACTCTGGGATGGGAGCCGGGAGTAGATCTGGAGACCGGGCTGCACCGGACCATCGAAGACTTCCGGATTCGTCTGTGAGCGCCATCTCACCTCGCGTCGTTCGCGAAGGGAAGCGCTTCTTCAAATTCACGGTCGTCGGGCTTGTCGGTGCAGTGGTCGACTTCGGGACCTTCAACTTGCTTTCCGCCATCCTCGGGATTTGGAGCGTGGTCGCCAGCATGCTGTCGTTCACTGCCGCCGTGACCAGCAACTTCGTATGGAATCGATTCTGGACTTACCCCGATTCGCGGACCAAGCCGATCCGGCACCAGGCCGGGCAGTTCGCCATTGTCAATCTGATCGGGCTGGCGATCCGGACGCCGATCTTCGCCCTGGCAGAGCCGCGGCTGATCCGCGCCTCAGCCGCTTTCTTGGC
>MGOM01000083.1:22213-22308 GCA_001797105.1 Chloroflexi bacterium RBG_19FT_COMBO_62_14
ATTGATGGTCTTCCCCCATATCCATAACACCGTCGGTGAGTGGATTGGCTGGGTCACTCCCTATCGCCAGGTCTACGATGTCGATGGTTATTACG
>MGOM01000084.1:0-296 GCA_001797105.1 Chloroflexi bacterium RBG_19FT_COMBO_62_14
GGATTCGATGTCCGAGCACCAGTTGCGCCGGATTCCCGTTGTGGACAATGAGAATAGGATTCTGGGGATTATTGCCCAGGCGGATGTAGCGACACGCATCAACCAGCCGGAGAAAACAGCCGCAATGGTGAAGGGAATCTCGCAATCCAAGGCGGAGTAGGAGAGACCCCTCGCTCGGCCGCGATCTGGCCTTTGAGGCCGGCATAGGAGTATGGGATGAAATCTCCCCCAGGTAGCGGAGGCAAAGACCACCCTGCCGATGGATGTGAACGGTAGGCCACTGTTGTAGGATGGGT
>MGOM01000084.1:433-751 GCA_001797105.1 Chloroflexi bacterium RBG_19FT_COMBO_62_14
GATCCTGTTCGTCCTGTGGCTGCTCGGCTTCCTTGGCCCGAGGTATATCCCCAGCATCCCGCGCACGGGCAACCTGGTCCACGTCCTGATCGTGATCGTGGTCATCCTTGTGATCTTGAATCTGCTGAAGATGATCTAGGTAAGGGCTTCACGCATCCTCCAGCAGGCTCGATTCTCCTGGACAAGAACAGGGCGGCCGCTTTCTCCATCCGCACAGGCAGGTGGTCCTTCTTCCTCCCAGGAGGCGTATGAGCTCCAATAGCAGGAACCACCGTGCCATCCTGGAGGACATCGCTCATCGAGCGATGCTCGAGCGAG
>MGOM01000084.1:1294-2124 GCA_001797105.1 Chloroflexi bacterium RBG_19FT_COMBO_62_14
AGAATCTGCGCCTCCAGGACCGAACAGCCCAGAGGATGAAGACCTCCCGGCATCTTCATGGGGCGCTCAGCCTGGAGACCATCGAAGCCAAACCCGTCTTCGACGGCGACCAAATCCGCGCTCTGGAAATGGAACAAAAGAACCGCGCCAAAGAGATCATTGAGGATTTCATGGTCGCCGCCAACGGGGTGACCGCTCGCTATCTCTCGGCCAGGAGGTTCCCGTCGATTCGCCGCGTCGTCCGCACGCCAAAGCGCTGGGAAAGGATCGTAGAAATCGCCGGGCAACACGGATTCAGACTCCCTCAGACTCCGAATTCGAAGGGGCTGGAGGAGTTCCTCGTCAAGGAGAAGGCGGCGGATCCTCTGCGATTCCCCGATCTTTCTCTGGCGGTGATCAAGCTCCTGGGCTCCGGCGAATACGTCGCCGAGCTTCCTGAAGGAAATGCCCCGGGGCACTTTGGTCTTGCGGTCAAAGATTATGGCCACTCGACGGCTCCCAATCGCCGTTATCCCGATCTGCTCACCCAGCGCTTGTTGAAAGCGGCCCTGGAGGGTCGTCCCGCCCCGTATCGCAAGGAGGAGTTGGATGTCCTGGCAGCTCATTGCACCGAGGCCGAGGACTCTGCAAACAAAGTGGAACGTCAGGTGACCGAATCGGCGGCTGCGCTTATGCTCGAATCGAGAATCGGGGAGCAGTTTGAATCGATGGTCACAGGCGCTTCCGTGAAGGGGACGTGGGTGCGGCTGCTCGATGTTCCGGTTGAAGGAAAGCTGCTTCAGGGGTTCGAGGGGTTGGATGTCGGCGACCGGATTCGCGTGGAGCTGACG
>MGOM01000084.1:2308-2441 GCA_001797105.1 Chloroflexi bacterium RBG_19FT_COMBO_62_14
CCACGGAACTATCCTCAAACATGGAGAAGCACGTCCGCTTCAAGGGTGGGACGGCATCCGAAGACGGCTCGAAGGAAGACGTGCGGGACCGGCAATTCGAGAACCACCTCAACAGCTACTACGACGGTGTCAT
>MGOM01000084.1:2683-2802 GCA_001797105.1 Chloroflexi bacterium RBG_19FT_COMBO_62_14
CATCGGATTGCGGCTCGGGCTCGACTGGACGAAGATCGACCTGGAGCAGTTCCGGCGAGGGCTCGAAGTTGAGCTCGAGCACGGCGCGCGCGATCCGGTGACCGACGTAACGAAGGATG
>MGOM01000084.1:2864-3006 GCA_001797105.1 Chloroflexi bacterium RBG_19FT_COMBO_62_14
CGCTTGGACCAGATGGAGTCTGAGGCCAAAGCCCAGGGCTGACCGAACGGCTCTGCTGCTACGCCCGTAGCGAAGATTTCTCAGGCCTTGAGCCTATGCACAGGCCCATCCAGCGAAAGTCTGCGGTGAGAGAGCCAAGCAG
>MGOM01000084.1:3154-3491 GCA_001797105.1 Chloroflexi bacterium RBG_19FT_COMBO_62_14
GCACGAACCGCCGGTAGGGCGCCATCGCCTGCCGTAGGCGCTCGAGCCCGCGGCTGAGTTCGCTGCGGAAATTCCCTTCCAGAGTCGCGGCCAGCCGCTGACGCAACCCCTCCATCTTGCTGCGGAACTCGCGCTTGGCGATGCCGCGCCGCCACGGGATGACCGCCAGCCCGAGCACGCCCAGCACGCTGGCCGCCACCATCCCGGTGGCATCGGCCGCGGCTGTCGTGAGCAGGGCCTTGAGCACCAGCCCCAAGCCGACCGCGCCGACCTCGACCAGCCCGACCATGGCGACCGATTCCTGGACCGCCGCCGTCAGCCGCTCGCCCTCAGCCGC
>MGOM01000084.1:3558-4033 GCA_001797105.1 Chloroflexi bacterium RBG_19FT_COMBO_62_14
TAGGCGAACCCGCCGGCCACCTCCTGCGCCACGTCGTGCAGCGCCGAGGTCTCCCGCCGCCGCCCCAGGTCGGCCGCCGTCCGCCGCCACACGCCCAACTCGCGCTCCACCAGCCAGTCGATGACCTCCTGGACGTGGGCCGCGACCTTCTCGGGCGTGTCGGCCACGACCTCCTTCTCGAAGGCGGCGCGCATGCGCCGTGCATGCAGCATGTCGCCGATCTTCAGCAGCCGCATGCGGTCGTCCAGGAACGCCTCGCCGCGCAGGCTCATCTGCAGAAGATCGTTTTCAATGCGGGCTCGGTGCCGCTCGAACTCGGCCCGCGTCTCAGCCTCGTACGCCTCCCACTGCTTCTCGGCCATCCGCAGCGCCTGCGCGTCCTCCCCCAGCACCTGCAGCCGCCCAGTGGCAGTGGCCCGGTAGTCGGACACCAGCTTGCCGGCCACGCCCAGCGGGCTGCGCAGCTTCAACGCCA
>MGOM01000084.1:4305-5377 GCA_001797105.1 Chloroflexi bacterium RBG_19FT_COMBO_62_14
GTGAAGGGCCGGTCGGCTGAGGTGACGAACAACACCAAATCGCTGCGCGGCACGAAGTCGCGGGCGATGACCTCGTGCTGCCGAAGGACCGCGTTCGTCCCGGGCGTGTCGACGATGCGCACCTGCCGCAAGAGCTCGGCTGGATAGCGAAGCAATCGCACCTCGTCTTGGGCGAACTCGGGAGCGCCCGCCTGACCGTGCGCCAGGATGTAGACGCGATCGGTCGTCGGCGTCGGCCCTTCCGACAGGAAGGCCTCGCCCAGCAGCGCGTTGATCAGCGCCGACTTGCCGCTGTTGAATTCGCCGACGACCACCAGCAGGAACAGCTCATCGAGCTGCTGCAAGGCGCGACGCAGGTGTTCAAGATCGGCCGGCGCCGCCTCCCAGCCCGACAGCACGTCAAGGGCTCGCTGCAAGACCGCCCGCTCTTCGGTCCAGATGCGCTTTTGCGCTTCATTCAACCACGCTACGAAGGTCATCGCCGGAGATTGTACTGGATGCGGGGTGCTTCGACCATGCCTCAGCGTTTCCTGGCACGCGTGAAGTGCGGTCCGCAGGCGCGTGGGGCCGCTTGTTCGCCTTCTTCACCGCCGACGAACGGACCCATCGCGGCTGCTTCCCGGCCACGCGGGGTACCTACGCCAGTCTTTGCGCCGACGCACTCAACTACGACATCCTTGCCCTCTCGCAGAGTGTGAGCATTTGCCTCCCCCACGGCGGTCAGAGCTCAATCGACCTGGTCCTCATGTTTCTGCCAGATGAGGTCAAAGCACCGGTACCAGTCGGCGAAACGGGTAGCCGAGTCTTGGCCTTGCTGCCTAAAGGGGAATCGGGCCCTCTGAGCCGCTCCTCCTCTCGCAAGGACTCACTATCCCCTGCCTCCAGGTTTGGAATCTGGGGATATCCCTCCTGTCCAGCCGTGGCTCAGCGGGCTCGCCATTATTTCCACTCGACCTATCCTCAAACCAAGAGATTGGCCGGATAGGTTTCTCGGCTGGCACAGACGTCCTTGACAGGACTCGTACCGCTGAGCTACCCTTGCGATCAGAAGAAGAGGTCAAGCTTCTCAGGG
>MGOM01000085.1:0-1545 GCA_001797105.1 Chloroflexi bacterium RBG_19FT_COMBO_62_14
AGTCAGGCCCTGTCCGAACAGCTCGGCTGCCTGGAGGGGCAGGTCCAAGTCCGAGAACAGGTCCGCCTGCCCGTAAAGGATGTTGGCTTCGCGTGTCACGCTCCCTGCCTGACGGGCGCGCTTCAGTCCTTCCCGGTAGAAGTCCAAAGCTTCGTCGAACCGACCCTGCATGTGCGCGTCAATGGAGAGGTTGTTGAACGAGACCGCGAGCTGAATTGGGGCACCGACCACTTTGAGGATTTCGTGGGCGCGCAGGTTGATCGCGTTAGCCTCGAGGGCTTTGCCCAAGGCTGCCTTGATTGTGGACAGCGTCGAGAGAGCATTGATGAGACTGTAACTCTCTCTCGAGTCACTCAGCAGCCTGACTGCCTCTTGCGCCAGGGCCTCGGCCTCCTCCAAATCGGCCCTGGCTCTGAAGATGGTCAATGCCCTCAGCCTGAGGATGATCGATCTCTCGAGCCTTCCGCCCTTCTTCGGAAGGTGTGCTTCAGCCATGGAGGCGGCCTTCAAGGCCTCTTCGTATTTCCCACGATCGAGAGCGACGAAGCCCCTCTCCCGATAGGCCGCGCTCAGGAGAGACTGGTTTGACCCGGCCTTGATCATGATCAGAGCATTGTCAAGGGCCGCCTCCTCGGCATCGATATCCCCCTGGTCTCCGTAGGCCATCGCCAGGTAAAGGAAGACCTCCGGCGCCGGCGTCTTGGTACCCTCCAACCTCCGCGCCCAGCTTTCGAGGGTTTGGATCCGGCCGGCACCGAACATCTCTCTGGCATGGCGATCGGCAAGGGCCGCGGCCTTGGTTGCCGCCCCGGCATCCAGATACAGGTCGACCGCGTCTTCGACCGAGCCGTTCGCTGCCAGGTGGCTTGCCGCCCTCAATGTCAGGGTCCGCATCCGCTTCTGATCAGCGCCTTTGAGCGACTGGAGGAGGAACTGTCTGAACTGAGGATGATACTCGTAAGTCCGTGGGCTCTCATCCGTCGCGGCAACGAACAGGCCTTCCCTGACGAGCCGTGTCAGAAAGCGGGAGCTGTCCGTTCTGCGAAGCACCGAATCACACGCGGCCGCGCTCATCACGGGCAGGACCGATGAATCGAGCATGAACCTGCGAAGCGGGTCCGGCTGTCTGTTCAGCACTACCGCTGCCAGGTATTCGTAGACCATCGGCCGCGGGCTCTGAACGACGGCAGTGATCCCACCGTCGATCAGATTCCCGGAGAGCAGGATGCCGGTGATCCAGCCCCGCGTCTCGTCGAGCAGTCGCTCGATTTCAAGTTCCCCAAGCTCTCCGACCGAATTGAGCTTGGCCAGATCTCCGACCTCCTCTCGAGTGAAGGTCAGATCGTGCGGGCCAAAGCCTCCCAGGTCGCCCTCGGCCATCAGCCTGGCTAGCGACACCTCGAGGACTTCCCGACCGGCGGTGAGAACGGTTGCCTGGTCGGGCAAGTTCTCGAGCAAGTTGTCCATGAATAACAATGCCGGCTTGGATCGATTGATCAGATGCACGTCGTCAATGATGATGACGAAGGTCTCCCCGACATTCGA
>MGOM01000085.1:1587-4036 GCA_001797105.1 Chloroflexi bacterium RBG_19FT_COMBO_62_14
CAGGTCTAGCTTCCCGCGAAGTCGCCGGAAGCGTTTCTGCAGCGAAGCTCCGAGCACCGTCGCCAGGCGCACCACATCCTTGTCGGACTCGGTGAGGCGGACCCAGCATATCGGCAACTCGGAGTGGGCGATGAAGTCCGCCAGAAGGGTTGTCTTGCCGTATCCGGCCGGGGCGGCAATGGCGATCAACTTGCGAGGAACGTTGGCGTGGATTGCGTCGACGAGCCGTTCACGGTGGAGCTTGGCCCGCCGGTCAAAGGCCGGGGGGGTTATCGCATGTCGGAGCAGAGCGTCAGTCTTTGCCATACGCTGGGCAGTTGCTCCCCACCCTTGACAGCCGGCTTGGAGAACAAGCCTTCAACTGCCGGTGACATCAGGAGGCGAGTCTGCCCCCAATTGAACGACCTGCTCAGCCATTATATAACCACTAATGACACGGCGCACTCGAAGGATTGCCAACCTAGCCCGTTTGTTCTATTTGCAGGCACACAAGATTACGGAGGGATGGCCGGAGGATCCAGAATCTGGGCCGTCCCCCGCCAGCCCGGAGAGCGGTGTGGGCCGGGCCCGGCCGAGAGATGTCTCGTATGCTCAGGGAAGCCCCTTGGGGGATGCACCGGCTAGGAACTCCCGGCCGCTGGTGGAGGCTCGTGATCCACGCCAGCCAGGCACTGCCGGGATCACTCCGCCTGGTCGGCCTCTTCCGCAGAGAGATCGAACTCCAGGTTGGCCTGATCGGCCGGCGCCTTGTCTGGGTAGCCCAGCGTCAAGCGCGCCGTGAACACTCCGGCGGGAGGGTTGCCACGAATGTGCAGGGTCACGGACATCCGCGGTTCACTCGCTTCCACGATGTTGGCCAGCGCAACGACATCCCCTCCCGGGGCAAGGAGGGTGATGTCGATATTCGGGCGGACCTGGAAAGGGGTCAGCTCGACCAGGACACCCACGCGCCTCCCGTCCGGATATCCTGCGACCTTCACGGAGCGAAAGCGGACTTGGTCTGGAGGTAGAGGTACCTCCGAGGTTGGGAAGAAAGTGATGTCCATCCGACCACCGGGGCGGAGCCAGGGGAGGATTATAAACCGGCAATCCGGGTTGATTGACCACCTTGTTGCGGCCGGGCTAGAATGGATCCCGGGAGGTGGCTATGAATGACGAGTATTCGTTCGAGACACTGGCTATTCACGCCGGGCAACCCGCCGATCCCACCACGGGGGCCGTGATGACTCCGATCTATCAGACCACGACCTATCGCCAAGAGGGCGTCGGCCGGCACAAAGGCTACGACTACTCGCGTACGGCCAACCCCACCCGGGCCGCCCTTGAGGCCTGCCTGGCCAAGCTCGAGGCAGGCCGCGGCGCGTTGGCGTTCGCTTCCGGGATGGCCGCAATCGACGCCGTCCTCCGTCTTCTCAAGCCCGGTGATCACGTGCTTGCGGTCAATGACCTGTATGGTGGCACGTATAGGTTATTCGAGAGCGTCTATGCCAAGTTCGGTCTGGCCTTCACCTATGCATCCGCAGAAGATCCGCCGGCCTTCCTTTCTAACGTCAGACCGGAGACCAGGCTGATCTGGCTGGAGAGCCCGACGAACCCGATGCTAAGCCTGTGCGACATCGGAGTGATCGCCCGAACGGCCCACGCGGCCGATCCGCAACTGCGGGTCTGCGTTGATAATACCTTCGCCACTCCCTACCTCCAGCGCCCGCTCACGCTTGGGGCCGACCTCGTTGTGCACTCGACGACAAAGTACCTCGGGGGTCATTCGGATGTCGTCGGAGGAGCTGTCATCGCCGACGATGCAGATCTGGTAGAACGACTGGCGTTCCTGCAGAACGCTGCCGGGGCAGTGCCCGGTCCGATGGACTGCTTTCTGGTCCTTCGCGGGATCAAGACCCTGCCCGTGCGGATGGATCGGCATGCGGCCAACGCAGAGCAGATCGCGGCCTTCCTGGCCGGTCATCCGGGTGTAATTTCGGTGAGATACCCCGGGCTGCCCAGTCATCCCCAATCCGACCTGGCGCGCAAGCAGATGCGCAACAACGGCGGGATGCTGTCCTTCATCCCGCGTGGCGGGCCGAAGAAGGCGAAGCTAGTCGTAGAAGGTACAAAGCTGTTCTCGCTGGCCGAGTCGCTGGGAGCTGTCGAGTCGCTGATCGAGATGCCGGCCGAAATGACCCATGCCTCGACCGCCGGAACTCCGCTCACGATCGATCCGGCGCTTATCCGAGTGTCTGTCGGGTTGGAGGGAATCGCCGACTTGATCGCAGATCTGGACGCGGCCCTCTCGAGCGATTGAGCGGGCCCGCCAACCCTCTCCCTAATCCTATTCGTCGAAGAGGAAAGTCGCCTCGGCATAGTACCGTACGGAACGTCGGGCTACGGCCTGACGGACCCACTCGTCAAGCTCCTTCTGCTTATCTTCGATCGAAGTCTCCGCGGCAAGCCT
>MGOM01000085.1:4064-6038 GCA_001797105.1 Chloroflexi bacterium RBG_19FT_COMBO_62_14
TCAGGCCGGGAGGAAACAGTAACCCATCAGCCGCAACTGCCACGACCTGCTCGACCTCAAAGCGAGGGAAGACGACCAGTCCTGCCAGATCGGCATAGACCCGGCTTAGACCTTCACAGTCCACCACGCTGGCCCGCTCGATCCTGCCGGACTGAGAATAGGAGCTAGCCAGTGCCCCCAATTGGGTTACGCGCTCCTGGAACCTGGACGGGCTGGCAGTGACTTCCCACACCCCTCCATCCGGTAACGACACATAGCACAGCGCCTCACCGGTTTGCAGATCGAAGGACGCCTGCTCGATGTCGGCGGCGGTAACAGAGACTCCTTCAACTCCCTTGACAAGCTGCATCAGCTCCTCGGAGGTCAAGCCGAGAACGACATGATTCCAGGTCTCAACGCGCACCTCGGATTCACCCGGGTGAACGACCTGCACCAGGGCAGTGGGGAGACCCATCTGGCGGAAGGCCGTCGTCCGGTTGGCGCCGTCGAGGACGACGAACTGGGCGGTATGCCCGGTCACGGGCAGGACGATCGGCGGGTTGCGCAGGACGCGCTCGCGCTTCAGCGCCCGGAGCAAAGGCTCGACTCGATCCTCATCGACGAACTCATGCGGTTGAAGGGAGTCCGATGGGACGATGCGGAGTTGAGGCAGATCGGGAAGAGGTCTCATGCACCTTCCGGCGAGGCCAGGTACTCGAGGGCGTCAATCATCGTCAGGATCCCATCCGGCCTACGCTCGCCGTCGACGAGGACGACGACTTTGCTGGCCATCAGATCGGGGAGAGCCTCCTCCAGCGGCCCGCTGACGGGAGAGGTTCTGACTTCGCGATTGACCAGCAGCTCGATCGTTTGTTCGGCGGCCCCCTCCCCACCTCTTGTCAGCAGGTGATTGAGGAGCTCGACCTCGGAGACCATCCCGAGAAGGTGACCACCCGAGTCGACAACCGGCAGTTGAGAAATCCCATGTTTCCGCATCCGCGCCACGACCTTGCCGACGGGGTCGGTCACGTGGGCGGTCACGAGCTGGGCCAATCCGCGAGCCTGAGCGACTTGGCCCACCGTGATGGCGCGCCGCCCGGTCGCCAGGAAGCCGTTCTCCCTCATCCAGCCATCATCGAACACCCTTGAAAGGTAGCGCGAACCCGAGTCGGGGAAGATCACGACTACCAGGTGATCGGGGCCCAGATCTCGAGCGACTTTGAATGCCCCGGCCATGGCCGACCCTGACGAGCCCCCGCAGAAAATCCCCTCCTCTCGGACCAGGCGTCGGGTCCAAACGAACGATTCGGCATCATCGACGACGACAACCTCGTCCACAAGGGAAAGCTCCAACGTCGAAGGGATGAAGTCCTCACCGATCCCCTCGACCTTGTAGCTCGTTCCTTCCAGGCCGTTGGCCGAGCCCCCGCGCTTCCAGGCCTCGTACAGGATTGATCCTTGAGGATCGACGCCGACGATCCGTACCTGGCGGTCCTTCTCGCGCATGTACCGGGCGATCCCAGTGATTGTCCCCCCGGTTCCCATTCCCACTATGATGTCAGTGACCCGGCCTTGAGACTGTTCCCAGATCTCCGGCGCGGTCGTGTCATAGTGGCTGGCCGGGTTCACCGGGTTGTGATACTGATTGGCCAGAACGGCGTTCGGGGTTTCTTCAACGATGCGGCGGGCAACCGAGTAATACGAGCGAGGGTCTTCCGGGGAGACTGCTGTGGGTGTAATGACGACCCGGCCACCGAAGGCCCGAAGTAGACGTATCTTCTCGCCGCTCATCTTGTCAGGCATGACGAACACCGCCTGGTAACCCTTGAGCGCACACGCGATCGCCAACCCGACCCCGGTGTTCCCCGATGTCGCCTCGACCACTGTCCCCCCAGGCTTGAGAGCTCCCGCTCGCTCGTGGGCCTCGATCATGGGGAACGCGATCCGATCCTTGACCGATCCTCCGGGGTTGAACATCTCGAGCTTGGCATAGAC
>MGOM01000085.1:6053-6853 GCA_001797105.1 Chloroflexi bacterium RBG_19FT_COMBO_62_14
GCGCGTCACCCTATTCAAGCGAACCATCGGGGTCCAGCCGATCGTTCCAGCGATATCGGAGAAGACATGCCTGTCGGCGGAGGGTCCAAACGAAACCTGGCTGGCCATCTCACCACCTGACTCGAGCCGGAAGGGACTCAAGCGTACCATGAAACCCGAAGCCAACGAATTCGTGAATCACCCCGTTCCCCTTTACCAGTCCGAATGCACCGAGTTCCCCTGATGCGCGGGGGAGTCAACCCAAAGAAACCGATACTATCGGTTCTCCGATCAACGGATCCACATGCGGCAGCAAGGTGCGACTGACGGGCGGCGGTGTGGTTGCAGCTGGGTGCTATATCTTGGCCGGGAGCACCTCGCACGCTATAATTCGATAGCATTGTGGGGAGGCACGCCCTCCGCGCCCCGAACCCATCGAGATCAGTCTCCCTCTGGCTCAACCTCAAGTCGGTCGGGCCTCGGTCATGCCGCGGGCGCGGTTAATGCACGGCTGGACCTGCCCCCTTCACGAATCCGCCATTTGACTTCATCGGAGCCTCGAGCATGACTAACGTTGAACAGGCTGTCCAATACGCCCATGATCATCAGAAGGACTTCATGCAGGAGTACCAGGAGCTCCTGCGTATTCCATCGGTCTCAACGCTGCCTGAGCACAAACCTGACATGCGCCGCGCGGCGGAGTGGATTGCCGAGCGATTCCGCCGGCTCGATTTCGATCCGGTCGAGATCATGCCGACCGGCGGCCATCCGATTGTCTACGGGGAGCGGTTGAACGCCGGGCCCGGCGCGCCGACGGTCTT
>MGOM01000085.1:6912-11278 GCA_001797105.1 Chloroflexi bacterium RBG_19FT_COMBO_62_14
CGTTCGAGCCCGAGGTTCGAGGGGAGAACCTGTACGCCCGAGGCGCCTCGGACATGAAAGGCCAGCTTATCGCCGTCCTCAAGGCGCTTGAGTCGATCGCCAAGACCTCGGAGCTTGCACTCAACTTCAAAGCCATGATCGAAGGTGAAGAGGAGGTTGGATCGGCCAACTTGGAGGCCTTCATTGCGGGGCACAAGGACCTCTTGCGCTGTGACCTTTCCTTGAATGCCGACACGAGCATCCTGGCGGCAGATACCCCGGCCCTGACCTATGCCTTGCGCGGATTGGCCTACTTCGAAATCAGGCTTCATGGACCCGAAGGAGATCTGCACTCCGGCACGTACGGGGGGATTGTCGACAACCCGGCCACCGCGCTCTGCCGCGTGATCGCGGGCATGCACGACGCGGAAGGTAGGGTCACGCTGCCTGGCTTCTACGACAATGTCCGCCCTATCTCTCCGGCCGAGCGGGCCGAGCTCGCCAAGCTGCCTCAGACGGATGCCTGGTGGGCCGGGAAGGCGAACGTCGCCTTCCTGCGAGCAGGTGAGCCTGGCTATACGGCCACCGAACGGGCGACGGCCCGCCCCACGTTGGACGTCAACGGATTGCTGAGCGGTTTCACCGGAGTCGGGTCGAAGACCGTGCTCCCGGCGCGCGCCATGGGCAAAGTCTCGATGAGGCTCGTTCCGGACCAGGTTCCTGCGGATGTCGCTCGAAGTCTGAGCGAATATCTCGAGGCCACCCTCCCCAAGACAATCCGCTGGGAGGTCGAAGAGCTCTCGCACAGTTATCCGGCGATGCTCTCACTCGACTCGGACGCCGCCAGGGCGGCGGGTGAAGCTCTAGAGGAAGTGTGGGGGGTGGCGCCTATCTTCAAGCGTGAGGGAGGAAGCGTACCGATTGTCGGGCTGATCAAAGAGATGATCGGGGTTCCGACTTTGATGGTTGGCTTCGGACTGCCGGATGATAATCTGCACGCGCCGAACGAGAAGCAGCACCTGCCGACTCACTTCCGGGGTATTGAGACCTTCATCCGCCTTCTGGCAAAACTGGGGGCGGGGAAGTAAATCATCGGACGCAGATTTGGGCCACCATGGGTCTTCATGGGGGACTGGCGTCGGTCGATCGGGGACGTGATCAAGGAGGAGCGACCCGGTTTGGAAGAGCGGATGCCGATGTACGGCGGTCAGGCAGTCATTGAAGGTGTCATGATGCGTGGCACACGCGCGTGTGCCGTCGCCGTGCGTGCTCCCGACGCCTCCATCCGAATCGACGTGAAAGATCTAAGCACGATCTATCGGGGCCGTCTGGCGAAAACGCCCTTCGTCAGAGGATTGTTGATCCTATGGGACGCCCTTGTTCTGGGGATGGGCGCCCTGACCTTCTCAGCCAACGTTCAGGCAGGCGAGGACAGCAAGATCGAGGGTGCACCACTCACAATAACGATCGTGTTCTCGCTGGCCGTGGGCATCGGATTCTTCTTCCTTCTCCCCGTCGGGGCAGCACTTTTCATCGAGCGGATCTTCGCCTGGCCCGGTTGGTGGACGAACTTTCTTGAAGGTCTGATTCGCCTGGCGATCCTCCTCGGCTATATCTGGGCGATCGGTTTCATCCCCGACATCCGCCGCGTCTACGGCTATCACGGGGCGGAGCACATGACGATCAACGCTTACGAAGCCCATGCCCCCCTGACCGTCGAATCGGTCTCGAGCTACTCTCGCCTGCACGCGCGCTGCGGGACGGCATTCCTCTTGACCGTGGTCGTCCTTTCAATCCTGATCTTCAGCGCCCTCGGTCCGCTGCCGCTCGCCTGGCGGCTTCTGAGCCGGCTGGTGCTCCTTCCGGTGCTGGCCTCGCTCGCCTACGAGTACATCCGTCTCTCCGCTCGCCTATCCCACTATCCGTTGATCCGGCCCCTTTTCGCCCCCAACCTCGCCATGCAAGAGCTGACCACGCGGCGCCCAGAGCCCCAAATGGTCGAGGTGGCAATCGCCGCATTCCAGGCGCTTCAATCGGCTGAGGGGTCTGCCTCCAATCCGGCCTGATCTCGAGGATGTCTGATTGGATCACGCGCCGCAATATGGACGCCGGAGATCCTCGCACCGGTAATCCGTCGGTCGGATCAACTCTCCATCCGACCTGAGTACATCCTCTAGAAGGGCGCTGGATGCTCCGCCTCACTCGGGACGCGCCCTGGTCGGTCGGATCGTTGACGCTCCCTCAGGCCTACGGTACAATCCGCTCCCCCAGGTGGTCGAATGACCGTCACATTGAGATTGCGCGACAAAGACTATGAGGTTCGGGCCGGCATGACCATCAGGGATGCCCTCCTGCAGATCGGGATCGAACCTGACTCGGTCCTCCCGACTCGCCAGGGCGAGCTCATCACGGAAGATGAGATCCTCCAGGAAGGTGAACATATCCGCCTGGTGTCGGTTATCTCGGGGGGTTCACTTCCATCCGACCCCCTCGGTCTTGGGATGCGCCGATGAAATGCCGTAAGTGCGGGGACAGGGCCGTGATCAACATGCGCCAGCACAAGCTGGCACTTTGCGGCCCGCATTTCCTGGACTGGATCCCGGACCAGGCGCTGCGTTTCATCGAGAAGTACCGGATGTTCGATGCGGATTCCCGGATCCTCGTAGCCGTGTCGGGGGGGAAGGACTCCCTAGGCCTGTGGGACGTTCTCGGCCGGCTCGGCTTTCAGGCGGACGGGCTTTACATCGGCCTGGGGATCGACGGCGGCACAGGCTACTCTGCCGAGTCGCAACGCAAGTGCGAGGCGTTTGCCGAGGCGCACGGGCTGCATCTGATCGTTGTCGACGTGGCCGAGGTCGAAGGCGCGACCATCCCCACCGCAGCGAGCCTGACAAACCGCGGGAGAGGAAAACCGTGCTCGGTATGTGGTCTGACCAAGCGTCATGTGATGAACCGCGTCGCGCGCGATGGCGGATACGATGTCCTGGCCACCGGCCACAACCTTGACGACGAGGTCGCCGTCCTCTTCGGCAACACGCTCAACTGGGCCTCAGGCTACCTGGCGCGCCAAGGACCCGTCCTCGAGGGCCGAGACGGCTTGATCCGGAAGGTAAAACCCTTCTGCCGGCTGTACGAACGTGAGACGGCGGCGTACGCGCTGGTAAGAGGCATCGAGTACATCTACGATGAGTGTCCACACGCCGTTGGGGCGACCTCGATCTACTACAAAGAAACTCTCAACCGGATGGAAGCGGATCGCCCGGGGATGAAGTTGTCCTTCTACCTGGCATTCCTGCGCGCAAGACAACAGGGGTTGTTCGCCGAGGCTGCCGATGGGCCGACGGATAGCCTGCAGGCCTGTTCAACGTGCGGTCAACCTACCACCGCCCCCGGGCAATGCGCGTTCTGTCGGACCTGGGACGCGGTGCGTGCTCGGCAGCGCGTGTCGGTTTGACACGCTGAAATGCAAATGGATCCTCTGTCGTCGGAGAGCCGCTCAATCACTGCTTGATGGCCTGAGAAGGTCAGGACTTGGGGTCGGTGCTTGTGGATGCGGACGATCGGCCCGACCCTCGGGGCAAAAGGCGCCGACCCGGCGGTCTTCATCAGCCTCGCGTTTCTCGGCGTGCTGCCGCTACCGGGGCTTGGGGCGGCGAGCGGTCCAAGGATCTAGGCCGAGTTGCCCGCGTTTGCGACCCAGGCCTCCTCCGGCTGCAGGGCTGTGTGTCCGGCCGGGAGCACGACCCGATAGACCTCCTCCGGGCGCCGCGGCTGCCCCTCCACCTCGAGCAGCCTTGAGATGAGTATCCCGAACAGGCGCTCGTTCTCCCGCAGCAACGGCCTGATCAGTTCCCAGTGGTCCGAATTGAAAGTGGC
This sequence comes from Chloroflexi bacterium RBG_19FT_COMBO_62_14, assembly GCA_001797105.1. Lineage (GTDB taxonomy): Bacteria > Chloroflexota > Anaerolineae > Anaerolineales > E44-bin32. The sequence goes on from MGOM01000085.1 coordinate 10,768, forward strand.
GAAGACCCCGCCGTTGAGTTGATCGACGCCGACTCGGCCGTGCGGATCACGCAAGAAGAGGGCCCCACCCGACGCAAGTGAAAAGAGGTTCCCACCGGGATAGGGTGTGTCCAGATCGACGACCGCGCCCTCATGACCGAAGCTGATGCCGTTCACAATAGCGAAGCCGCCCCCGTTCATTGGATCGCCGGCCATGAATGATTCAGCCAAGTAGTCCAGGCAGGTTCCGTTGATCACCACACGTGGTTTGCCGACGGCATTGATCAGTGGCCGGCCGGCGGCGTTGCCCATCACGAAAGCCTGGCCCCCCTTGGCAGCGTACATGAAGGTCTGCCCGACATCACCGTGGACTACCAAACGACCGGCCTTCATGATCTGAGCCAACTGATCCTGCCCGTTGGCATGCACATGGACTTCCGCTCCATCGATCCCAGAGGCGAGGTAATCGCCAGGGGAACCGTAAACGTCGATCCGCAGGCCCTCCGTACCAACACCCAACCCGTTGGCGATG
>MGOM01000085.1:11462-11558 GCA_001797105.1 Chloroflexi bacterium RBG_19FT_COMBO_62_14
GCGAAGGGCTGCCTTTGATCGAGCTGAAGACGTCAGCCAGCGCCCCGTCACACAGCGACCGCACCGAACTGGGTCGCAGGCCGCCCGTGGGGAATC
>MGOM01000085.1:11666-11955 GCA_001797105.1 Chloroflexi bacterium RBG_19FT_COMBO_62_14
ACCTGGGGAGCTGGCGGATGGCTCGCTCGAACACTTCTTGTCCGCTCCCCTCGAGTTCAAGCGGGGCGCCGGGCGACGACGGACGGCCCGAGGAGCGGCGATAGGGAATGCCTGTCTCCTGGAGGTCGATTTCCCGGCCGAACTTGTCGGTGCAGAGCAATCTCGAGATGCCTTCCCCATCCCGTTTGACTTCGAAGATGAACGCCCCGCCGTCGGTATGGCTCCCTCCACGGGCGTTCCAGATGCGGTCAGGCCGGGGGTTGAATCGGGGATCCTCGGCCGAGAGACT
>MGOM01000085.1:12064-15291 GCA_001797105.1 Chloroflexi bacterium RBG_19FT_COMBO_62_14
AGACGGGCGCCCCGCCTGTCGGCGCCATTCGCCGCGGATTGAGCGATCAGGAAGAACCACGGCCCGTCTGGCGAACCGTGCATGTGGACCGCCTGGAGCATCTGATACATCTTGCGCGTCTCGTCCGGGACGAGCGCAAGATCTCGCTCGGTCGTCGGCGCCAGCGCCTCGATCACGTACTCGAGCGGATACCCAAAGATCCGGTGCAACAAGTCGAACATCAGCACCGAGACTTCGGTGTCGGTCAGGAACAGCGGATACAAGTTGTGTTGTGCCAGATACGTGCACACGGAGGCGTAGTTAGCGAAATCGCCGTTGTGGACCAGCGCTTCGTGCAGGCCGACGAACGGATGCGCTCCGCCGGGATGCCACACGCGTCCCTTGGTCGGGTAGCGATGATGGCCAATCCAAACGTTGGCCTTGAAGTCTTCGATCCGGTAGACGTGAAACACGTCGTGCCCGAATCCGACCAACTTGAGGACGAGCATGTCCTTCCCGTGCGAAAGCACGAAAGCGCGCTTCTCGCCCAAGGAAGAATAGTAGGCGCGGTTCAGCTGGAACGAATTCTGAAAGACGAGCTCCTCCTCGATCACCAACCGCGGGAGTCCTTGCAGCTTATGTTCCGCGGCGAAGGCGTCAGTCGCGCCGCCCTTCGGTTTCACAAAGTAGATCACGACTTCAGGTGGATCGACCTCGAGAGCGACGCCCGGATCTCGCCCGAACTCGAAATGAGCATCGACGTCGAATACCGGCTCAACGAATGTCCTTTCCACTTCGCCGCGTATACCCCCATCGAGGTAAGCGACGGCCAACATGTAGTTCTGTTTCAGGACGTCTTCCGTCACACCAAAGTCCGACGGCTGCAGGCCGACGAGCGCCGCGCCGCCGCCTTTTCCGTTCCCCCGATTCCGCATTTGGATCAGCGATTGCAGCAGATGCCGGCCGGCGATCGGAATGCTGGAGGCGATTCCGATGACGCCGCAGCCGCCTTCCGCCTCGGCCTTGCGCAGGCCGAGTTTCTCGCCGGCAGGTGCCAGGCCGGAGCGCGCAACCAGCAGCAGCCTGACCATCTCGTCGCGGTTCATACTCCCCTCCCTGCCTCGGCCGGTCGTTCGGCTCGCTGATCCTCGGCCGCGTAAACCAGCAGATCGGTCCGGCCTCTCAAATCCTTGACGTCTCTCAGCCCGACGCTGCGCAGGATCTCCCTCAATCGTGTCTGGTAAGAAGTGTAGAGATTGCTGATCCGCTCTGCCCCCCATTCCGGATCGACCAGGAGAGACAATTCCGGGTCAGTTGTCGTCAGCCCGAACGGGCAGCCGCGACCCCTCTCGCAGTTGGCACAGCGGGTACACCCCAGGGCCACCAGCTCGCTCGTCCCCAGCACGGCTCCGTCGGCCCCGAGAGCGATGGCCTTGGCAATATCGTCCGCTGTCCGGATGCCGCCGCTGGCCATGACGACAATCTCATCCCGGATTCCCTCCGCCACGAGATAGCGATGCACCTTCGGGATGGCGAACTCGATCGGCATGGCGATGTTCTTCTTGGCGATTTCCGGCGCTGCCCCGGTCCCTCCGTAAGAACCATCGATGTGCAGGATGTGGGCGCCAGCGTAATAACTTCCCACAGCGACCATATCGACGTCGGTCGGCGTGGACACCTTGACCGACACCAGGGCCTCCGGGTTCATAGCCTTGACCCAATCCACGTGTTTTCGATGATCTTCCACGGAATACACACTGTGGAATGGGAAGGGTGAGAACAGACTGACCCACGGGACGGATTCACGCATCTTGGCCACGGCCACAGTAGTCTTGTCCCCCAGCAGGTGGCCGCCGAGCCCCGGCTTCGCCCCTTGCGCGTACTTGAACTCGACGATGCGCGCTAGCTGGATCGTCTCTTCGCGTACCCCGAACATTCCGGTTGCGATCTGGGTGATGACGTGATCGTGATACGGGAAGAGCGATCCCGGATAGCCTCCCTCACCGGTTGAGGTGAAGGTGTTCCAACGCTTGGCGGCCATCGCCCGGGCAAGCATGACTTGTTCGCTCACCGATCCGTAAGACATCCCGGCTCCGTACCAAGGGATCGGGATCTCTATGCGAGCATCCGTCGACCGGCGGTTGATCGGGATGCTTGTCTCGACCAGCTCCGCTTCTGGCAGCCGCTGCGACTCGGGCAGCTCGGCGAAACCAAGCAGGTCGAACCCGCCCCCCGACCTTCCGCGCATGGTTTCCATATCCCCGCCGGGTGCGCGCCCGTTCTCGGCCTGGAACCAGTTGGACAGGATCAGGTCCGCCGTCCAACGCGAATCGCCCAACGCCGGCGGCACCCTTCCCGAGGTCGGCCAGACATGGAAACCGCGGTGCAAGGTCTCAATGTGTTTTTCGGCGAGCGCACTCAAGGGGTCCTTAGCCATGTCAAGCCTCCGGGAAGCCCGGGATCCCGGCGAAAGCTTCGCGTTCAAGATCCACGGCGAGCATGGCCCGCCCCAACTCGCCCCTCAGACGACGGACCTCGCGTAAGCCCATCGCACCCAGCACTTCCAGGAGCTGATCTCGCCATGAGCCTGCGAGATTGACGAGCCTCTGCTCCTTCCACCCCGGTGGAGTATCCGGCAGATCCACCCTCGCCTCCGTCCGAGTCTCACAAGAACCTATGAAGCTCGCCTGCCAGGCAATGAGCAGGGGCGTGTCAAGTGCGACGGCGTCGAGCCCGCAGATGATCGCCTTTGCGACATGCTCGGCAGCGATGATCCCCCCGCTCCCAATGAGGGTCATTTGCTCTCTCACACCCATCTCAACCAGCGCTCCGTGGACCTTGCGGAGGAGATCCATAGCGAACTGCCTTTCGCTCATCCCGTGATAGTTGGCCGCCAGATGGATCACACGCACTCCGGCTGTTACGAGTGGCGCTGGGTCAGTCCCGAGGGGGATCCGAACGCCGAGAATACATGTAGGCCATCGTTCCCGCAGGCTTGCGAAGGCCGCGGGATCCCAACCGTCCAGTTCAAACATCCGTGGCGGCGTCTGGATTGATGCGAGGGAGCCTACATCGGCGGGCGTCACAAGAGGCACAACAGCCTGCGGGAGACGAGATCGATCCTCCAACATACCCCAGGGGACGATGGCCAGCGTTTCCAGCTTCTCCGCGGCCCGGACAATGACCCGATAGAGCGCTCGGCTCTCAACCGAATGGGGCAACGGATCGATGAGCATCGGGATCTGGAT
>MGOM01000086.1:0-4392 GCA_001797105.1 Chloroflexi bacterium RBG_19FT_COMBO_62_14
CCCCAGGCAAGGGACCCTATCGTTTGAGCGAACTTCAAGCCTGGGGAGGGGGACATAGGGGGTGGGGCAGGATGTCCATGATCGGCGAGTCTCGCCCACATCGGAGAGCAGCCCGCTGGCGCTCTGCGTTCGGTCGGCTGGTGGCGCCGTGCGTGCGAGCTTGCTCCGCGCCCCTGGTGTATAATCCGCCACGATCGCCCATTTTGCCGCCCCATCGAGCGCAAACATGCAACGCAAGCCGAGAGTGCTGATCGCCAAGCCAGGGCTCGACGGCCACGACCGCGGGGCGAAGATCATCGCGCGCGCATTGCGCGACGCGGGCATGGAGGTCATCTACACCGGCCTGCGCCAAACCCCCGAGATGATCGCCGAGGCCGCACTCCAGGAGGACGTCGACGCCATAGGTCTGTCGATCCTCTCGGGCGCCCACATGGCGCTCGTCCCTAAGGTGTTAGACCTGCTGCGTGGACAAGGTCAGGGGCACGTGCGGCTGCTTCTAGGTGGGATCATCCCCGACGACGACCTGCGGGCGTTACACGAGATGGGGGTCGCCGCCGTCTTCGGGCCGGGTACTCGGACGGATGCCGTAGCGCAGGCATTTTTCACTGCCGTGGGGGAAGGGCTTGTACGAGGGTGAAAGCCGGGGCGGATCCGCGCTCGCCGGCCGGGTCAGGTCAGGCGAGCGTCTGGCCTTGGCTCGTTTGCTCACCCTGATCGAAAACCAAACCCAAGACGGGCTCGAGGCCCTTGCGGCTCTCTACCCTCTGACCGGCAAAGCCCACATCATCGGCGTCACCGGCGCCCCCGGCACCGGAAAGTCGACCCTGGTCAACGAGCTGGCGCAGGCCTTCCGCAGAAATCCGCCCGATGGACGAGATAAGGCGACGACTGTCGCCATCGTCGCCGTCGATCCTTCAAGCCCCTTCAGCGGCGGTGCCATCCTCGGCGATCGGATTCGGATGCGCGACCTTGCCGGCGATTCAAGTGTCTTCATCCGCAGCATGGCCAGTCGGGGGGCCCTGGGTGGTCTCGCCCGCGGCACAGCCGGGGTTGTCGAAGCCCTCGACGCCGCCGGTTTTGACAAGATCTTGATCGAGACCGTCGGAGCCGGTCAGGCCGAAGTGGATATCGCCCGCACGGCTCAGACGACGCTGGTCGTGGCCGCGCCGGGTCTGGGGGACGACATCCAGGCACTCAAGGCCGGCATCCTTGAAATCGCCGACATTCTGGTCGTCAACAAGGCGGACTTGCCCGGTGCGGAAAACACGCAGCGCGCCCTGCGAGCCGCGCTCGAGATGGCGCGCGTCGCAGACCCGATGGCACCTTCTGACCCGGACCCTACCCACCCGACACCCCGGGAAAGTACAACCGACTCCTGGGCCGTTCCAGTCCTGGCGACGGTCGCAACCCAGGGCGAGGGGATGGAAGAGCTGCTCGAGGCCGTAGTAGATCACCGACGACATCTGATCGACTCGGGCGAGCTGGTAACGCGTGAACGCGCTCGGGTGCGCGCCGAAATGCAGTTGCTGCTGCGCGATCTCCTTGCAGCGAGATTCCTCGAACGTGAATCAGACGCCCGCTTCGAGGCGGCGCTTGAGCGCGTCCTGACCAGGGCCGTGGACCCGCGCCAGGCAGTTGCTCAATTGGTCCTCGAAACGGAAGCCGGGGTCTGACCCGGCCTAAGGGTCGAGGGGTAGATCCGTTCAGGTGATGACGGATCCGAGATTGACCGACGCCGGAAGTCCTCCTTCCTCGACGTGAGATGGGCGAGGATGGCCTGGCCGGCCGGGCGGGGAGAGAGTGATGGCAAGAGGATACGTGGTTGGTGACATCAAATTGTTCGCCGGCTCGGCCAGCCAGGCGTTGGCTCAGGAGATCAGCGACCATCTGTCCATTCCGCTGAGCGGCTACGACCTGGTGCAGTACTCGAATGAGAACTTGTTCGTCCGATTGCAGGGGAGCGTCCGCGGGCAGGACGTTTACTTGATCCAGTCGATGCCGCCTCCGGTTCACCGCAACCTGATGGAAATGCTGATCATGGTGGATTGCCTGAAACGCGATTCGGCCGGCAGGATCACCGCCGTCTTCCCATACATGGCCTATGCCCGATCCGATAAGAAGGACCAGCCCCGAGTCCCGATCACCGCCAGGCTGGTGGCCGACATGATCGAGGTCGCCGGTGCCGACCGATACATCACAATCGACCTGCACGCCGGCCAAATCCAGGGGTTCTTCTCCATCCCCGGCGATGTGCTTACGGCGTTTCACATGCTCAGCGACTACTTCCTCACGAAGGAACTCGAACGAGCTGTCGTCGCCACCGCCGATCTTGGGTTCGCTAAGAAGGGCCGCAATTTCGCCGCCAAGCTCGGCACCCCGCTGGCCTTCGTCGAAAAGCGCCGGGCACGTGAAGACCCGCGTGCCAAGGCGACCACGATCATCGGCGACGTCGCCGGGCGGGACGTGATCCTGGTCGACGACGAAGTCTTGACGGCCGGCTCCGCCTGCGAGGCAATTCAGATCCTGCGGGATCACGGAGCATTGGACGTTTACCTGTCCTTCACCCACGGCCTGCTTGTGCCGCCGGCCATCGAAAACTTGGCCTCCCAGGACATCGCCGAGATCGTCACCACCAATACCGTCCCGATCCCGGCTTCGAAGCGCCTGCCCAACATGAGGGTGTTGTCCGTGGCCTCGCTTCTCGGGGAAGTGATCCTGCGCGCCCACGAGGGGCGATCGGTCGGGGAGCTCTTCAACGAGTAAGGCAAAGTCTCCCGGAGCCTTCTAGGCTCCGGGAGACTGATTAGCCCGGAAGGCTCCGGGGATCTCTGTGTGCTTAGGTCAGGGGGAGCGCAGGACGTCGACGTACGGCTGCCACGCCGCGGTCTTCAGACCCTGTTTCCTCCGAACGTAGTAATCGCGCGCGATATCGCCCTGCTGTTCTCGATTGAAGTCACTGAATCGTTTACCGGCCTGTGCGGCCTGGATCAACCCGGCCTCTCCGCCATACTTATAGACATCCGGGCCGTAGCGGAGCTGGGCGGAGATCGCCTCGATCAGGTAGCGAGGTCCGTCGTGCTGGCTTTGCCACGTGTGCGCGAGCTCGTGGATCAGCCAGGCCATGTCCACCCGGTTCCCGGCGTTGATGTCGGCTGCGGACGTGTGCAAGATGATCGGGAAGTAGCATCGATTGCCGAGTGTGATGGCGTTGTTGGTCACTGGGGCAGGCTGACCGCGCAGAAAAGCAGCCACGACGGGCGGCCAGTTCGGCCAGGCGGCGGCCTCGGAGATCCGGACAACGGCGTAGCGCAGACCGCCCTCGAACACGAGGGTTGCTTCCTGGATTTCCGTTTGAGTCAAGGGCCGGACCGGCATGGGCTCCCCTCCACTCTCACAAGTCGGCAAAGCTCCCCGGAGTATCGCGCTTCATCTCTTTCGCCGAAAGTGCGTCGGCGATAGCATCATTCGGCCCTGCTACGGCGTGCGGCCGGGTGGAGTCGAACCGGCGCTTCGCCGAGGATCTCCCGATGGGCCGAACATCCCCCTCACCCCCTTCCCCCGGTAAGATCATCCGGGGCGGACCCCGACAAGGTCATCGGGACAGGCGGCCCCTCTCCGCCGTGCAACTTACCAACGGTCGATGAACCTCATTGCGGAGAGGGGGAGACAGCTTTTTGAATGGATCGGGGAAGCTCCGCTTCCCCGATCCATTCAAAAAGCACGGTTGTCCTGTGGGGTTGAGACCATGATAAGGGGTCGGGGCCCATGGCTAAGTCTCGCCTGGGCCCGGCCCAAGGTCCATGTCCTTGGGCGGTTCGGCAGGCAGCTTCCAGCGGATTTCGGCGTGGCCCGTGGTCACATGCAGGCGGTTGGCGAGGTCGATCCCTTCCCGGTAAGCCTTTTCAAACCTCGGCCAATCTCGGGCCTCGATGGCAACTTCGATGGCCTTCATGACACCGGCCTGGAACGAGTGGAGGTCTTTTGCCCGCTTCGGTCTCGTCGTCGCTGCGAGGTTGAAGAGATTCTGGAGCTGACGCCACTCGTGCCCGGCCAGCGGCCAGTTGCCGCCCTGGGCAGCGTAGAACAGGATCCAGTAGCAGCGGGAGATCTCCGGCATCAGCCGGCCGAGCCCGGGCTGCAGCTCGACCAGTTGATCGATCGTCAGCTCGCCATGCCGGCTGCTACCGCGGACGGGTTCGCTCATAGTGACCTTCCTCTCACTTGTAAACCTCCGGATTGACACAGTGGGGGAGCTTCTCACCTCTCAAGCCTGCCACGAGGTTCTCGGCAGCCATCACGGCCATCCGTCCTCGCGACGAGCGGCTGGCGCTGGCGATGTGGGGGGCAATGATCACGTTGTCGAGCCCGAGGAGCGGATCGGCAGGTTCGATC
>MGOM01000086.1:4491-19493 GCA_001797105.1 Chloroflexi bacterium RBG_19FT_COMBO_62_14
TTGATCAGCAGGGCTGTCGGCTTCATCCGCTTGAACGCCTCTTCGCCAAAGAGATGATGCGAGCTCTCCGAATAGGTGGTGTGGATCGTGATGAAGTCCGATTCAGCCAGTAGGTTCTCGAACGACACATACTCTGCCCCGAGTGCTTTTTCAACCGCCTCGTTCCGTTGACGATCGAAGTACAAGATACGCATGCCGAAGCCGCCGGCCCTCTTGGCGACGGCCTGCCCGATGCGCCCGAGGCCGACGATCCCCAGCGTCGCACCGCCGACGTCGGCCCCGAGGAGCAACATCGGTCCCCATGTCTTCCACCGGCCGGCGCGGGTGTAGGCGTCGGCCTCGACCAGGCGTCGAGCTGCCGCAAGCAGCAACGCCCAGGTGAAATCAGCCGTGGCCTCGGTAAGAACCCCCGGCGTATTTCCGATGGGGATCCCGCGCGCCGTTGCCGCGGCGACGTCGATATTGTCGAAGCCGACGGCCATCTGGCTGATCACGCGCAATGTGGGGCCGGCGGCGTCCATCACGGGCGCATCGATCGTGTCGGTCAACAGGCACACGAGCCCGTTCGTCCCGCGCACACGCGCCAGGAGAGCGTCGTGGGTGGGGGGAAGATCATCGGGCCGGATGTCGAGGTCGGCTTCGCGGCGGGCAAGTCGGATGCCCTCTTGCGGTAGACGACGGGTGACGAAGACCTTGGGCGCGCTCATCGAATGCTCCAGATCGAGGGAGATGATCGCGGGGCCGCACTGCGGACGAGGGACGGAGGACGATGTACGACGGATAATCGATGCCATCCGATCCGCCTACGTATTCTGTCATTCCGAGCCGCCGAAGGCGGCGAGGAATCGCCGAGGCGTTGCCCGATTCGACCGCGGAACGAAACGTATGGCGACACATCACGTTCGCCCGCGCTCGCTAGAGCCGGCGGCTGCAGGGATACAACCCGGGGGCGAGGCTGAAGTCGCGCGCTCAAAAGATGTCGAGCGTCCCCCGCAATTTGGCCTGTCGTTCGAACCAACGGAAGAGGAAGTACCCCGCCAGAATGTAGATCGCCCCGATCAGCACTTCCATCCACAGCAGCGGCGCGACCTCGGCCAGCGAGCCACCGGCGATGATCTGGCGGGCAGCCGCGATGCTGCGGGTAAGCGGCAGCGCCCACGCGACCGACTGCATCCACGCCGGCAGCGTCGACAGTGGCACGTTGGCCCCGCTGAAAACCAGGAGCGAGAAGTAGACCGTGTTGTTGATGAACATGACGTTGAGTGTGATCAGGCTGATGCACCCCAGAAGCAGTCCCATTCCGGAGGTGCTGAAAGTGGCGACGAGGATTGTCAGTCCGAGCGCCAGGGGATTCGCGTGCGACAGGTCGAGGCCAAGCAGTAAGACGCCCCACATCAAAGCCAGCACAACGCCGACCATGCCGTCCAAGACGTGGAAGAATGCCCGCCCAACAAACATCGCCATGCGGTTGGCGGGAGTGCCAAAGAGGTAGGGCAGAGTACCCTCCCAGCGGTCACCGCCGATACTCATCGTCACCCCGAAGATCCCACTGACCGCGGCGAGCTGGATCGCATTCCCGATTACGTAGAAGCTGGCGTTGGCTTGCCCGGTGGCGTACATCCCCAGAAAGCTAAAGAAGAGAATCTGCGCCAGGGGCATGAGCACCTTTGAGGCGAGATAGGTCATCGGGCTGAGCCAACGGAAGAGAGCGACGTAAGACAGGAGCGCGCCCTGGAAGAACAAACGAATGTTGAGGGTCACAGACCGCATCATGTTCCTCCCGAGATACCAGCCGCGTGACGCCGAGCCTGTCTATAGGCAGGCCGCGGCAACCATCTCCCTCTACTCCAACCCCAGCGTCGCCTCGCTCCGAGCTTTGCGGAGCATGACTCGGAAGAGGGTTCGCGACAGAAGCACATAAACCAGGCTGAAGAGCAACATCATTCCCCAGGCAATCGAGATCTCCCCCGACGTTCCGCCGCCGCTGGAGGTCAGATGCAGCGCCTGCGCCGCCCAATACGGTGCGAGCAGGTAGCTGATCGGGGTTGTCCATCCCGGGAGCAAGGCGATCGGAAAGAGGAATCCGGCCAGGATGTAGATCGGAAACTCGAGCCCGTTCTGCCAGCGCTGGACGTCGGGGTTCATCACGAAGATCGGTGCGATGACCAACCCGAACGTCACGAAAGCGACAACGGTCAGGAACAGCGATATCACGAACTGGATCGGTTGGGCGACCGTGAGCGGGTAGCCAAAGAGAAGCGAGGCCAGGAGGTAGCTGACGGCCATCGATCCTATCGACTGTAGAACGTTGGCCAGGTTCTTGCCTAAGACGATCACTCCCATCGGTGTTGGAACGCCGACGAGGGTTTCCAACGTGCCGGTCCAGCGTTCATGGGTTATGCTGTTGCCGCTGATAAAGAGCAGGCTGCTCCACAACCCGGTCAGCCCGCTACCGACGACCACGAAAATCCCATAGTCGCCGCCTCGATCGCGCAGCATCCACAGTCCAAGGAGGGCGATGATCAGGGGCTGGACGAAAATGCCGAACACCACGAACCCATCGGTCATCGTCTCGCGAACCGACATTTCGGCAGAAGCCAGAATCACCCGGGCGTAGAGCGTCAGTTTTCTCATGGCTCCACCTCGCCTCCGACGAGCCGGACGTAGGCGTCTTCCAGGGTTGGCTCGCGCACGATGACCTTGCCGACTCTCAGGCCACTGAGTGCGGCCAGGATCTCCGGGACGGCTTCCGATCCACCGGGTGACTGGACGAGCACGGCCTGCTTCTGATCGCGATTCTCGACCGTCACCGCCTCAACCACCTCCAGGGCCCGCAAGACATCCAGGAGCTCGGGAGGGATGCCGTAAACTTCAAGCTCAATCACGGACAGATCGCGCACGTGCCGCTTCAGACCTTCCGGCGTGTCGAGGGCAACGATCCGGCCGTGATCGATGACGGCGATCCGCTCGCACAACGCGTCGGCTTCGAACATGTAATGCGTCGTGAGAAGAATCGTCTTCTTCTCCGATTGCAGGTTGCGGATCACCTGGCGAAGCTCGCGGGCGCCGATCGGGTCGAGGCCGATCGTCGGTTCATCCAGGAAGAGGAGCTCCGGGTCGTGGAGCAGAGTCCTGGCCACGTGCAGTCGCTGCTTCATGCCGCGGGAGTACCCCTCGACCTTTTCCTGGCCACGTCCATCCAGCCGGACAAGCTCGAGAAGGTACGGGATCCTCTTGCGGGCGATCTCCGGCTCGACATGATAGAGGCTGGCGAAGTAGCGAAGATTGTCGATGGCCGACAGTCGCCAGTACAGGCCGCGCTCCCCACCGAAGATGAAGCCGATGCGCGGGCGGATCGGGTCGGCCTGATCGACGACGTCGAACCCCAGCACCCGGGCCGTCCCTGCGCTCGGGATGAGCAAGGTCGTGAGCATCTTGACCATTGTCGTCTTGCCGGCGCCGTTCGGGCCGAGCAAGCCGAAGAGCTCTCCGGGCGCGACGTCGAAGGATATGTCATCGACCGCGACGACTTCTTTGACCCTCCGCCGGATCACGCCGATCGTGGTTCGATAAATGCGCCGCAGGTTTCTGACCTCGATCGCGTTCAATGGCGCCAATCCGTCCCCTCCCTCGGCGAGTCAATCACACACTGGCCGTTCGATATTCCAGAAGGTCGTCGTGACGAGAAGTCGATGTCGTGCGATGGCATGTCGAGGGCGATGTCGGGGAGAATCATTATACAGCAATACTCACCGCCCTCCCGCGCTATCGCATGGAGGGGCGAACGGGTTGCCGAACATCGCCCTCTGACCACCTGCGGCTCGACCGGCTTCGGTAAGGGTGAACCGCGCTCGGGCAACTGGCCGTTCCATATCTTGAATATCCTCAACCGATCCATCCGAAAGAACAACCCGAGTTTCCATTCAAATGCATGCCCACCGCCGCGACCGTCAGGATCCGAGTGAACGCGCTGTGACACCTGGCGACGGCAAGGAGTCATGCGGACAACTGTCGCAAGTGCGCTTCCCAGGCCCTGCTCGGGCACGCTCGTCAACGATCGTGGGCGCGCCGACGAAGTCGGGAGGCTTTCGATTGGCTCACTCGAGTCGCAGCCGCGGATTGAGGGCCGCGTACACGAGGTCCGCTGACAAGTTGGCCAGGGCGTACCCGACCACCGCCAGCATGCTGATGGCCTGTATCACCGGGAGGTCGCGCCGGCTGACGGCGAAGACAAGCAAACTACCCAGGCCGGGGTAGTTGAAAACGGCCTCGATGACGATCAGCCCGCTCAGCAGCCAGCCGAAACTGATGGCGACGACCGTGACCGTGGGCATCAGGGCATTGCGCAAGATGTGCCGCAGGATGACCGTCCGCCGGGGAAGACCCTTCAACACCGCCGTCCGGACGTATGGCTTGCCGGATTCCTCGATCACCTGAGCGCGCGTCAGCCGCGCCAGGTATCCGAGCAGGACCAGGGCTGCGGTCAGAGACGGAAGGATGAGCTGCGCGATCTTCCCACCGAGCCCGCTGCTGTCGGCCAGGCTCGAGGATGCCGGAAACAGACCAAGTTGAAGGGCGAAAACCTGGATGAGCACGAGCCCGGTGACGAACTCGGGCAGTCCAACGAGTGCCAGTGAGCCCATGCTCACGACGTTGTCCAGAAACGAGTCCTGGCGTAGACCGGCCATGACGCCAAGCCCGACCGAGAGCGGTACGGCGAGCCCCAGCACGACGGCGGCGAGCAACAATGAGTTGCTCAGGCGACGAGCGACCAGTGGCAGGACGGCGGTTCTGAGGCTGAATGACTCTCCCCATGCGCCGCGCACGAAGTCGGCGATCCAACGGAGGTAGCGGACGGGCGCGGGGAGATCCAGTCCCAGCTCCTGCCTCAACTGGTCGACAGCCGCCTGTCCGGCTTCGCGCCCGAGAATCACCCGCGCCACATCGCCGGGGAGCACTTGGATCACACTGAAGATGACGATCGAGGTCAGGAACACAGTCAGAACCACGAACCCCAACCTGCGAACGAGATAGCGCGACATGCTGTTCAGCCCGACCCTTCCACGGGAGAGCTGAAGGCGAAGACGCGCGGCTGCACCGCTTTCAGCTCGTCCAGCGAGATGTGGCAGCGGATCATTCCCCCGCTCGCCGTCCTCTGTTCCGGCGGGTCTACTTCCTTACACAGGTTCCCGAGGAAACGCGGGCAACGCGTGTGGAACGGGCAACCCCTCGGGACGTCGACCGGGCTGGGCGCATCACCCTGCAGGCGGATCCTCTCTTGCTTGCCCCTGGGATCGATGAGCGGGATCGCCGAAAGCAAGGCCTCGGTGTACGGGTGGTAGGGAGGTTCGAAGATCTCGGCTGCCGGGGCGACCTGCATCAGCCTCCCCAGGTAGATCACGGCGATCACATCCGAGATGTATCCGATAACCGCCAGATCGTGGGAGATGAAGATGAGCCCGCTGTCTCGTACGACCTGGATGTCGTTCAGCAGGTTGAGTACCGCCGCCTGGACGGAAACGTCGAGAGATGAGATGGGTTCATCGGCGACGAGTACCTCCGGTTTCGAGGCGAAGGCCCGAGCAATGGCAACGCGCTGTCGCTCACCTCCACTCAATTCGGATGGAAACCGATCGGCGAACTCAGGCGGCAAGTGAACCGCCTCGAGGAGGCTGATCGCCTTCGATGAAGCTTCATCCGGCGGAGATCCGCTCAAGCGAATGAGGGGCCGTCGGAGGATCTCGGCGATGCTCATGGTTGGAACGAACGACTCATCGACATCCTGGAAGATCATCTGCATCCGCGCCAGGGTCCCCGGGCTCCGTCCAGCGATGACGGATGGGAGGGGCTTCCCAAGCAGGTGTATTTCGCCGGAGGTGCGCTCAACCAATCCCAGGATGGTCAATCCCAGAGTCGTCTTACCGCTGCCACTCTCACCGACCAGACCCAGGGCGAACCCGCGCTCGATCGACAGGCTGACATCCTCGACGGCTCTGACCCGGCGAATCCGCCGGGAAAAGACGTCTGCCAGTGATCGACGGAGGGGGAAGTGGACCTGGACGTCCTGCAGCGCCAGGACCTCACGTCCGATTGTCGGGGTCCGCGGCGGCCCGGCTTTGCGCGAAGCAGGCTGCCGCGGGTCTGCCGATCCGGCTTCGATCTCCTTCCAGCGGTGGCAGCGCGCGGTATGTCCCTCGGCCGTCTCGAACAGCGTCGGCGCATCGTTGCACAGATCGATCGCCAACGGGCAGCGCGCCAGGAACACGCAGCCCGAGCGTGTCTCTGCCGGGGATGGGGGGCGGCCGGCGACGCCGCGCAAGCGGACGCGGCGCTTGTTCTGCCCGAGACGCGGGACGCTGTCCAGAAGTCCCTGCGTGTACGGGTGGAGTGGTCGGGCGTACAGCCGGGCTGCAGGAGCGTCCTCGAGCAATTCTCCGGCGTACATCACCGCCACACGGTCGCACATCTGAGCCACCACGCCGAGGTTGTGGCTGACGTACAGGATCGACATGCTCCGCCTGCGGACGAGGTCGCGGATCAAATCGAGGATGCTCGCCTGCGTTGTGGTGTCGAGGCCGGTGGTCGGCTCATCCATGACGAGCAGTTGCGGTTCACGGCTGATCGCCATGGCGATCAACACCCGCTGGCGCATCCCCCCGCTGATCTGATGGGGGTAGCACTCGGCAATCCGAGGCGGATCGGGCAGGTGCACGTCGGCCAGAAGACTGAGCGCACGTTGGCGAGCCTGGCGCTGGTCAAGGCCGTCGGTGGACAGCCCCTCACCGAGCTGCTGGCCGATCCGCATGGAGGGGTTGAGCGAGGTGTGCGGGTCCTGCGGGACAAAGGCGATTCGCCTCCCCCAGATGCGGCGCATCGCCTTTGCGTCCAGCGTGAGCAAGTCGGCACCATTGAGGAGAACGCGGCCTCCCCGAACCGCTGCCGAGCGCGGGAGGTAGCGCATCACGGATAGAGCCAGCGTCGTCTTTCCTGAACCGCTCTCTCCCACCAGTCCGTATGACTCGCCCTGCTGGACGGTCAGTGAGACCTGGCGAACGGCGTCGTACGATCGGCCGGCCCTTGTGTAAGCCACGGTCAGGCGTTGCACTTCCAACAACGGGGCGGGAGTGGAGGCACGAGTCATGACCGGGGATCCGGCGGCGTCTGGGCGATTCGCTTCAATCCATCCGCCAGCAAATTCACGCCGACCACGACGACGGCGATCGCCGCAGCGGGGAAGTACAAGGCCCAAGGTGCGGCCGAGGTCAACTGACGGGCGTCGCTGACCATCATCCCCCAGTTGTCGCTGGGCGGCTGGAAGCCGATCCCGAGGAAGCCCAGCGAAGCGATCAGAAAGATGGCGTAGGAGAAGCGCAACGCTCCCTCGACGGCGAGAGCCGGATAGGTCGCCGGGAGGATCGCCCGATAGAGAATCCAGCCCAGACCCTCTCCTTGAAGCCGGGCCGCCCGGACATAAGCCAGCTCCTTGACCGAGAGCACGACGCTCCGGACAACCCGCGCCACGATCGGCGTGTAGACCACGACCAGCACGATGATGACGCTCAGATCGGATGAGGCCAGCGACGCCAACAGCAGCAAAGCCAGGAGCATTGCCGGAAGCGCCAGCAATCCGTCAAACGCGCGCATGATGATTTCGTCGACCACGCCGCCAGTGTAACCGCTGAATAGCCCGATCGTCGCACCCAGGATGATGGCGAGCAGCGTGCCCACCCCGGCGAACGCCAGGATATCCCGGGCGCCGAGGAGCACCCGGCTGAAAACATCCCGCCCGAGCTGGTCCGTACCGAACCAGTGCGCGAGCGAGGGAGGTTGGAATGTAGCCGAGGTCAATTGCTGATTGAGGCCGTAAGGGGCTACGACTGGGCCGAACAACGCCGCCAAGACGAAGATCAGGGTGATCGACGTCCCGATTGCCGAGGACCGCTGCTGGAATAAGATGGCCACCGCCTGGCGAAAGCGGCTTCGGCCGCCTTGTGAGGCGCTCACCCTGAACGCCTCTCTCAGGAGATGCCCCGCGAATCGATCAAGGGGCGAGACTCACATTGCGAAAGTCCGTCCGACCCGGGAACGGCTTCAGCTTCAGCCCCTGAACGCGCTCGCTCGTGGCGCCAAATTGGGCAAAGAAATAGGGAACAATGAGGGGGCCGCGATCGACGAGGATTTGCTGGATCTGCCTGTAGGCACTGGCCCGCGTTTGCAGGTCGGACGTGCTGCCGGCCAATCCGGCCAGCCGGTCGAATTCGGGATCACAGAAATGCGACTCGTTCCACTTCGCGCCGCACACGAGCATGACATCCAGGTAGAACTGAGGGTAAGGTCGGTGGGCCCAACCGGTGATTCCCAGGTCGACATCCAGCCATTTGCCCTCGCCGTAGTACACACCCTCCGGGACGAGTTGCAGCGAGACGTCGATCCCCGCTTCCGCCCACTGGGCCTTCAATGCCGCGCCGAGGTCGGGGTAGTCACCGGTGTTCAACATGTACATGTCGAGCTTGAGCACCTCTTTGTATCCGGCCTCCTCCAGCAGCGCCCGGGCTGCCTGCGGATCGCGCGGTGGAGGACTGGCGCTCGGATCGAAGTAGTCGGTATAAACCGGCCCGATCGGGCTGCTCGCTCCGACGCTACCGTAGCCGCGGCGCACGACCTCGAACAAGCTTTGGCGGTCGGTGGCCAGATTGAGGGCCTGGATCACGCGCGGATCGTTCCCCGGGCTGCGGTCCGTGCGAAGGCGCACGGCCACGAAGCCGTTAGTGTCCACGATCTGGGTCTGAACGCCGTCCGCCTGGGTCAGGCTGTCATATTGCGGCGTCGACAAGCCCATGATGAAGTCGAGCTGGCCTCCCTGGAGAGCCTCCACCGCCGATGAGGTGTCGGCGAAGAAGGTGATCTCCAGCCCGTCCAATTGGGGCGCGCCGGCGAAGTAGTCCGTATTGGCTTCCATCACGATCCGGTCCGGAGGGACGTACTCCACCACTCGGTACGGTCCCGTCCCGTTGAACCCCCGGTCGGGGAACGCGGTGTCGGCCTTGAGGACGAGCGCATGGTTATCGGCGAGGTCGAACAAGAAGAATGGATTGGTTTTCAACAGCGTGAATGTCACCTGGTGGTCGTCGACGGCACGGATGTCGGTGATCCCGGAGTACAGATCCGCCGTCGGGTAGCCCGAGGCCGGATCACGCAGCCGGTCGAAAGTCCAGACTACGTCGCGCGCGGTGAAGGCCGATCCGTCGTGGAAGGTCACCCCCTGGGCCAGATCGAACGTGTACTCGAGACCGTCCGGGCTGACGCTCCAGTCGGTCGCCAGCCTGGCCGCGAGGCGATTGCTCTCGTCGATATCGATCAGGTAGTCGTAGACCTGGTTGGCGATGAGGACTTCGCTGTCGGAGGAGATCAGGGCCGGATCGGTCTGGGCGATCGGTTGGATCCCGATCCGCACGACTTTCTCTGGCTCCGCCGGGCTTGTGGCGGATGAGGATCCCGTGGCGCACGCGGCTGCGACGACGGCTGCCAGGGACAGAACCAGGCCGGGAATCGCCCGCAGCCCAGCCCGAGCGCTTCTAGCTTCGGTAGTCATTCAGGGATCTCCTCTAGACCGTGCCGCCGGCCCAACGATCACATCCGACACTCTGGCTGGCGAAGCTGCGTCAGCGATAGGTAGGATTCGGTGTCTGATGAAGCGTCCCGCGAAGATTCGCAAACGGCGACGAACCGGCAGAATCGGACACGGATTGATGAACCCGACGGAACAACGGCGCCGATCCGGGCCGGTCATACCGGGCACGGCTTGCGGGATACGGCGCCGGCCCCTCGAACTCTCGTTCCCTCGATCCCCCCTGGAGTGAAACGCAGCGCGGAGGGGGCCACACGTCGCCACGCTCCGCCGCATGCACCCTGGGAGAAAGAGAACGCTCGGTCGACCATGCTCCCGTGTCGTTCTTGGGGTGAAACGACTGGGCCGGCCTCATCCGCAATTATAGCGCTGCATCACCGGGGCAAGCTAGGTTGAGATGCATCATCGACAATCGGACTCCGACTCAGGGCTTTCGCGTGTCCTCTGGGGGCGGGAAGAGGAGAGCCGATGAATGGACCGGGTGAGCCGGGCTCACAGGCCAAGCGGGGGGCGCGGCGGTGCTCCAACGGCGCATTCATATGGGAGGGCGTGGGTGAAAACGGTCGTCGGGCCAGACCTCGACCGCGGGGAGGCGTGTCGATCAGGTATTGTGTCATGGTGTACAATCATAAAGATTGCCGCCGCCCACCCGGGCAGCTAAGTGAGGCAGTCTGGCCTGCAGGCCGAGCTTCCAGCAATCGCCCTTCCAGGGCCACATGGATTCGAGCGGTGCGAGGGAGTATGACCAGTGCCAAGGCGCTGGCCAATGGCCTTGGGCCGCGGGCGGGATTCGCCGCCGATCTGCCCCAAGGTCTCACGCCAGCCGCCATACACTCTCCAGCGGGATGTCTCCCGCTCGAACATGGCGCGCCGGATTAGCTTGGCGCTGTTTGGCCGCCTGGGGCGGCCGATGGCTTGTAAGATACTCATTCAATCCCGACGGAAGCGGAGGAGCGCTCGATGACCTCGACTGACCCAACCGGCGTGCTCTGGCCCCTAGCGCTATACACTGCTGCCGTGGTCTTCATTGTTGGGTCGATGCTCGGCCTGGGTTACCTGCTCGGCGAGCGACATCGCGAGCGTGAGACGGGTGAGCCCTTCGAATCAGGAATACTCCCCACCGGATCCGCTCGGATCCGCCTCTCCATCAAGTATTACATGACCGCCATGTTCTTCGTTGTCTTCGATCTGGAGGCGGCGTTCATCCTGGCCTGGGCGGTGGGGGCGCGCCAACTCGGCTGGTCGGGCTACATCGAGGTCGTGGTTTTCATTCTCGTGTTGCTGGCAGGTTTGGCCTACCTCTGGAAGGTCGGGGCGCTGGACTGGAGTCCCAGGAAATCGCGCGGGGTGAAAGAGTGAGGATCCGATTGAACCGGATCCCAGGTAAGTGGGATGGGTAGCGTGCCACGTTCACTGTGACCATCGGGAGCAGACTGATGAAGTGGTGGATGAGTACCCCGAATGATGAACCCCCCATTGGCGGGGCGAGCGGATCGCTCGAGTCGATCCTCCAGCGCGCTTTGGTTCTGACTCGGGTGCAAGACCTTCTGGCCTGGGGCCGGAAGTATTCGATCTGGCCGTTCAACTTTGGCCTGTCGTGCTGCTTCGTCGAAATGGCGACGAGCCTTACCAGCCGCTACGACATCGCCCGTTTCGGGTCGGAGGTCATTCGTGGCACCCCGCGCGAGGCTGACGTCATGGTCGTCGCCGGGACGGTCTTCATCAAGATGGCGCCGATCATCCGCCGCCTCTATCAACAGATGATGGAGCCGCGCTGGGTGATTTCGATGGGCTCGTGTGCCAATTCCGGCGGGATGTACGACATTTACAGCGTGGTCCAGGGTGTGGACAAGTTCATGCCCGTCGACGTGTACGTCCCCGGCTGCCCGCCCAGCCCGAGCGCGTTCATGGAAGGGTTGACGCTCCTGGCCGACTCGGTCGGCAAGGAGAAGCGTCCTCTGAGCTGGGTCATCGGGCCACAGGGTGTGATCAAGGGGGAGAAGCCCTCCATGCGGGACCTGAAACAGCGGGAGCGCGAGCAGGCGACCGTGCTCAGGCCGATGGACGAGGTCTAGTGCGCCGACCGTCTTGGTCGCTCATCATCGATCCGGTCTCGAGCCAGGATCATCGGCCCCTTTGAGAGTCGAACTCGGAGCTCACTCCTGATGCAAGACAGCCTCGACGTACTTCGAGAGTTGCAGGAGAAGTTTGGTGAGGGCGAGGTCACGCCTCAGGCGACGGCGGATAGCATCCCGACCGCCTGGATCCCTGCCTCCAGCGTCGGCAAGGTGTTGAGTTACCTGAAGACGGCCGCCGACCGACCATACCGGTTGCTGTACGACCTGACCGCGATCGACGAGCGTGAGCGAACCCAGCGCGACGGCCAACCGCCGAGCGATTTCACCGTCGTGTACCACCTGCTCTCGTTCGATCGAAACCAGGACGTCCGCCTCAAGGTCGGCCTGCAAGGCGAGCAGCCTACCCTGCCGACGATCACCGATCTGTGGCCCATGGCGAATTGGTACGAGCGTGAGGTTTGGGACATGTTCGGAGTCCGGTTCGCCGGGCATCCGCATCTGGAGCGGATCTTGATGCCGAGTACCTGGAAAGGGCATCCGCTGCGGAAGGATCATCCGGCCCGGGCGACCGAGATGGGACCGTTCAGTCTGCCCGATGACAAGCAGATCCTGGAACAACAGGCCTTGCAGTTCCATCCCGAGGCATGGGGGCTGAGGCGCCAATCGGAAGACTCCGAATTCATGTTCCTCAACCTTGGACCTCAACACCCTGGCACGCACGGCGTCTTGAGGGTAGTCCTTCAGCTCGACGGTGAGGTCATCCTGGATGCCATCCCCGACATCGGCTATCACCACCGCGGCGCCGAGAAGATGGCCGAGCGCCAGACGTGGCACACCTACATCCCATACACCGACCGGGTAGATTACCTGAGTGGTGTAATGAACAACCTGCCGTATGTGATGGCCGTTGAAAAACTGGCCGGGATCGAAGTTCCGGATAGGGTCAAAGTCATCCGGGTCATGATGGCCGAATTGTTCCGGATCGCCAGCCACCTGGTGTGGTACGGCACGTTCGCCCAGGACCTCGGCCAGATGTCGCCGGTTTTCTACATGTTCAACGATCGCGAGCGTATCTTCGATATCGTGCAGGCGATCTGCGGGGCGCGCATGCATCCGAGCTGGTTCCGGATCGGCGGCGTGGCGCATGATCTCCCCAACGGTTGGGAAGAGTTGATGCGCAAATTCATCGCCTATTTCCCGCCCCGCTTGAAAGAGTACGACACGGTCGTGATGCAGAATCGTATTTTCAAACTCCGCACCCAGGGCATTGGAGGCTACACGCTGGACGAGGCCATCGAGTGGGGCGTGACGGGACCCGGTCTGCGCGCCTGCGGGCTTGAATGGGACTTCCGCAAGAAGCGTCCCTACTCCGGCTACGAGCAGTTTGATTTCGAAATACCAACCGCCACTGGCGGCGATTGCTACGATCGAGCGGTGGTGCGGGTCGAGGAGATGCGCCAGAGCCTGCGGATCATCGAGCAGTGCGTGGACAACATGCCGGCCGGACTTTACAAGGCGCTTCATCCTTTGACGACGCCGCCCCTTAAAGAGCGTACGATGCACGACATCGAGACGCTGATCACGCACTTCTTGAACGTCAGCTGGGGGCCGGTGATCCCACCGGGGGAGGTCTTCGTCGGGATCGAGGCGACGAAAGGCAACAACGGTTACTACCTGATCAGCGACGGAAGCACCTCGGCGTACCGGGCGCGCATCCGCACGCCCTCATTCCCGCACATGCAGATGCTGCCGTACATCAGCCGCGGTTTGATGATCCCGGACCTGCTCGCCATCCTGGGGAGCATCGATTTTGTGCTGGCGGATGTGGACCGATAGGTCGATGACACGCGACGTCGTCCTCTCGTTTCTGAATGAAGATCCAAGGGAAGTAAGTTCTCGTTCGCGGGCTTTGGATTCCCCCACCCCCTACCCCCTCCCCCGGCGTTCGACGACTCGCGCGGCGGATGGGGTATCCGCTGGGGGAGGGGGAAATAGTTCGAACGGGGGCAGGCAGGTGCCGGGCGGGGCTGTTCGCTGTGCTGCAGAAAATCACAGCGACGGCAGCGTCAATCCGTACTACGTGAAGGCCTGCGCTTAACGCCGACGAATGGCCCTTTGAGGAACGCTGATGCTGAGTGAAGACGAGAAGCGCGAGATCGAGGAGCAGCTCAAGCACTACGACACCAAGCGTCCCGCCTGCATCGAGGCGCTGAAGATCGTCCAGCGGTATCGCGGCTGGGTCTCGGATGAGGCGATCCAGGACATCGCCGCCTTCCTCGAGATGACACCCGATGAACTAGACAATGTCGCTACCTTCTACAACCTGATCTTCCGCCGACCGGTTGGGAAGTACGTCATCCTGCTGTGCGATAGCGTAAGTTGCTGGCTGCTGGGTTACGACGCGGTGCGTGAACGCATCCGCGAGCGACTGGGCATCGGCCTGGGGGAGACGACCGCCGACGGTACGTTCACCCTCCTGCCCAACGTCTGCCTGGGTACCTGCGACCATGCGCCAGCGATGATGATCAACGATGAGCTCTACCGCGATCTGACGGTCGAGCGAGTCGACGAGATCCTGGAACAGGTCAGGCAGGGGACGGACTGATGGAAACTCCTCTGACTAAGAACCTCCAGCCCGGGGGAATACCCCTGCCGATCAGAGAATTCGAGACCGCCGGTGGTTATCAGGCGGTGCGCAAGGCCCTCGGTTCGATGAAGCCGGAGGACGTCACCGAGACGGTCAAGCAGTCTACTCTGCAAGGTAGGGGAGGGGCAGGCTTTCCCACGGGGTTGAAGTGGAGCTTCGTCCCGATGGGAGAGCAGGCGCCGCACCCGAAGTACCTGGTGTGCAACGCCGACGAGATGGAGCCGGGGACCTTCAAGGATCGAGTCCTGCTCGAGGGCGACCCGCATTCGATCATCGAAGGCATGATCGTCAGTGCGTATGCCATCCAGGCCGATGTTGGCTACGTGTTCTTGCGCTGGGAGTACAGGCTGGCCGACGAACGACTGCGGCGGGCGATCGCCGAAGCCTACCAGGCCGGTTACCTCGGCAAGAACATCCTCGGCTCGGGGTGGTCCTTTGAACTCTATCTTCATGTCAGCGCCGGACGCTACATGTGCGGTGAAGAGACCGGATTGCTCAACAGCCTGGAGGGCAAGAGGGCGACCCCTCGCTCGAAACCGCCCTATCCGCAAGTCAGCGGCCTGTGGGGCAAGCCGACCATCGTCAACAACGTCGAGACGTTGGCCAATGTCCCCCACATCGTGAACAACGGGGCGGAGTGGTTCCGAGG
>MGOM01000086.1:19508-21352 GCA_001797105.1 Chloroflexi bacterium RBG_19FT_COMBO_62_14
GGACGCCGGGACGAAGCTCTATGGTGTGAGCGGGAAAGTCAATCGCCCGGGGGTGTGGGAACTCCCGATGGGCACCACCGTCCGGGAGATCCTCGAGGAGCACGCCGGTGGGATGCGCCCGGGATTGAAGTTCCGCGGCGTGATCCCCGGCGGAGCCTCGACGGACTTCCTGGTGGAAGAGCATCTGGATATTCCGATGGACTTCGCTTCGATCCAGAAGGCGGGGAGCCGCTTGGGGACGGGCACGATGATCGTGCTTGACGACCGAACCTGTCCGGTGGCGATGGTCCACAACCTCGAACACTTTTTCGCCCAAGAGTCATGCGGTTGGTGCACGCCCTGCCGTGAAGGACTGCCCTGGACAGAGAAGCTGCTCAAGGCGATCGAGGACGGACAAGGAGACGAGGGCGATCTGGAGTTACTCGAAAGACACTCCAAGCTCCTCGGGCCGGGTCACACCTTTTGTGCTTTGGCCCCGGGAGCGGTCGAACCCCTGCAAAGCGCCATGCGGTATTTCCGAGAGGACTTCGAGCGGCACATCACCGGGAAGCGGTGCCCGTGGAGGTAGCGAGTGGCGACGATCCATGTCGATGGTAAAGAATACGAGGTCGATGCGCAGAAGAACCTCCTCGAGGTATGTCTCTCGCTTGGGATGAACCTGCCCTACTTCTGTTGGCATCCTGCCCTCGGCTCAGTCGGCGCCTGCCGGCAATGCGCCGTCAAACAGTTCAAGGATGAGAGCGACACGCGCGGCCGGATCGTCATGGCGTGCATGACCCCGGCCGCGGACGGGACGCGCATCTCGATCTCCGACCCCGAGGCGGTGGCGTTCAGAGAAACGATCATCGAGCTCTTGATGGAAAATCACCCGCATGACTGCCCCATTTGTGATGAGGGGGGCGAATGCCACCTGCAAGACATGACGGTGATGACGGGGCACACCTACCGGCGCTTCCGCTTCGACAAACGCACGTATGACAACCAGTATCTCGGTCCGCTGATCAACCACGAGATGAACCGGTGCATCCAGTGCTATCGTTGCGTTCGGTTCTATCGCGACTTCGCCGGCGGGCGCGATTTCGACGTTTTCTCGGCCCACGATCACGTCTATTTCGGCCGGCACCAGGACGGCGTGCTGGAAAACGAATTCAGCGGCAACCTGGTCGAAGTCTGCCCGACGGGCGTCTTCACCGACAAGACGTTCAAGGAGCATTTCACCCGCAAGTGGGACCTGCAGACGGCGCCCTCGGTTTGTGTGCACTGCGGACTGGGCTGCAACACGACGCCCGGAGAACGCTACGGCGAACTCCGCCGAGTACGGAATCGCTACAACGCTGAGGTCAACGGGTACTTCCTTTGCGATCGCGGCCGCTACGGTTACGAATTCGTCAACAGCGAACTCCGCATCCGCCAGCCGCGCCTGAACCTCACGGCGAACGGAGGCGGCGAAGTGGTCACGCCGGAGGCCGCCGTCAGGCATGTCGCCGGCCTGCTGAAGGAGGGCAAGGGGGCGATCGGGATCGGTTCGCCGCGGGCCTCGCTGGAGGCGAACTTTGCGCTTCGAACTCTGGTCGGGCCCGACAGGTTCTTCGGAGGATGGTCGGAGCTCGAGGGAGGTCTCGCCGCTCGGGCTCGGGCGTTGCTTCGAGGCGGGCCGGCCCGCTCGACTTCCCTGCGCGAGGCGGAGGAGGCCGACGCAATCCTCGTCCTGGGCGAGGATCTTACGAACACGGCCCCGATGCTGGCACTGTCGCTGCGTCAAGCTGTCCGGCGTGAGCCCGCCCGCAGGGCGGCGGCGCTCAAGATACCCGCCTGGGATGACGCAGCCGTGCGTGAGTTGACCC
>MGOM01000086.1:21382-26824 GCA_001797105.1 Chloroflexi bacterium RBG_19FT_COMBO_62_14
CGCCCTCTCGGACCAAGCTCGACGATGTTTCGCGTGAGACCTTCAGGGCGGCACCCCAGGATATCGCCCGGCTCGGGTTCGCCATCGCCCATTTGCTGGACGAACGATCCCCCGAGGTCGCATATCTTTCCGCAAGCGACGCCGAGCTGGCAGGGCGGATCGCCGATGCGCTGCGCCGGGCCGAGCATCCTTTGATTGTCTCTGGCACGAGCTGTGCCGACGAGACGGTAATGGAGGCCGCCGCCCACGTCGCCTGGGCACTGTGCGGGCTGAATAAGCCGGCCGGTCTGTGTCTGACCCTCCCCGAGCCGAACAGCCTCGGTCTGGCCATGATGGAAGTCCCGGGGCTGGAGGCCGCCGCCCACGCGCTTGCCGAGAGTGGCGGCGGGACTCTGATCGTGCTTGAGAACGATCTTGCACGGCGGGCCGGAGACAAGGCCGTCCGATCTCTACTCGAGTCGGCTGGTCACGTCGTGGTCATCGACCACCTCGAAAATCCAATGACGGCCTCGGCCGAGGTCGTTCTTCCTGCAGCGACCTTTGCTGAAGGGGATGGTACCCTGGTCAACAACGAGGGGCGGGCCCAGCGCTTCTTCCAGGTGTTCGTTCCGGAGGGAGATGTGCAGGAGAGCTGGCGTTGGGTCTCGGCGCTCATGGCCTTCGACGACCCGCCAAGAGTCGATTGGCCAGCTCTGGACTCGATCACATCGGCGCTGGCCGCGTCTTTGCCGGCCTTCGCCGGGGTCGCCGAGGCGGCCTCTCCATCGAGCTTTCGCCTGGTGGGCCAGAAGATCCCCCGCCAGCCTCACCGCTACAGCGGGAGGACGGCCATGCTGGCCAACCTCTCCGTCCACGAACCCAAGCCGCCGGATGATCCTGACACGGCATTGTCCTTCTCGATGGAAGGGGCGACGATCGAGCCTCCGCCGTCATTGCTGGCAGACTATTGGTCACCCGGCTGGAATTCCGTCCAGGCGCTCAACAAGTTTCAGGCCGAAGTTGGTGGCGAGTTGCGCGGAGGTGTTGTCGGGCGACGCCTTATTGAGCCGGCGTCGGACGCCGCGCCGAACTACGTCGCGCACGTCCCGGCGCCGTTCAAGCCGCGTTCGGATGAGGCGCTTGTGATCCCGCTGTATCACATCTTCGGATCGGAAGAGCTGAGCGTTCAGGCTGCGGGTGTGGCCGAGCTCGCACCCGGGGCGTATCTCGCTCTCAATCCGGATGACGCCGCAAGGGTGGGCCTTCAGTCGGACGCCGTGGCGGACCTCGTTCTTGACGAGCGGAAGTACCGCCTGATGGTGCGCTTAGATCCGTCCATTCCGGTCGGGATCGCCGGCCTACCGGTCGGGCTCGACGGATTGCCGGGACATGCGACCTCGGGTTGGGGTAGGGTCGCCCCGGCTGCGGCAGCTGAGGAGTAAGCGATCGGAATGTCCAGCCTCGCCACGAATCTGATCAACGTCTTCGGCGTGTTGTTCGCGGTATTGACCGTAGCCGCGGTCCTCGTCTACGGCGAGCGCCGGCTCCTCGCCTTGGTGCAGGATCGCTACGGCCCCAATCGCGCCGGGCCGTTTGGCTTGCTACAGATCATCGCCGATGTGATCAAAATGTTCACTAAGGAGGACTGGATCCCACCGTTCGCCGACCGCTTCGTGTTCATCCTCGCCCCGGCCGTGATCATGATCACCGTGCTGCTTTCTTTCACGGTCGTCCCTTTCGCACCGGGGGTCGAGGTCGTCAGCCTGAATATCGGCCTGCTGTTCTTCCTGGCGATGTCATCCATGGGCGTGTACAGCGTGGTGTTGGCCGGGTGGGCATCCAACAGCAAGTACTCGCTTCTGGGCGGGCTGCGCGCCGCCGCCCAGATGTTGAGTTACGAGGTCTTCATGGGGCTGTCTCTGATGGGCGTGGTCATTCTCGCCGGCTCGTTTAATCTGCGGGAGATCGTGGAGGCCCAGAAGGGCATGTGGTTTGTCTTGCCGCAGTTTATCGGGTTCGTGGTGTTCATGATCGCGGGATTGGCGGAAACCCATCGCATCCCCTTCGATCTGCCGGAGGCCGACAGCGAGCTGATCGCCGGGTATCACTCTGAGTATTCGGCCATGAAGTTCGGGATGTTCATGGTCGGCGAGTACATCGGGGTCACGCTGATCTCGGTTCTGATCGTGGCGTTGTTCTTCGGCGGATGGATCGGCCCGGTTCTGCCTCCGCTCGTGTGGTTCGTGCTCAAGACCTCCTTTTTCATCCTGCTGATTATTCTCATCCGGGGCTCACTGCCGCGGCCGCGCTACGATCAACTCATGTCGTACGGGTGGAAACTCCTGTTGCCGCTGTCGCTGCTCAACCTGGTTGTTACGGGCGGTATCGTGCTGGCGTTGGGTTAGGTTGGAGGAAGCGGAATGCTGAGTGTACTTCGGTCGATTTGGGGTGTGTTCCTTCACGCCTTCCGCAGGCGTGAGACCGTGCTCTATCCAGAGGTAAAGCCTTACCTTCCTCCGCGGTACCGGGGGAGGATCATCCTCACGCGCGATCCGGATGGGGAAGAGCGTTGTGTCGCGTGCTACTTGTGCGCCGTCGCCTGCCCCGTCGACTGCATTTCGCTCCAGGCGACGGAAGACGACAGCGGCCGGCGATACCCCGAGTTCTTCCGGATCAACTTCTCGCGCTGCATTTTCTGCGGCCTGTGCGAGGAGGCCTGCCCGACATTCGCCATTCAGCTCACACCCGATTTCGAAATGGGCGAGTACAACCGGAACAACCTTGTGTACGAAAAGGAGCAGCTCCTTATCAGCGGTCCGGGGAAATACCCCGACTACAACTTCTATCGCGTCGCCGGACTGGCGATAGCCGGAAAGGGGAAGGGCGAGGCAGAACGCGAGCAGCCTCCCGTCGATGTCCGAAGCTTGCTGCCGTAACGATCCGGGCGGATGGAGTAGACGGATATGATCGTTGTTTTCTACATTGCCTCCGGGGTGGCCATCCTATCCACTTTCTTGGTGATCCTGCAGTCGAACGCCGTCCACGCCCTTCTCTACGCGATCCTGTCGCTACTCTCGGTGGCGATCGTCTTCTTCAGCTTGGGAGCACCGCTGGTAGCTGCGCTCGAGGTCATCGTCTACGCCGGAGCCATCATGGTGCTCTTCGTCTTCGTGGTGATGGTCCTCAATCTCGGCCCCGGGGCGGAGGGCCAGGAGCGCGTCTGGCTCCAACCGCGGACGTGGACCGGGCCAGTCATCCTGACCCTGGTGTTGATCGGTGAGCTGATCTATATCTTCCTGGCGCGACCCGGTCTTGCGCTGGGGGGGCCGGCCATCGGCCCGCAAGAGGTGAGTCTGGCGCTCTATGGCCCATACCTGCTGGGAGTCGAGCTGGCCTCGATCTTGTTGCTCGCCGGCCTGGTCGGTGCCTACCATCTTGGCCGAGAGCCGTCGGACTGATCGGGAGGAGCGGAGAGAGCCATGGCCGAAGTCCCAACGCAGTACGGAATCATCCTTGCGGCGATTCTGTTCAGCCTCGGCGTCGCCGGGATTCTCCTTCGGCGTAACATCTTCTTCGTATTGCTCTTCGTGGAGGTGATGTTGAACGCCGCCGGACTGGCCTTCGTCGTGGCCGGCGCGCGCTGGGGGCAGGCGGATGGCCAGGTGATGTTCATTTTCGTCCTGGCGACGGCGGCGGCTGAAGTTGCCATTGGGCTAGGACTGCTGCTCCGGCTGCATCATCAATTCAAGACGTTGAACGTCGATGAGGCGAGCGATCTGCGCGGTTGAGGTGACTTTCCGCGCTCCCCTAACGAGGGACATGCATGACTTCTGCTGACATCCTGTCGCTGTTGCCGCTGCTGGTCGTGGCTACCACCGGGGTTGTGGTGATGCTGGCGGCCGCTTTCTACCGGAACCACCGCCTGTCCTTGATCCTCACGCTAGCCGGCCTTCTGACTGCCTTCATATCGCTGCCGTTCGTGTCTCCGCTTACCCCGCGCCAGGTGACCTCACTGGTCTTGGTCGACGGCTATGCGTTGTTCTACATGGGACTGATTTTTGCCGCCGGCTTCATTGTGGCCTTGCTGACTTACGGTTACCTGGAACAGTGGGACGGCAACCCGGAGGAGCTGTATGTCCTGCTCTTGCTGGCTACCCTCGGTGCGGCGGTCCTTGTCGGCAGCAGTCACTTCGCCTCGTTCTTCCTCGGCCTCGAGACCTTGAGCGTTGCGCTCTATGCCATGATCGCCTACAACCGCTCTCTCCGTCGCGGGATTGAAGCCGGGATCAAATACCTGGTTCTGGCCGGCGTGACCGCCGCCTTCCTGCTGTTCGGGATGGCCCTGGTCTATGCCGAGACGGGAACGTTAGCTTTCTCGGGTGTTATCGCGGCGGCGGGGGGAGGCCCGAGTCTCCAGCTAATGGTCGGCCTGGGTATGCTGATCGTCGGGGTGGGCTTCAAACTCGGCGTCGTCCCGTTTCACATGTGGACCCCGGACGTCTACCAGGGTGCGCCGGCGCCGGTAACCGGCCTTTTGGCCAGTATGTCGAAGGGCGCAATGTTCGCCCTGCTGCTGCGCTACTTCACACCTGTGATGGCCCTCGAGCGTCAAGGATTGGTGTGGGTCTTTACGGCTGTCGCCGTTCTTTCGATGCTCGGCGGGAACATCCTGGCTCTGACCCAGGACAACGTCAAGCGCATCCTGGCCTATTCGTCCATCGCCCACCTGGGGTACCTTCTGGTGGCATTCCTGGCGAGCGGCCCCGCCGGACAACTGGCGGTGGCCTTCTACCTTGTTGCCTACTTCGCCACGACCTTGAGCGCCTTCGGCGTGGTCACGGTCCTTTCAACCCCGGATGATGAAGCGGAGTCCCTGCGGGCCTATCAGGGCTTGTACTATCGACGTCCGTGGCTGGCGATCATCTTCACGATCGCACTGCTGTCTCTCGCCGGGATTCCACCGACAGCTGGTCTGGTAGGGAAGATCTTCATCGCCGCGGCGGGGGTGCAAGCGTCGCTCTGGTTGCTGTTGATCGTCTTGGTCCTGGCCAGCGTCATCGGAGTCTTCTACTACATGCGGATTGTGATCACCATGTTCCGCCGGCCGGAAGCCGACGTCGTACAGCCGTCCATGGTCCGGCTGCCGCGCGCGGCGAGCGTCGTACTGGGAGCATTGAGCGTGATCCTGGTCGGGCTGGGGATCTACCCGGTGCCGGTGATGCGGATCATCGAGAGAACCGTCGCCCGGCTGGTCTAAGGCCCGCGCCGCGGCGTCGTCGGACAAACCGTGGGCTTCGGTCGATCGCTTGGCCGTGCCTCGTCCCAGAGTTCTCGCCGACCCCCTCCCCGGTAAGAACCTCCGGGGCGAATGGCCCCTCTCCTGTCCTACGACTTCGAATCGCTCCATGAGCTTAGCGGGGAAAACGCAATTTCCCCCCATTGCCCCCCAAAAACGGGACATGC
>MGOM01000086.1:26854-27077 GCA_001797105.1 Chloroflexi bacterium RBG_19FT_COMBO_62_14
GGCGAGCCCCCGTCTCTGAAAGCGTGTATACTATCCAGGACAACTGAATATCGGCCAGCCGGGGTGCCCGATCCCCCGGATGGGAGGGCTTGAAGGCGAAGCCGGTGACACCGTCACACGAAGGACAACCTTCGGAAACGGTTGAGTCCGGCGCTGACCCGCAACTGTAATCCGCTTACGCGGAGAGCCAGGACGCCCGCCCCGGTTGGTTTCTCCATACACC
>MGOM01000087.1:0-363 GCA_001797105.1 Chloroflexi bacterium RBG_19FT_COMBO_62_14
AGAGGTGTGAGATCACGGCCCGCCTCGCCTACAGGCCAGACCGGCGAATTGGTCCGGGACACGTTCTGCTCACCCGCCGGCGAGGGCCGAGGGGCCGCCTATCGCTTGGTGTACGTGGGGGCCTTGCGCGCCCGCTTTAGCCCAGGCTTCTTGCGCTCCTTCATCCTCGAATCACGCGTGAGAAGCCCTTGGGCACGCATCGCCGGCCTCAGGTTCTCGTCCAGTCCGACAAGCGCCCGCGCCAATCCCTGGACGACGGCGCCCGCCTGACCCGTGACACCACCGCCGATGACTTTCACGGTGATGTCCAGCTTGTTCTCGAGACCGGCAGCCCGAACGGGTGCCATAATCGCATGCATGTCG
>MGOM01000087.1:415-2488 GCA_001797105.1 Chloroflexi bacterium RBG_19FT_COMBO_62_14
CTGTTCCCGTCATCACGCGAACACGGGCCGAGCTCGTCTTGCGCCTTCCTACACCTTCATGATAGCGGACAGCCATCTTCCCCGTCTTCCCTTCTTCTACTCGACTCTTCGATCCCGACTGCGCTCCGGCCCATCAGGCAAGCGGCCTTGGCTGCTGCGCCTCATGCGGGTGGTCGGGTCCGGCGTAGACTTTGAGCTTCTTCATCAGTTTGCGACCGTATCGATTGTGCGGGAGCATCCCGCGGACAGCCGCTCGGATCACGCGGTCAGGGAACCGGTTGAGCTGGTCGCGCAAACTGATGCGCTTGAGACCTCCCGGATAGCCCGAGTGCCGATAGTAGAACTTGTCGTCCAACCGGTTGCCGGTCACTGTGATCTTCCCGGCGTTGACCACAACGACAAAGTCGCCGACATCGACGCCCGGGGTGAACTGGGGTTTGTCCTTGCCCAACAGCGCCCTGGCAATCCGAGTGGCCAGGCGGCCCAGATTCTCATCCTGCGCATCAACCAGCAACCACTGGCTTTCGACTTCCCCTGGCTTGGGATAATACGACTTCTGCACGCTCGATCTCCCCTGAGCCAACCGGCCCAGTATTTCCCTTCCAATCGTCATCGTCATTCTTCGAAGCTCACACTCTCCAGGCACAGCCCCTGCGGCGGTGCAATTCCCCGCTGCCATCGCTGTTGCGGATCATCCAATAGTGCCTGAAAAGCTTCGAGCGACGTCTTCCCCTGACCGACGGCAACCATTGCGCTGACCAGGCGACGCACCATCCGGTAAAGGAAAGCGTCAGCCTCGATCGTGAACACAATCCGGTCTTCGACGGTCGTCCACTCCGCCAGGATCACTCGGCGGACGGTGCTGCCGTTTCGCCGCAACGCTGGTCCGAAGGCCCGGAAATCGCGGCGGCCCACCAACGCATTCGCCGACAGCCTGATCTTTTGCGGGTCGGGTTCGGGCCACACACGCCACACCCGGCGCTCACGCAAAGGATCTCGAACCGGATCCGCGACGAGCGTGTAGCTGTAGCGACGGCTGCGAGCGGCGTACCTCGGATGGAACCCATCCGAAACCCGTTCCGTCTGCCGGATCGCCACATCCGGCGGCAAGGCGCTGTTGAGCGCACTCGTCAGTCGCGCCGGCCCGTGCTCCCACGCCAGCCGGAAGGCAACGACCTGACCTCGAGCGTGCACGCCGGCATCAGTCCTACCGGCGGCTCGCAGGGATCTCTCGGCCCATCCCAGGCCGCGCAGGGCACTTTCCAGCTCGGACTGCACAGTCCGGCGACCATCCGGCTGCCGCTGGAACCCCTCGAACCCGGTCCCGTCGTACGCAACAATCGATTTGTAATCTGCCATTTGCGCTTACCCGCCGGCCGGACGCCAGCCGACCCGGTCCGTTAGCGGGATCACGCAGCGGCCGGCAGCATCCCGGCCGCGGGTCGGAGACTGCTATTCCTCGACCAACTCCAGGATCACCATCGCCGCCGCGTCCCCCAAACGTGGTCCGAGTTTGAGCATGCGGGTGTAGCCGCCCGGCCGCTCGGCATACCGCGGGGCGATGTCTTCGAAGAGTTTCCTCACGACCACGGGATCGTTCAACCTGGCGTTCGCCAAGCGACGGGCGTGAACTGCCTTCGCCTCGCCGGCGGCGTTTCCGTTC
The DNA here is from genome assembly GCA_001797105.1 of Chloroflexi bacterium RBG_19FT_COMBO_62_14. Lineage (GTDB taxonomy): Bacteria > Chloroflexota > Anaerolineae > Anaerolineales > E44-bin32. Next base: position 2,079 of record MGOM01000087.1, read on the forward strand.
TTGGCCAACGTGATCAAACGCTCGGCCGCGCCACGGATCGCATCAGCTTTGGTACGGGTCGTGCGGATGCGTTCATGACGGAAGAGATCGGTGATCAGGTTCCGGCGCAACGCCGTGCGATGAGCAGACGAGCGCCCGAGTCGGTAACCGGCAATCCGATGTCTCATTGGACGTTACTCCGCCTCAGGGGCGGCGACCTCTTCGGGCGTCTCGAGGTAGCCCTTCTCACGCAGGCGCTCCTTGAGCTCGTCTAGGCTCTTCTCGCCGAAGTTGCGGATCGACAGCATGGCGTCCGGTCCCTTCTCAAGCATATCCAGCACCTCGCCCACGGTCGTGATGCCTGTCCGCTTCAGCGAGTTGAAGACGCGCACCGAAAGGTCGAGGTTCTCGATCGGCGTGTCGTAGATTTC
>MGOM01000087.1:2507-4563 GCA_001797105.1 Chloroflexi bacterium RBG_19FT_COMBO_62_14
TCTTCTCGAATTGCGGCAGAGACCAGGCTCTCTTCGGTCACACCGGCGATGTCCCGCAGGTAGGTCATCACAATCTGGGCGCTCTTGCTGAGGGCCTGTTCGGGCTTGACCGTACCATCGGTCCAGATCTCCAAGATCAGGCGATCGAAGCTTGTGTCTTGTCCGACGCGGGCCCGGCCGACCTCGAAGTGCACCCGGCGCACCGGGCTAAAAATGGCGTCAGTCGGGAGCTCGCCGATCGGCAGCCGACCGCGTTCGTCGGAAGGCGAGTAACCCCGTCCCCGCTGTATGTTCATCTCAATCTCGAGCCGCGCCTTGTCGTCATCCACAGTGAACAAATAGAGTTCGGGGTTGACGATCTCGACCTCAGCCGGCGCGATCACGTCGGCGGCCGTGACGACCCCCTCACCTTGCACCTCGAGCCGCAATCGGGCCGTGTCGCCCTCGTGAAGGATCATCCGCAGCTGCTTGATATTCAGCATGACCTGCAGGACGTCTTCTCGGACGCCGGGGATGTCGGAGAACTCATGGGACACATCCGAGATCCGAACCGAGCCCACCGCCGCGCCTTCCAACGAAGAAAGCAGCACGCGTCGAAGCGCGTTCCCGATCGTGATGCCATAGCCGCTCTCGAGGGGACCGATAACGAACTTGCCATAATTGCGCGCCACCGCTTCTCGCTCGATCTTCGGCATGACGATACTTGTGGTTCCAGCCACTTTCCCCTCCACAACTCCTGATTCTTCGGCCATGATCGCGGCGGATCGACACCCGATCAGGCCTCACAACCCAGCCGGTTGGCCCGGCAGCTCAGAGCGGACTCAACCGCCGCGAGCACTCCGCGTCGTGAGTGACGCGGGCTAGCGCGAGTAATACTCGATGATCAGCTGCTCACTGAGATTGGCATCGATGTCGCCTCTCTCGGGATCCTGAACGACCTTCCCTGTTAGGCCCTTTGCATCGCGTTCCAACCAGCGCGGAACCGTCCTGGTCTCGGCGATCTCGGGCAGCTCTTTGAAATACGGGCGACGGCGAGACCCGGGCCTGACGTCGATCGAGTCGCCCGGGCGAACGATCATCGAGGGGACGTCGGTCCGCCGGCCGTTGATGTTGAAATGGCCATGCGTCACCAACATCCGCGCGGCTGCCCGGCTCGGCGCGAATCCCAGGCGATATACGACGTTATCCAATCGCCGCTCGAGCATCTGTAGCAGATTTTCGCCGGTCAGGCCGCGCCGCTTGAGGGAGACCCGATAGTAGCGGCGGAATTGGCGCTCGGTGACGCCATACACGCGGCGGGTCTTCTGCTTCTCTCGCAGCTGGCGGCTGTAATCGGATACCCGGCGACGTCGGAATTGGGCATCACGCCCGTGCTCGCCGGGCGGAAACCCACGACGCTCGAACGAGCACTTCGGGGTGTAGCAGCGCTGGCCCTTGAGGAAAAGCTTCTCACCCTCGCGGCGGCAGAGCTTACAGACAGGTCCTGCGTACTTCGCCATAGGCGGTCAATTCCTCCCCATCATTAAACGCGGCGCTTCTTCGGAGGGCGGCAGCCGTTGTGCGGCACCGGAGTGACATCACTGATCGATCGAACGCGAATGCCGGAGCCCTGGATCGCCCGGATGGCGGCTTCCCGCCCCGGTCCGGGCCCCTTGACGAACACATCCACTTCTTGCAGGCCCAACTCGGTGGCGGCGGCGATGACATCCTGGGCGGCCACCCGCCCGGCGTAAGGTGTGCTCTTGCGCGAACCCTTGAACCCCGCCGCACCGGCGCTTCCGGCAACCACAGCATTACCCTGGGTGTCGGTTATCGTCACGATCGTGTTGTTGAACGTGGCGTGGACATGCGCTTGGCCGTGCGACAACGTTCGCCTGACCTTCTTCGATACGCGCCGTGCTCCCTTTGCTGCTCTTCGTGCCATAGACGGTTTCCCTGACCTCTCTTATGGTTCTGCCCACGATCCCTGCCGGGGCCGGCGTGTTTGCGGTTCAGCCGCACGGGTGGAAGGACACCCATCCGCGCCCCGCCGGGTCGGAAAGCCCCGGCAGGGTTT
>MGOM01000087.1:4593-12218 GCA_001797105.1 Chloroflexi bacterium RBG_19FT_COMBO_62_14
TGCGCGTGCGGGCGTTGGTCCGAGTTCGCTGGCCGCGCGCCGGCAATGCCCGCCGGTGGCGTAGCCCACGGTAGCAGCCGATGTCGATCAGCCGCTTGATGTTCATCTGGACCTCGCGCCGCAGATCTCCCTCGACGGTCAACTTCTGCCCGACGTAGTCGCGCAGAGCTGTGATCTCATCTTCAGTCAGATCCCGCACGCGGGTATCCGGGCTGACACCGGTCTGAGCCAGCGCCTTACGTGCCGTGCTTGGCCCGAGCCCATAGATGTATGTCAGCCCAACCTCGATGCGCTTGTCGCGCGGGAGATCAATGCCTTCGATACGTGCCATCGCCTTACCCCTGTCTCTGTTTGTGGCGAGGATTCTCGCAGATCACATACACTTTTCCGCGGCGCTTGACGATCTTGCACTTCGGGCAGCGCTTGCGGACCGAAGACGTGACTTTCATTGGCTACGAACTCCTTTGTCCTTAACCGGCTGAAGGAACCCGGCAAAGTAACCATTATACCGATCACCCAGGCCCGCGTCCAGAACTGGATCTAAGGCCGTCAGTACGACAGGCCCGTCTTTGGTTACGGCCACGCTGTGTTCGAAGTGGGCCGTCAGCCGTCGATCGAGCGAGGCTACTGTCCACTCGTCTTCCAGCACCTGGGTCTCCGGCCGACCGGCCAGGACCATCGGCTCGAGGGCAATGGTCATCCCCACCCGAAGCGGCATGCCCGTCCCCTGTCGGCCGTAGTTCGGAACTTGGGGATCTTCATGCATCGCCCTTCCGACGCCGTGACCGGTGTACTCCCGAACGACGTTGAACCCCCTCGTCTCGACCAGCCTTTGGATGGCGGCCGAGACATCCCCGGTCCGGTGGCCGAGGCGCATGGCTCCGATCCCAGCCATGAGCGCCTCTAAGGTGACTTCGAGCAGGCGCCCGGCTTCGTCCGAGATCTTGCCGACCCCTACCGTGATCGCCGAATCCCCGACGAAACCTTCCAGCGTCGCCCCGCAATCGATGCTGACCAGATCACCCTCTTCGAGACGGCGCGGCCCCGGGATACCGTGAACGAGCTCCTCGTTGAGGCAGATCGTCGTCGCCGCCGGGTAAGGGTAGGCCCCGGGATACCCCAGGAAAGCCGGCTCGGCTTTGTGCTGACGCAGAACCTCAACCGCCGCTGCATCCAGATCGGCCGTAGTCGCTCCCGGCCGGACCGCCTCGACCGCGGCTAACAAAGCCAGCGCGTTGATTCTCCCCGCCCGGCGCATGATCGCCAGCTCGCGATCGCTTTTCAACACCACTCCCCGGCTCCAGTTCATCGGCCCTACCCCTCGGGAAGCGCCGCCAAGGACTGGCGGGACACCACTTCGATCGGCTGGCCGCCATCGATCTCGGTGATCTGTCCGCGTTTCCGGTAGTGCTCGATCAGCGGTGCAGTCTGGCGCAGATATACGGCAATACGGTGGGCTACCGTCTCCTCGGTGTCGTCACTACGCTGGTAGAGCGGCGACCCATCCACATCACACACCCCCGGCGCCTTGGGGGGATTGAACAGTTGATGATACACATGCCCCGCCTGACGGCACATCCACCTGCCGCTCAGGCGTTGGATCAGGACGGCCTCGTCGACCTTGATGTAGAGCACAGCCGCCACTCGGGCGCCTCTCTCACCAAGCAGCTCATCCAAAGCTTCGGCCTGAGCCGGAGTTCGCGGAAAGCCATCAAGCACCGCCCCGCGCCCGCAATCCGCTTGGGCCAGGCGATCTCGAATCATGCCAATGGTTACGTCGTCGGGGACCAGTTCCCCGCGGGCCAGGTAGTCACTTGCCTTCCGGCCCAACTCAGAGTCAACCTGCAAGTTCACCCGAAAAATGTGTCCGCTCGAGATATGCGGCACCTCGAGCGCCTTGGCCAGGTACTTGGCTTGAGTCCCCTTCCCCGCACCCGGGGCGCCCAGCAAAACGACGAACACCGGCCCAGCCCCTTCCATGATCAGTGCACCAGCACCGCCGAGTCGTAGCCGCGCAATTTCAACTCGGCCTCGATCGAGCGGTAAATATCGCGGACTACACCGACAACGATCAACAGCCCCGCCGATGAGACCAAGAGCAGGCCCTGGTTCGACCCGGCCAGTGGCCAGATCAATCCGACCAAGAACGGCATGACGGCGACCAGGCCCAGGAATACAGCGCCGGGAAGGGTGATCCTCCGCAGGACGCGCGTTAGGTAGCGCTGAGTCGGCGCACCCTTGGTCACACCAGGAACTTGCGCTCCGGCGCGCTTCAAGTTCTCGCCGTAGTTCTGTTGGGCGAAAAGCACGTCGGTATAGAAGAATGTGAACCCAACCACCATTAGGAAGTACAGGATCCAGTAAGTCGAGTTGATCCCGCCGAACGAGTTCTGCAGCCAGACCGCGATCGACTTGACCGTTTCATTCGCCGAGTTGACGAAGAATTGGGCGATCACCGCTGGAAATGTCAGGAACGACTGGGCGAAGATCAACGGGATCATGCCGGCCATGTTGACCATCAGCGGCAGGGTTCCCTTGACCGGCATCGACATCCGGTTACCAACCCGCCGCCCGGGATACATCACCGGGACATAACGCCGGCCTTCCTGGACGTAGACGATGACAAAAATGGTGGCGACCGTGATTAATAGCAGGAACGCCGTCAGCGTGACGCGATTCTGCTGATCGGTAAGCAGTCGTCCGACGTTGAATGGAATGCGGGATACGATCCCGGCGAAGATGATCAGCGACAAGCCCTGGTTGCGGATCCCATGCTCGGAAATCAACTCGCCCAACCAGATGGCAAACATCGTCCCGGCGGTCATGGTGATGATCGTCGTCGCCGTCGACAGGTTGGGTCCGAACTCCGTGAAGGAGATCGTCCCGCCCGAGAATTGGCGGAAGAGTTGGATCTGGCCGACGGCGTTCAGAGCCGCCATCGGCAGTGAGAGGTAGTAGGTCCACTTCTCCATCCACTTGCGGCCTTCGCGCGGGTCTTCTTCCATCCGATGCTGCAAAGCCGGGATGATCGGCACCATGAGTTGCAGGATGATTTGAGCCGTAATGTACGGATAAACCCCCATCGCCAGCACGGAGAAATTGGACACCGTCCCGCCGGACAAAAGGTCGAGCAAGTTGAAGAGCGTCGCTCCAGCCCCGGCACCGCTCAAGACGCGGGCGATGGCCTCCCGATCGATCCCGGGGACCGGCACGTGAGATGCGAGACGGTAGACCACGAGCAATCCGACCGTGATCAACAGCCGGTTGCGGATGTCCTTTGACACCCAGAGGAAGCGCCATGCTGAACGTCTCATCTTTTCGCCCTCGAACCCACCGTGTCCGACCTCAGACCTTGATCAACTCGACCTTGCCGCCAGCGGCTTCGACCTTCGCCCGGGCAGTCCGGCTGATCCGGTGGAGCCGGATCTGAAGAGGGACTTTCACCTCTCCCCGGCCGAGCAGGACGACCGGATGCCCGCCATTGTCGATCAACCCGGCCGCGCTCAGCGTCTCGGGTGAGACCTCGGCCTGTGCCGCAAATCCTTCCAGCCTCTCCAGATTGATCTCGCTCCACTCTTTGCGGAAGTTATTGGTGAAGCCCCGCTTGAACGGCAGGTGGCGAAAGAAAGGGAGATTACCTCCCTGGCGGTAGAGCTTCCCGCCCGATCCGGATCGGGCTCCTTCGCCCTTGGTGCCTCGTCCGGCCGTCTTGCCCTGACCGGCGGAAATGCCGCGGCCGACGCGCTTGCGCGGCTTTTTGGCACCGTGGCGAGGCTTCAAATCATGAAGCTTCATCTCTAGCTCACTCCTCAACCTTCACCAGATGTCTTACCTTGTAAATCATGCCGCGCATGGCCGGCGAGTCGGTGTGCTCAACTGTCTGGCGCATCCGCCTCAATCCCAGCGCACGCACCGTTCGCTTCTGGTCCTCAGCATATCCGATCGGGCTGCGGATCAGGGTTACTTTCAACTTGCCCTTGGAGGACGCCGACTTAGGCATGTTTCTTCCGCTCCCAGAACGGCCGCAGTTCAGCCGGGTCTTTTCCCCGGTGAGCTGCCTCTTCGCCCACCTTCTTCAAATCATTGAGGCCGGCCAGGGTGGCCCGGGCGACGTTAAGAACGTTCGAGCTTCCCAAGGACTTAGTGAGGATGTCTCGCACACCGGCGGCCTCCAGCACCGCTCGCACCCCGCCGCCGGCGATCACACCCGTGCCGGGCGAGGCCGGCTTGAGCAGTACCTGAGCACCGCCGAAACGCGCCATCACTTCGTGGGGGATGGTCGTACCTTGGAGGGTGATCGGCTGCATCGCCTTGCGGGCCTTCTCCGTCGCCTTGTGGATGGCATCCGGCACGCCCCGCGCCTTCCCCGTCCCCAGGCCGACGTTGCCCCGGTTGTCGCCGACGACGACCGTTACGCGAAAGGCAAAGCGCCGCCCGCCCTTGACGACCTTGGCGACCCGGGCGATGTCGATGACCCGCTCGTCCAGCTCTTCCCGCTCTTCACTTCGCTCTCGAAAGCCTCGTCTCACTTCATCACTCTCCGCTTGCCTTCAGATGGAGTCTCCGAACCTCCACAATCGCAGTCCAGGCTGATCTCATCGGATCGGAACACAAGACCGACGCACGTCCTTCGCCGCAGAAGCCATGTACCTGCCCCTAGAACTCGAGGCCGCCTTCCCTGGCGGCTTCCGCCAATGCCCGAACACGCCCGTGATAGCGATAGCCGCCGCGATCGAACACGACCTGGCGAACGCCCTTCTCCTGCGCCCGCTTGGCGATGGCTGCCCCGACGAGCTTGGCTTGCTCGGTCTTGGTCAGGCCGGTGAGCTTGGGTTTGATCTCGCTTTCCAGCGTCGAGGCGGCGGCCAGGGTCACCCCGGCCTCATCATCAATGAGCTGGGCATAGACCTCGGTCTGGCTGCGGAATACGTTCAACCGTGGTCGCTCGGGCGTCCCGGCAACCCGCTGGCGGACGGTCTCGTGGCGTCGATGACGCATTTCGGTTCTGTTCTTCTTCGTCATGATCAGGTCACCCGGCCGGCCTTGCCGGCCTTGCGCCGGACGTGCTCTCCGGAATAGCGAATGCCCTTCCCCTTGTACGGCTCAGGGGGACGAACCTTGCGGATATCGGCGGCAAGCTGACCGACCAGCTCTTTGTCATACCCTTGGACTTTGATGTTGCGCGCCCTCGTGTCGACTTCGAATTTGATCCCAGGCGGTGGGCTGAACCGCACCGGGTGCGAAAACCCTACATACAGCACCAGATCCTCGCCTTCCTTCTCCGGACGATAGCCGACGCCTTCGACTTCGAGCGTCTTCTCAAACCCGGTACTCACGCCCACGACCATGTTATTCAGCAAGGCCCGCGTCAGGCCGTGCAACGATCGCACTTTGGGCTCGTCGGAAGGTCGGGCGACACGCAACGTGTCGCCTTCGAGTTGGATCTCCAACTCCGGTCGGAAGGAGCGCGACAGCTCTCCCCTGGGTCCTTTCACCCGGACGACAGGGCCTTCGATCTCGACCTGCACGCCCTGGGGGATCTGAATCGGACTACGTCCTACTCTTGACACTGCATCCTCCGTGGGCGATCCGCCCACCCACGCCTCTCGCTACCAGACCTGGCACAACAGCTCGCCGCCCACGCCCAATTGACGGGCGCGGGTGCCTGTCATGACACCTTTCTGGGTTGACAGTATGGCGATCCCGATTCCCGATCGAACCCAGGGTATCTCACGTTTGGAGGTGTAAACCCGGCGCCCGGGACGGCTGATGCGCTCCAACCCGGTGATCACCGGTCGCCGCAGGCGCCTTACGCCAACGTACTTCAATTTGAGGCGCAGGATGCGCCCGGGCTTGCCGTCGATCGACGCCTCCTCGTAACCCTCGATGAAGCCTTCGTCCTGAAGGATACCGGCGATGGCGACCTTGATTTTCGAGCTCGGCATCGAGACCAGCAGGTGTCCCGCCAACAGTCCGTTCCGGATGCGGGTGAGCATGTCTGCGATCGGATCAGAGACAGTCATCGGATCTACTCCACCTTCATCCTACCAGGATGACTTGGCCACGCCGGGGATCTTGCCATTGAGGGCAAGCTCACGGAAGCAGATGCGGCACAGCTGGAAGCGGCGAAGATAGCCGCGTGGCCGGCCACAAATGCGGCATCGATTCCGCACACGCACCGCGTACTTCCGCCTGGTTTCTCGTATCGGCATGCAGGTCTTAGACATTCGGCTCGCTTCTCCTGAACGGCATTCCAAGCAACTGAAGCAATCGCCGTCCTTGCTCGTCATCGGGGGCGGTCGTGATGATCGACACTTCGAACCCTCGGATCTTGTCGATCTTGTCGTACACGATCTCCGGGAAAATGAGCTGCTCACGCACGCCGAGCGTGTAGTTCCCCCGGCCATCGAAGCTGTTCGGGGAAACCCCGCGGAAGTCCCGCGTGCGCGGCAGGGCGACATTCACCAGGCGATCGTAGAAGGACCACATCCTCTCGCCGCGCAGCGTGACCTTCAATCCGATCGATCGGCCTTCGCGCAGCTTGAAGTTGGCGATGCTCTTGCGGGCCTTGGTCACGACCGGACGCTGACCGGTGATGGTGGCGATGTCCTCCACGGCCGAGTCGAGCGCCTTGGCGTTGTCCAGAGCCTCTCCGACGCCAACGTTCACCACGATCTTCTCAAGCTTGGGAACCTGCATCGGATTGTCGAGCCCGAATTCCTTCATCAAGGCCGGCACATGATCAGCTTGGTAGCGCTCTCTCAAATGATGGGCCATTCTTCGTTCGCTCCGCAGAACCGCTTCTTACGTCAGTCTCATCCCACTCCGAGCCTCATCGGCCTCCGGAGAAACTCGGGCTCTCGCCGGCAGACTGGCCGCCCAGCGACGAACGTGCCCGAGACTTGGTTAGGTATCGATCACGACCTCACAGCGCTTGCACACGCGCTGGGCTTTGCCTTGCTCGTCGCGCTGTACCTTGACCCGCGCCAGAGCACCGCACTTGGGGCACACCAGCATGATCTTCGACACGTCCAAGGGCGCCTCAAACTGGATGATCCCCGGGGACATTGTCCTACCGGCGGCTTGCACCTGGCGCTGGTGCTTCTTGCGCACATTCGCCCCCTGAACAACGACCTTAAAGCCGGAAGGTAGCACGCGCAGGACCTCGGCTCGCAGGCCTTTGTCGTGGCCGCTGATCACTTCCACCGTGTCCCCTTTCTTGATCTTCACTCCAACTGCCTCCTGCCGCTTGACCGATCCCGATGTTGGCCGGGAGAGACTGACACGTTCAGCACCCCATCAGCCTTCTGGATACGCGGGAATCGTGCAGCTCCCAGGGCCGACGCCCTACTCGCCTTACAGGACCTCCGGCGCCAACGAGACGATCTTGGTGAAACCTTTCTCGCGCAGCTCGCGGGCGACCGGCCCGAAGATCCGAGTGCCCTTGGGGTTCACTCCATCGGCATCCAGGATCACGGCGGCGTTGTCGTCGAAGCGGATGTAAGAGCCGTCTTCGCGCCGGGTCTCTTTCGATGTCCGGACGATAACCGCTTTCACGAGATCACTCTTGCGCACGGCGCTGTGAGGCGTGGCGGACTTGACTGTCGCCGTCACCACGTCCCCGA
>MGOM01000087.1:12246-12587 GCA_001797105.1 Chloroflexi bacterium RBG_19FT_COMBO_62_14
CATGACGCGGATCACGAGAAGCTCACGACCGCCGGTATTGTCGGCGACCTTGATGCGACTCTCCTGTTGGATCATTCCTGCGCCTCGGGGAAGACGTCTTCGACCAGCTCCTCCGTCTTGGCAGCAACCTCTTCTTCGGTCGCGCGCCTCGAGATGCTCTCGACGCTCCAGCGCTTCAATTTGGAAATCGGGCGGCTCTCGACGATGATGACTTGGTCACCCGGGCGGCAGCCCACTTCGTCGTGAACAAGGTACTGCCGGCTCTTGCGAACGACCTTCTGGTACAGGGGATGCCGGTAGCTCTGATCGACCTGCACCCGAATCGTCTTCTCCAGCTTGGC
>MGOM01000088.1:0-2218 GCA_001797105.1 Chloroflexi bacterium RBG_19FT_COMBO_62_14
GCTATCTTGGTCATCCGCTGCACAAGCTCGCCTCGGGTGAGTTGCGCCGATCGGGAGCGATCGCCCTGGTCGATACCCAGCCCGCCGCGGGGAACAATCCCATCTCGGAATCTGAAGCCGATCGTGTCCGCGGCGTGATTGATCACCACCCCCAGTACGAAGGCACCGAGAATGTCGCCTTCAGCGATATCCGCCCGGGGATCGGCGCCACTTCCACCATCATCACGGAATACATCCAAGCCGCGGACCTTGAGCTCTCGCCGGCCTTGGCTACCGCTTTGTTCTATGGGATCGAGACTGACACCATGGGGCTTGGCCGGGGGGCAAGCGCAGACGATGCGGCTGCCTATTTCTACTTGCATCCTCTGATTGACACCGAAGCGCTGGCCGACATCCAGCGCGCTCAATTGCCAGCGGCGTATTTCCAGTCACTCCGGCGGGCGCTCGACAACTCCCATCTGTACGACGGCCTGGCTGTCTCCTATGTCGGCGAGATGAGTTACCCCGATCTTGCTGCGGAGATCGCCGACCTTCTTCTCCGGCTGGAAGGGGTTAGGTGGGTCCTGAGCCTCGGGAAGTACAAGGACAGCCTGATCCTGGCGGCGCGCAGCCGCAGCCGGCGAGGCGGGAGCGGGAGGCTCGTCCGTTCGATCGTCGCTGGCCGGGGGACGGCCGGCGGGCATGGGGTCATGGCGGGTGGGCAGGTGGTACTTGAGGGCCTGGATCCCGAAGCAGTCGCAGCCGAGTTGACACGTCTAGCACTGGCTCATCTCAAGATCCCGGAAGATACTCCGGGGGAGCCGTTGCTTGACGATTCATGATCAGTCACACCTCTTTGGGATTGAGGATGTCCGCGGGGGCGGGGGATGGGCAGAGTGGTCCGGGCATCGGGGCGGCCTGACGTGGATTGCGGTCGATGCGTGAGTGCCCTACAATCCGCCTGAAGCCAATGCCGGGAGGGATCAGCGGTGCAGGCCATTGTCGTCTCCAATGATGCTGACGAGCGCGAAATCCTGACCTTCGTCCTGCGCCATGCGGGTTTGGCCGTCGCCGCGAGCGGCGATCTCCAACGCGTTCTATCCAATTGGCTCGAACACCCTGCCGATATCATCCTGGTCGCGCTCGATCGCCACACCAGGCTTGTCGAGGACGTTGCCGACGTCCGAGCGGTCACGGCCGTGCCAATACTGATCATCATGGACGCGCCGCCGGAGGCCGACCTGTGCGCTGCGCTCCAAGGCGGCGCCGACCTTATCCTGGCCCGCCCCGTCGCGGGGCGGGTGATCGCCTCCTACGTACAGGTGCTTGTGCGCCGCTCAGGAGGGGTCCCGCTCTTTGTGCTACCGCGCTTGGACCTGCAGGATGTCGCCCTCGACCCGGCTACCCGGACGATCGTGGTCGCCGGCCATGAGCCGCGCAAGTTGACCCAATTGGAGTTCCGCCTTCTCTTCGTGTTAATGACCAACCGGGGACAGGTCATCCCGACGGATGTCATCGTCGAACGGGTATGGGGGTACGCCGGGCAGGGCGAGCGTGAGCTGGTCCGAGGACTGGTGAGCCGCCTCAGGCACAAGATGGAGCCGAACCCGGATCAACCGCGCTACATCGAGACAGTTCAAGGTGTCGGCTACCGCTTCATCGTCGATGAAGGTCTGCCCGAGGTACAGCCCGGTCCCCCACCGACGCCCAGCGCATAGGCGGTACCCTTCTCGGACGGGGAACGTTCACGGGAGCCGGCGGATGCCAGGCTGCCTGGTCGGACCACCCGGCGTTCCCGCCACACACCCCTGCCTCCTCGGCCCTCTCCAACTCAGTTTGAATGGAATTCGGACCTGAACGAGCGAAATTGCACATCATTGATACGTCTTCTGCACGTCATTCGCGCACGAATGGAGTATTAATATCAGGGGTTTGCGCTGCCGGTTTGCAGCGGAAGCCGCCGGAGTTCGGAGATGAGCCTCGGGATTTGCCCGGATTGCGATGCCGAAGTGAGCTTCACCGACGCCCCTTGGCTGGGGCAGCGGGTCAGCTGTCCACGCTGCAGGACGATGCTCGAGGTGACCGGCCTGTCGCCGGTCGAGTTGGATTGGGCTTTTGAGGAACCGCTGGGAAGGTCTGAGTATCACATGGAGGAATCGTTAGGCGACGATGGATTCGCCTGATTGGTGTACCTCTGCTTGCACGATCCGTGTTCGACTGAGAGCCATCTCCTCGCCGT
>MGOM01000088.1:2229-21638 GCA_001797105.1 Chloroflexi bacterium RBG_19FT_COMBO_62_14
GAGCTCTCGAAGTGTTTTAAACACCCATTTCCAAGGAGAGGGAACGATGCGATATCTTGAAGGAAGTCGTGTGCACAAGAAGCCGCCGAGTACCAGCCGCAAGCCCGCGCCCTGGAGGATCGCACTGATTGCGAACCTCAAGGATGAGATCGACTGGGGGCCGGATGCACCTCCTGACGCTGGTTCGGAGTTCGACCGTCGAGACACGCTCGAAGCGATCGCCGGAGCGCTGGAGGAAGACGGTCACTGGGTCCACATCTGCCGAGGCGACGACAGCCTGCCGGAAGTCCTGGCAAATCTGCGCCCCCACATTTGCTTCAACATCGCCGAAGGCGTCGGGGGCGACGCTCGCGAGGCCCAGGTCCCGGCGCTATGCGAGTTGCTGGGGATCCCCTATACGGCCTCGCAGGTGCTCACCAACGCCCTCTCCCTGGATAAGACTCGGACGAAGAGGATATGGCGCGATCACGGCCTGCCGACATCGACCTTCCAGGAGTTTCACTCTCCTGAGGACAACCTGGATCCCGCGCTTTCGTTCCCGCTCTTTGTCAAGCCCTCGCGCGAGGGGACCGGGATGGGCGTGGACACCTCGGCTGTCGTCCGCGATGAGAAGGCCCTGCGCCAGCGGGTGGACTACGTATTGCGGGCCTACAACCAGCCCGCCTTGGTGGAGGCCTTTCTGCCGGGGCGCGAGTTCACTGTTGGGTTCATCGGGAACCCGGGTGATCCATCGCGCCGTTCCCGACCCTGGCTCTACGACGAGGACGGCTACCATTTCTTCCCCGTCCTTGAGATCGATAACGCGATCAGCATCAGCCCGGGCGTCTACGGTCATGACGCCAAGGGGTTCGATATCGGCGTCGAAGGCGCGCCCGGCTATCTGTGTCCGGCAGACATCCCCAACCGGCTCCGGCTGCGCTTGATTGATCTCACCAAACGCGCCTCGAAGGCCCTGGGGGTCCGCGATGTTTCGAGGATCGACTTCCGTGCCGGCACGGACGGGAGACCCTATCTGATGGAGATCAACACCCTGCCTGGCCTTAATCCCGAAGTGAGCGACTTGTGCATCATGGCGGCCTCGGAGGGGATGGCCTACCCGGTGTTGATCACAGAGATCTTGTATCTCGCCGCCGAGCGCTATAGTCTGCCATTTGAGGAGAGGGTTCACGAGCAGACCATGACCGAAGGCGCACACAGATCGATGGCGACGCCCGGTGCACCGTGGGGGTATGCCAGCCGCCGCCAACAGACCTAGCCAGGGCAAGATTGAGCAGAATTCCCGGAAGCGGACCCAGCGAATGGGTCGACCAAAGGCCGGTCGTTCGGTGGTCAGAGTCGGCGCAGGACGGCTGATAAACCGATCAGGAGGCGAAAGATCAGGTGGGTAAGGCCAAGATGAAGCGGAACGGTAGGGTGGGCGTGGAAGCGCCTCCGGCGCCGGAACGATTGCCTGAACGGGACCCGTTACCCCAAGAAGGGGGCACTATGACGGACGCGGAGCGAACAAACGGGGACTCCGAGCCGGATCGCGACCCAGGGGCCGCCTTCGACCTCGCGGGTCAGGTCGGGCGTCGCCGTGTCTTCCCCTCCAGGCGGTCGCGGGCGTTTGAGGACGTCCCGGATGAGAAGTGGAACAACTGGCGGTGGCAGTTGAGCCACCGCCTCAACTCTCCGGAGGAGATCGAACGCGTCATCCCGCTCGTCGAAAGTGAGAGAAGAGCGCTCGCGGCATCGCACCTCTTCCGGGTCGACATCACCCCTTACTTCATCTCCCTCATCGATCCCGACGATCCCGCCGACCCCGTCCGCCGCCAGGTGATCCCCACGGCCGATGAGATGCAGCCCTTCATAGGCATGATGGGCGACTCGCTGGCCGAGGACGCCCATTCGCCGGTCCCGGGTCTCATTCACCGCTATCCCGATCGGGTCCTGATGCTGGTGACGACGCAGTGCGCTTCGTACTGCCGCTATTGCACGCGCTCGCGAATCGTAGGCGACCCGGCCGAGCAGTTCTCTCGATCCGAATTCGAGCTGCAGCTCGACTACCTCCGGCGGACGCCGCAGGTCAGAGACGTCCTGCTCTCGGGTGGTGATCCTCTCACGCTGGCGCCCAAACTCCTCGAGGAGCTGATCGCCCGGATCCGCGAGATCGAACACATCGAGATCATCCGGATCGGCACGCGCGTTCCGGTATTCATGCCGATGCGGGTCGACGACGATCTGTGCGCGATGCTGAGCAAGTACCACCCGCTGTGGATGAACATCCACGTCAACCATCCGAATGAGATCACTCAGGAGCTTGCCGCAGCTTGCGACAAGTTGACCCGGGCGGGTATCCCACTCGGCAACCAATCCGTGTTGCTGGCAGGTGTCAATGATTGTGTCCACATCCAGCGACAATTGGTCCAAGACCTTGTGCGGATCCGCGTCAGACCTTACTACCTTTACCAATGCGATCTGGTCGAGGGATCCGGCCACTTCCGGACCCCGGTGGCCAAGGGGATCGAGATCATTGAAGGCTTGAGAGGCCACACCTCAGGCTATGCCATCCCGACATTCGTCGTCGATGCCCCGGGAGGCGGAGGAAAGATCCCGCTGATGCCGAACTATTGGATCAGCCAATCGGATCACAAGCTGGTCTTGCGCAATTTCGAAGGCTTCGTGACGACGTACGAGGAGCCGATCGAATACGCGCCACACGACCCGGCGACTTGCAGGTATTGCCAGTCCAAGCATTCCGAGCCCGGGCAGACCGGCGTCACGGGTCTGCTGGACGGTGAAGCCATGTCGATCAAGCCTGAAGGCTTCGACGCGATTCACGTTCGGGGCGGGGGAAAGCACCGGCTGCGCGAGCATCCGGAGAAGTGGCAGCCGCTGGGGATAGGGCCGGGATCAAAGGACCCACCCGAAGACTAACCTGGCCGGTGACGCGCTATCCGCGGGTTGGCCCGCGAAGTGGGCTGTCTCGGGCGCGTCTCTCCGCATAAGCGAATTCGAGCCCAGTTGAAATACAAACGGGTGAGTGAGGAGCCTGAGCTTCCCCACTCACCCGTTGTTTGATTTCCCTTCTTCAGGGAGCGTAAGGCCGGGCTTGAGATACCCCCCAGGCGCGGCCGAAGGTCGCGCTTTCCCGGTGTGGTCACCCGTATTCAACGATCCTGATCTTGGGCCCGACCAACGGGGTCATCCGGCCCTCCATTGTTACCCCCCTCCTCGGAGTTGGATGCATCGGGTGGGGGTTCTTCCGGACCATCCGGCAAGGGGTGCTTCGGAATCCCGAGTTCGAGGTAGAAGGTGCCGAGCATCTCTCTCATCGCTCGGAATTCGTCGTGATATTTGCGGAGCTCCTCTGGTTTCATGCCCCCAGCATAGCCTTTATCCCCGAGGCTCGTCCATCCCATTTGCGGGTGATCCACGGGGGGATTGCGGCAACGCCGTCGGCCTTAGCCAAGGATCTCAAGAACACAACCGCCCCGCACGGTGGCGGGGCGGCGGTTTGATTTGGGATCCTGCGAGCGGCTACCCTGGCGCTAACTCATCAATTCGCAAAGGGGTTCATCGAGGTCACTCGACGCATGCACTCGGCCTTGGCCTCGTCGGTTCGCACACACTGGGCCATCCAAAGCCAGGCGACGATATTCTTCGGTTCCCGGTCCAGAACCCAGGTCAGGGCAGCCTGGCCCTTCCGGAAATCCTTCTCCCGGATGGACTGGACGGCGTAGCCAAGCGCTTCTTCAGTGGTGGGGACGTAGTAGGTTGCCATGTTCGCTGCCTCGAGTCGGAAAGAACTAGGACGAGTTTGAACCTGACTAATCCTAGCATCTCCGCCTCGGCAGCGGTTTTACAGTCACCTTACAGCCCGCTGCTCGAGGCCAGGGCCTCCTGGATGCCCCTTAAGCCACAGGATGGGTGGGATCAACGGGCTGGCGAGCCGGTCCCCCTGGCGAGGGCATAGGATCAGGAGACCGGTTGAATGGCGACGCCATGTGGCCTAGAATGGTCTCGGACGCAGCCCTCGGGAGCCCTGACCTGAAAGGGGGGGCTCGGTCGTGTAGGGAGAGGATTTCACATGCCAGCCCCGAACCTCGTTGAGGTCTATACAGCTTCACACCGCATCACCGGCAACATGTCCCCGGGCTCGGCCGGCATCCTCGGCTACCTGAACATGGCGACCGAGTCATTCGTCGAGGTCGAGAACGCGGCGATAAGCCCGCTGCATCAGGTCGGTCAGCAGGCGGAAAACTGCCCCAAGATCTGGCTGATGAAGAGCGACATTGTGGCCGTGGTTGTCGAGTCCCGGGCCGATCTGGGGCTTGGCAGCGGCACGCGCGCCGGCTATACCAAGCCATTTCCTCACTGGGTGAGGATGCTGGCCGGGGGATACGAGTTGCGAGGACTGATCCAAAGTGGCGGGCGGTTCGACGTCGGCGCCGTCCTCTACGAAGGGAGCAGCACGTTCCTGGCCCTATACAACGCCAAGCTCTCGGCGATTCTCTTCCCGAGGGCCCGCACGGAGTCTCCTGCGATGGCTTTCAACCGGTCGTCTGTCCGGGCGTTGTCCCTCCTCCCGAAGGAAGAGTTGGCCCAGCCCTGACCCACCACTCCAACGGATCGCATAGGGCCTCCGACTGACGTCTTCAGGCCAGCCTAGGGGGCCGTCTTCAGGTGAGCCGAGGTCGTGGCCGGAAAGCGACGGTATTCACCGACGCATGAATCCTGCCCGGAAGTTTGAAGCGGCGGAGGTGAGGACGTGCCATTTGAAATCACCCCTGATGAGACGGCTCAAGTCATGGATTGGCTTTTGGAACCGGATGCCGGCAATCCTGGGATCCGCTACTTCGCCCTGCGGGACCTCGTCGGCCTCCCGGAGGAAGACAAGGCTGTCCGCAAGGCGCGCGCCGGGCTGATGCGGAGCGGCCCGATCCCGACGATCCTCGAAGCCCAAAGCCCGGATGGGACTTGGGTCAAACCTGGGAGCGGTTACTCCCCCAAGTATCGTGGGACGGCGTGGCAGATCCTGTTTCTGGCAGAATTGGGGGCCGATCCGAAGGATGGCCGTGTCCGGGCAGGATGCGAAGCCGTGCTCGACGGCGGTCTAGCCTCCAACGGCGCATTCTCACCCTACGCCCGGCCGGTCTCAAGCGGCGCCATCCACTGCCTTAACGGCAACCTGCTTTTTGCCCTTCAGCGTCTTGGCTACGGCGACGATCGGCGCGTCCGGGGGGCCCTGGATTGGCAAGCGAGCGCAATCCTCGGCGAGGGCGGGGTCGAGTACTTCAAGTCCGGCACCGCCGGACCGGACTTCGCCTGCGGTGTGAACCTGGGTCAATCTTGTGGCTGGGGCGCGGCCAAGGCGATGAGGGGTCTCCTGGCAGGCCCTGCCCGCCGGCGATCGCGGCGGATCCAACGCGCTCTCAAGGCCGGTGCGGCATTTCTGCTCAGCCGCGATCCGGCGAAGGCAGACTACCCCTACACCGGCCGGGTCAGCTCAACCTGGTTCAAGTTCGGGTTCCCGTTGAGCTACTGGAGCGACGTCCTCGAGACGACGGCGGTCCTTGTTGAGCTGGGTTACGCTGGGGATCCCAGGCTGGAGCGGGCCCTCAAACTCGTTCTGGACAAACGTGACCCGCACGGCCGCTGGGTCCTGGAAAATGACCTGAACGGCAAGATGTGGGCGGACATCGAACGACGCGGCAAGCCCAGCAAGTGGGTGACCTTAAGGGCAATGCGCGTTCTCAAGACCGCCCGACTTGTCGGAGGGTTGGTGCCTCGTTACCAGGAAGGCTGAGGTCCGCCTCCGAGTCCTACCTGGCAGGCAGCAGGGAAGGACGGCCCATACCCACTCCGGATCGCCCGGCATTCATACAACGACGATCCCCCAGAAGCGGGGGATCGTTGAGTCTCACGGGGCTACGTACTCGGCGAAGGAGGCTCACAATGTGCCGGATTTGCTGAGTTGGAACGCGTTCTGGACAAACTCCGGGCGGATGTAAGAGTCCGTTGCACCTTCGGCCGCGTAGCGATAGACCGCGGCGGCAAAAATCCCGCTCAACGTAGAGCTGACAAGCCCGATGATGACCAGCCCAACCACCACCAGGCCGATCAAGGCCAGGAGCAAGACCAGGGAGTTGAATGTGAATGCCAGATATCCCAAGACAACTCCGATAACTACGACATAGGCGAATGACAGGAGCCCGAAGACGCCTCCGATCCCGAAGTTGCCAACGATCTGTTCCCCCCATGTCTTCTTGAGCAGCTCTGCGCTTCGTCGGATAGCCTCGATAGGACCGACGTCCTCGACGACGAGGACAGGCACAACCAGGAAGGTCGCCAGGTTCCACGCCATTCCTATCAGGGAGATCGCAATCCGCCCCAACACGCTCGCCCGCCGCTGGGCGAGGGAACGCAGGATCATGCCGACGGTGGCCGCGATCAGGGCATAGCCGATGATGGCCCCGAGGTGCGTGACAGCGATGCGAAAGCCGTCGGCCAGTGTCGGGTCGCCCCCACGGAGGCGGATCAACGCCGCCCCGACAAGGGCGCTGTTGGCGAAAAGGATGATGAAATACTGGGCCAGATAGAACACGAACATCACCGCCAGTCCGAAGAGATCGATTCGGTCCGTCCCTCCGGAGAGCACGGCGTCGATCAGGCCGCTCGCGAAGATGGGGACAATGAAGGTTGCCGTGACCACAAGCGTGCCGATCGACGAGACGATCGGATAGACGATAAGCTCTTTGTCGGCCCGCAAGACTGCGGCGCTCTCCTTGACGAGTTCCCAGCTATTCGACAGCCGGCTAAACATGATGCCTCCTCGATGATGATCCGAGATAGATCCGATTATCAGTGCCGTCTCGCCCACCGTCAAGAAGGTCAGGCCATCGGCCGGGGGCTTCCCGAACCAAGGCTCCGGCGAGGACACTTGTCTAAGCGGCCGCGGACGGTCGGGGTCCCGTTGAACACCGAATGAGGGGAACGAGAACGGCGGCCGGTCGACACCTCGGACCGTCCAACCGATGCCATGGTGGGAGGCGGGCGCCTGGCATCAGGAGCTCTCTCCGCTGGCGAACCCTGAGACGCGGTCGTACCCCTGGGACCGGGGTTTCATCGGTGTACCCAGGCTGCGGTGTAGAATTGTCCGTCATGCTTTGGGTTGCACAGGCGTCTCAGGCTCCGTGGGCGATCGTTGATCGCTCAACCCCGCCCATCCGGGAGGGCTACCGAGCTCCTTGTGCCCGACTGAACGCGCTGGCATCCAGTCAGCCTAGGTTGGATGCGGATGGATGAGAGGAACTCGTCGGCTGAGAGGACACTCCACCTGGAGATTCCGCTACTCCTACCCGGCGTGGAAGATGGTCGGGATCAGTGTGTAGAGCGCCTTCAGGAGAGCCTTCTGCCCGTCGCCGGCATCCGCCTCGCTCACGTTGAGCGCGCCGACGGCGCGGCCGTGCTTTGCCTGCACTATGACCCGGATCTGCTTTCTCTCGACCGTGTCGAACGGCTGGCGCGTGAGGCTGGCGCAGCCATCGCCGAACGCTACCGGCACGAGAGCCTGCACGTGATCGGGATGGATTGCGCCGACTGTGCCGTGAGCCTCGAGCACATCCTACGTCGGGCTCCGGGCATGATCAACACTGCGGTCAGCTATGCTGCCGAAAAGATTCGAGTCGAATACGATGCCGAGGCGATATCGCACGAAGATGTCCTCCGTCGAATCCGAGGCCTGGGTTATGACGTCGTGCAGAAACGGCGCGAAGCATGGTGGGATCTACACGCGGATCTGATCCTCTCCTTGCTCGCCGGCACACTATTGACGGTCGGCTTCGTTGGGGAGACGTATCTCGAGCTGCCTCACGGCTTGGCCGTGGCCGCCTACGCCCTGGCCTACCTCAGCGCCGGGTATGACATCGCCGGGCATGCCATCGTGGCCGCCCTGAACCTGCGCTTCGACGTTGACGTCTTGATGATCCTGGCCGCAATCGGTGCGGCGGCATTGGGTGACTGGCCCGAAGGAGCCTTCCTGCTGTTCCTATTCAGCCTCGGTCACGCCCTTGAGAAGTCGGCCCTGGACAAAGCGCGCAATGCCATCGAGGCTCTCGGCCAGCTTACGCCCAAGACGGCCCATGTGCGGCGGCTTGGAGTTGAACAAGAGAGCCCGGTCGAGGAACTCCTGCGGGGTGACGTGGTGATCGTGCGCCCCGGTGAGCGCCTTCCGGCAGATGGCCGGCTCATCCGCGGCAGCACGACGATAGACCAGGGCCCCGTGACCGGTGAGAGCATGCCGGTCCAGAAAGAGGTCGGGGACGAGGTGTTCGCAGGAACGGTCAATGGGTCTGGAGCGATCGAGGTCGAGGTCACGAAGCTCTCGGCCGATTCGACGCTGGCGCGCGTGTTCCAGTTGATTGAAGAAGCCCAGACGCAGAAGTCACCGACCGAGAGGACAGTCGAGCGGCTTCAGGGATGGTTCGTGCCGGCCGTCTTGGGCGCCGTCGTCCTGACCGCCGTTCTCCCGCCGGCTTTGGGGCTGCTCTCCTTGCGCCAGTCGTTGATCCGAGCCATCAGCCTGCTCGTCGCCGCCTCACCTTGCGCGTTGGCACTGGCAACGCCATCGGCAGTCCTGGCTGGGATTGCCCAGGGCGCGCGCAACGGGGTGCTGATCAAGGGCGGCGTCCACCTCGAGAATCTCGGCCGGGTGCGGGCGGTGGCGTTCGATAAGACCGGGACGCTCACTCGAGGATCCCCCCAGGTCACCACTGCGATCCCCCTGGGCGACGCAACCTCACAGCAGCTGCTACGCGTGGCAGCCTCGCTCGAGAGCCGTTCCGCCCACCCATTGGCCGTGGCCGTCGTCCGCCACGTCTCGGACTTAGGCCTTCGGTTTGAAGCTCCCGATCGCCTGAGCGATGCAAGTGGTCTCGGCGTGCAAGGAGAGATTCGAGGGGAGATCGCCCGCGTGGGGGGTGAGCGATACTTCGCCGTCGACGAGGCCGATCTCCCAGCGGAGATGCAATCGGTTCTGCTCCGGCTGGCCGCAGAAGGCAAGACGACGATGATCGTCCAACTGAGCGGAATCTACCTTGGCGTGATCGGCCTGGCCGATCAACCGCGTCCGGAGGCCAGACAGAGCCTCGCATCCCTGAAGTCGGCCGGGATGGGACCGATCGTCATGTTGACCGGTGATCATCGGGCTGTGGCCGAGGCCGTTGCCGCCGAGGTGGGGGTGACGCAGGTCGAGGCCGGTCTGATGCCCGACGACAAGGTACGGACGGTGATGTCCCTCCGTCAGCGCTACGCCCATGTGGCTATGGTAGGCGATGGGGTGAACGATGCCCCCGCATTGGCGGCGGCAACCGTCGGGATTGCCATGGGCGGAGCAGGTACCGACGTCGCTCTGGAAACCGCCGACGTGGCGCTCATGGCTGACGACCTGCTGGCGCTTCCGTACGCCTTTGCCCTCGGTCGTCTGACGCGGCAGATTGTCAACCAGAACCTGACGATCGCGTTGGGTGTGATCGGGGTTCTGGTACTGGCAGCCGTGACCGGGCTGACAGGAGTCGGACCGGCGATCGTCGTCCACGAGTCCAGCACGCTTCTGGTCGTGCTCAACGCGCTGCGGCTGCTTGGCTTTCGCAAGACGTAGAGAGGGGTGAGTCCTCTGGAGTGCGCAGCCGCGAACCCGCTCGCCGTGAGATTCCATATGTGAAAGGGATTATGGGGAAGGCCTCGGAAGGGAGGCCGTCGACCATGCCCGCTCGCGGCCAGAAGTAAAGCTCCTGGACTCCACAACCTGTGCGCATCGGCGAAGCCCAAAACTGCTACGGTGGCCGGGACAACCCCCTAGGTCTCCCGTAACTCTCGTGGGACCCTGACCTTCGCCTGGATGAACTGCTGGTGGGTAAGCTTGAGCGCGAGCGCGATGGCCCGAATCTCCTCAATCTCAGCATTCGAGGCAGATCCGTCGGCGACGGCCACCGAGAAGAGGACATCCAGAAAACGAACGCGCTCGGCCTCGTCAGTCGTTGTGAAGAACTCGCGCGTCAGGCGGTAGTAGTCCATCTCGGGCGTGACCTCGGCGAGCGCAACCTCCGCCACGAAAACCGCCTCTTCCTGCTTCAAGTCCCAGCTGCGGTGCAAGGCTTCGATCATCGCATTTGTCTCGCCCCCGGTCACTTCCCTGTCGACTTCGGCCACTCGCGCCATCAGCCCTCCGGCCAGGCCCAACTTGCGCAGGCTGGACTCGGGGATCTCGAAGGGCCTACCCTCATCGGCCAGCCGCTGCCGCAACCTGTAGTAAACCTTGTTCTTGATGAAGTCCTCGAAGTACTCCTCCCGGTTCGGTGCAGCGGACAAGGCTTCCGAACGCCGTCCCACTGAGGACTTGACGACCCTGCTCAGTTGCCCCAGAAGCCCGACGCCGGCAGAGTGGATCTGTCGCTTGACCTCCTCGATCACCTGCCGCTCTTGATCGCCAATGGCACCGTCGGCAGCCACAAGCTCGTCCAGCGCGTGGAGTGCAAGGACGCTGTCGGACGTGGAGGAAATCAGTTCCACGAGCTGGTTCACCAGGCGATCACGTTCCGCCTCCCCGACCGGCGACTCGATGTACATCTCCAGGTTCGCCCATTCCCGACCAGTCAGGCCGGGTAGGTGGAAGAGCAGGTCTTTCAGGCTGTTGATTTCCTGATGGGAGACTACTCCATCCGCCCAGGCCGCGGCGACAAGTACCTTCGCAAGGGTTAGGATCATATTCGACTTTGCCATGGGACAACTCCTCCTTCTCCCGCATCCAGCCGCGGCCTGCCGCCTTCAACTATATCATCTGGGCAACGTGGTCCCGTCTGAAACAGCTCGGAGCGTTCCCTCCACGCATCTCCGAGGTGCCGGTATGGCGTCATGATTGGGCTTCGATGTACAATGCGATTTTGCTATGCCTCTTTCTCCGCGGCCGGGGCCGCACAGCTCTGCGTCCTTAGTAAGCTCTTCGGCTTTGAATGGGCCCCAGCGCGTAAGCTCGCCTATCGCCCGCTGGCTACTCATCCTCGGCCTGTCGTCCCTGTCGCTTATCTCGCCGGTCCGCCTGCGATCCTGGGTGCTTACCGAAACCGGCCTGCGCCGATCTCCCCTCATGAGTGCGGGAAAGCCGGTCGAGATGCCCGTCCAGGCCGATTTGAACCAAGACGGGACATCTGAGTCCTTGGATGTTGCAGATGGGGGCCTGGCTCTTCGATCTGGGGCGTCGATTCTCTGGCGATCGCCCGCGGAATGGACGGTACGTCAGGCCGGGATCACTGATCTGAACCTCGACGGAAGGCCCGAAGTGAGCCTGCTCGTGTGGCGCTCCTTCGAGGCGTTGCCGACCGATCGCTTGCTGCCACATGCGGGAAGGATCGACTCCTTTCACGATAGCCGTGGCCAGAGTTGCCACCTGATCCTGATCGGCTGGGACGGCCAAGGACGTCTCCGCGAGTTGTGGGCCGGCTCTGCCCTGGCCGATCCAATCACGAGTTTCACGACCGCAGACCTCGACCAGGACGGCCGTCAAGAGCTACTCACCCTTGAGCATGATTACGACGATCCCTCGCCGGCTTTTGCACGCGACCTCAAGGTCTGGGAGTGGAACGGCTTCGGCTTCACCGCGATCGCCGCGACCCCCGGACGCCTCTTGCGCCTGAGCGTTGTTGGCGGAATTGAAGGCGTCGAGATCCTGGGCCAGGTCGACATCCAGGCGATGGCCGGCGTGCCTGCAGATGGGGGACCACGCATCCCCGGTCGTTAAGCTTCACATGGAGGACAGGATGAAACGGAACACGCGCTCGATCCCCTGGTTGATCTTCGCCGGGTTCGCCTCGTTCTCGCTGGCGTGCAACGCCTTGCTCTCGATCCTCCCCACGACGCCGACCCCGGCGACGGTGCCGTCCACGAGCCCGGCGACCGGCCCGACATCGCCACCCGGTGGTCCCGCGCCGACCCCTCCGCCGGGGGTCTACTCCGGTGCTTTCTCGACGTATCCATCGATCCAGGTCAACTTGCCGGCCCGGTTCTCGGGTGGCTACACACTCCCCGTCGACCTTTCCCAGGTCGAGCCGATTGACGGCCTCGAACTGAGTCCGGCCCAGCGCGAGCTTCTAGCGCAGAACGGCTTTGTCGTTGCTCCGCCTGTGCCCGGGATGTACCGAGAGTTCTACCAGATCTACGAGTCCTTCCGCTATTCGGACCAACCTTTGTTCATCACGACCGATGCCGTGTTCCACATCTACCACCTGATCTTCGACAAGATGCTCCGTGATCTGGAAACAACCCACTTCATCGCGACCTTGAACTCTCTGACGAATGCCATGATCACCGTCAGCCAGGACCAGGTTCAACAATTGCAGGGAACACCGCTCGAGGAACCGGCGCGCCGCAACCTGGCCTATTTCGCCGTCGGTGCGCAATTGCTCGAACTCCCCACACCGGTCCCAGAAGCAGTCGCCGATCTAGTCGCCTCCGAAGTGGCCCTCATCGAGGCCCATGCTGGCGCGCAGATATCGCCGATCTGGGACCGCGCAGATCTCCCCGCCGACAAGAAGCTCATCGAAGACTACAGTCAGTACGTCCCCCGCGGACACTACACCCGCAGCGACGAACTCAAGCGTTACTTCAAGGCGATGATGTGGTACGGCCGAATGACGATGCGGGCGCGCGATGCATTCGAGACCCGTCGGGCGCTGCTGCTTGTCCAGGCCCTGCGCCAGGCCGAGGACGCCGACGGCGTTCCCGCAACCGAGTTGTGGCAGCGCATCTACGACCCCACCGTGTTCATTGTCGGGAAAGCGGACGACCTCTCCTATCAGGAGTACGGCGTGCTCTCCGACTCGGTCTTCGGCGCGTCCGCTCCCCTGGAGTCCTTCGCCGACGATGCGAAGCTGGAGGCGTTCACCGCTGCCGTCCGTCAGCTTCCACCGCCGCAAGTGAACTCGATGTGGGTTTGGATCACGGAGGACAAGACCGAGGCCACCCAGGGGTTCCGCTTTATGGGCCAGCGCTTCACCCTGGATGCGTATGTCTTCGGTCAGATGATCTGGCGCAACGTCGGGACCCCGGATGATCCGCGCGGCCTTCCCAAGGGTCTCGACTTCTTCGCCGCCATGGGGTCGGATGAAGCCTTGGTGATCCTGGAAGAGATGGGCGAGACACACTACGAGAAGTTCGACGCCCAGATGACTAAGGTCCGGCTAGAGATCGCAGGTCTGGGAATGGACTCGTGGACACAAAACCTGTACTGGAGCTGGCTGTATGCCTTTCAGCCGGTGATTGAGGAGAAAGACGAGCGCTTCCCGGCTTTCATGCAGACGCTAGCTTGGGTCCGTAAGGACCTGCACACCGCGCTCGGATCGTGGACGGAGTTGAAACACGACACGATCCTGTATGCCAAGCAGGTGATGGCCGAGTTGGGCGGCGGCCCGGAGGAGGGTCCGCCGCATGGCTACGTTGAGCCGAACCCCGAGGCCTTCGCTCGGCTGCTGGCCTTGGCCCAGATGACACGCGATGGGCTTGAGAGCCGCGGCCTGCTCACCGACCTCACTCGCTTCAACCTCGAGAATCTGATGACGGAGCTCGAGTTCCTTAAGGCGGCCGCCGAGAGCGAGCTCGCTGGTCAGCCTCTCACCGACGATGACTACTGGCATATCAAGTATTTCGGCGGCGTTCTGGAGCAGCTGACCCTGGCGGCTGCCGACACGCAAGACCCATCCGATCGCAACCTCGAAGACCAGAAGGCGGCCCTGATCGCCGACGTCGCTACCGGACTGGATCAGACGGGCCAATTGGCGGCCCTTGAGGAGGCCATCGGCCAGCCGACCGAGATGTACGTCGTCCTGCCCGACGAGCCCTGGCGTATGGCCGTCGGAGCCGTGTTCACCTATTACGAGTTTCCGGTCCCGGTCGCCGGCCGGATGACGGATGAACAGTGGCAGGAAGCTGTCGAAGCCGGGAATGCGCCGCCGCCACCGGAGTGGACGAGCAGCTTCATGGCGCCTTAGACCGAACGCGAAATGGGCCTTCCCCTTAGGACGGGCGCCCGCGGTCAGAAGATGGGACCGCGGGCGCTTCTCATTCTCCTCCTGACCTGGCTCATCGGCCTCGCACCGCCGAGTGATCTGGTCACCCTGGCCTTCCTCGGCGATGTGATGGTCGGCCGAGGAGTGTTGGCAGCTGATGCTCCGCCGGCAGAGGTCACTCGCCTGTTGCGCCCGGCCCTGTCTTCGGCCGATTTCGTCCTGGCGAATCTGGAATCACCTCTGGGCGGCCCGTCTACGGTGAGACGGTCCGGCTATAACCTATGCGCTCCGCCGGAACAGCTGCCGGTGCTGACCGAGGCGGGGTTCGACTTGCTCTCGGTGACCAATAATCATCGCCTGGACTGTGGTCCGTCGGGGACAGAGGTTACACGGGCGCTACTGGCCTCGGCAGGAATTGAACCTCTCGGGCCCGAGGGTCACGTTGACCGAGTAGTCGGGCGATTGCGGCTGACTTTCTTGGCGTTGGACGATGTGTCCAGTGCATTAAGTTTGGATCGAACGACCGACGCCGTCAGGATGGCACATGATGGAGGGGCGATCGTTGTCGTGTCCATCCACTGGGGAGGGGAGTACAAGGGCGCTCCTGATGAGCGCCAACTTGCGATCGCGCACGCGCTGATAGGAGCCGGTGCGGCGCTGATCTGGGGCCATCATCCTCACGTCCTGCAACCCGCCGAAAGGATACCCTGCCGGATGGCTCGGAGGTGTCTGGTCCTCTACAGCCTGGGTAATGCGATCTTCGATCAGCAGGGGTTGGCCGACACGCGCCGGAGCGCGCTTCTTCTCGTGCGCATCGATCGGCTAGGCGTGATCGATGCCCGAGCCGTGCCATTCATGATCGATGTTCAGCACGGCCGCCTGCAGGCGGCAACTGCCGCCGAGGCGGCGGATGTGTTCCGACGACTTGGTCCCCACGTGGGGTCTTCAGACTTCAGTCTTGATCCATGATTTGCACATCCGTTTGAGAGCGGTATGCGTTTCCCGCGCGTGCGGGGATAGAGGAGGGCTGCTATAGGGAGGGGGGGCCTGCCGAGAGACAGTCACTCCTTGCCGATGTTGCGACGCATTCGGCGCCTCGCGCGCCTATGGCTCGATCGGATAGCCGGCCTGGATCCAAGCCCGAAAGCCGCCCAGGATAGGAGTCACTCGTGCGAAACCATCCTCGAGCAGGATCTGCGCCGCACGGGCGCTGGATTCCTCGGCCGGTCAGGTGCAATAGGTGATGATCCAGGCATTCAGGTCGAGCTCGCCCGCGCGGTCAGACAAGTCGCCGAGGGGGATCAAGATCGCGCCGGGGATGTGGCTGCTGGCGTACGAATCCTCGTCACGGACGTCGACAAAGACCGCAGCCTCCGACTCGTACGCTACTTTGGCATCCAACAGGTTGACCCGAGGGATTTCATCAACAGGGACCGGTTGAGCGGGTCCAGCGGTGGCCGCAGGCTCCGCCGTCGGGCGCAGGGCGAGGAAGACGGCTACGGCGAGCAAGATCAGGCCCAGGCCGAGAACGGCCATGCGCAGAGGTTGCAGGCGTGGGTCGGTCGATATCTTGGCCATGCGCGATCCTCCGGCTCAATCATATCATCGTCGTTGGTTGTGTTGAGGGTTCAGCCGCGGAACTGCGTCATGCTCCTCGGGAGCCGAGATCCAGATCCTTCGACTACCTGGGAACCACGCCTAATGCCATACAGAATCCGCGTGCAATCTTCCCGACCAAATGATTGACTATTGAGCGCAACCGGAAGTAGACTGTGCGGGCCGGAGCGTTGCCAGTCCCCGATGAGGCACGCCCCAACCAGTACTTGTTCCCAAGGGATCGCGAGTACGGCTTTACCCACCCGGGTGTGCTTGTGACGCGCATGAGACCCTCTCGACGACTTAACCCGCCAGGGGTGACAAGACTATTGTGTCTGGCCTGTCTGCTCGCAGGCTGCGGCCCGAGAGCTGTCACGCGGGTGGCGAGCCCGACAGTACCCCAGCCCATCCTGAGCACGGTGACCCCGATCCCCACTGCGACAACAACGGAGGTCCCAAGCGCGACACCTTTCCCGTCGGCCACTGTGATGGAACCGTTGCCTGCCACGGCGGTGGTGCCGCCCACCGAGGTCGCCGTCCCGACCGCCCTCCCGGCGGGGCTGACGATCGTTCCCGACGTGATCGGGATGCCTTACCGCGACGCTCGAGAAGTGATGCTCGATCGTGGGTTCAGCCTCATCTATCGGGACATCCTTGACCTCGAGCGGCCTCTGGGGAGCGTCCTTGCCCAGGAGCCGGCCGCCGGATATCCGTGGAAGACCGGAGGCATCGTGACCCTCCTGCGCGCATTCGCTCCACCAGCAATGTGGACCGGCGACAAGTGCTATCCCTTGAAGATCTTCTCTCGCAGCGGCAGACTGCTGTTCTACGTGACCCTCGAGCAGGATCGGCCCTATAAGATCAGCACAGACTTCACATACGGCCGGACGGGGATTTATGACTACCAAATGAGCGAGCTGGATTCGTTCTCGAACGATGAGGCCGACAGCTTGATATTCGAGCCCGAGACCAACGGAGAGTACGTGCTTGCTCTAGGTCCGTTCGAGGTGTCTCAGGGAGACCTCGACAGTCATCCTGGTGGGATCCCTGCCGGATGTCTGTTCGTCACGTTGCCTGAGGAGTGATCGCATTCAACGCGCAGCCGCCTTAGCTACGGCGGGCGCGGTGCCCTAGTCTTCATCGCCGCCGATGATGCTGAAGATCGCTTGACCTTCCCAGCCGGGGCCACACGCCAGGCTGGGATTCTGTCTCATTCCCCCGTGAGGCGAGTGCTCGGGGGATCCCCCTGGCGACATCTCGTTTCTGTAAACCTCAAGTTGCGTTCCTGGCCTTCCCCCTTCTGGGAATCCCCCTCTTGTCTTGACACCGGACGAGGCCTCGGGAGAGACTCCCTCGCCGGACGGGGGTCAAACCGGCTGATGGGGTCTGCCATTCTGGCCGAGCAGCATATGTGTCTTGCCCATTAGGCCAGAGGAGCGTCTGTAAGGCGACTGTAAGTCCGTAACATCTTGGGGAGGGCTACCATGGACGAGGGAAGCCTCCTGATTGGACCGCTTGGCCGAGCAGCGGAAGCCGGCGAGCACCAGATAGAGCAAGGCGAGAGAACGCCGAAGGTTCCGGAGGGGAGCCAGGCTCCAAGCACAAGACATGCCAACCGCAGATCTCATCGCGATCCTTCTTTCCGTTCTGAATGGCCCCGTCGGATGGCTGCTCCTGATCCTCGTCGCAGGTTATGTGACCACCGACTTACTCCGACGACGCAAGCTTCGGCGCCATAACAAGGCCGTGCCCAAGGGCGAATCCAAGCCCGCTTCCGCCCCGCCGACGGGACTGCACCACGATCTCTCCCAGTTTGCCCTTGGCCTCTCGGTCTTGTGGGCCTTACTGGTCGGATTCCGCCTCTACCTCTTCCTCTTGCGCGACCTGCCCGAGCCCTTCTCGACACTGACGGCGCTGGATCTCGTCCTTACCGTGGGGACGCTGGCCCTGTGGATTGGCGTGTTCCTAGCCTGGCGCAGGTACGAGCGCAAGTAATTGTTCCGGATCGTCCCTCGGCGACTACCCATGTCCTTCCCTGCACGCCAAGATCCTCCGAATCTGGGATTTCGGCGCCGGACACCGGTGCATATCCCTGGTCCACCCCCGATCTTGCTCACCTAGGTCGATCACCGTAAGGGGCGAAATGGCGTAGGGGTCGTCTGTACCCATTCCGCCTGCGTGTGGCCGCTACCGTGTTGCTCCGTCATGTTCAAGACTGCCTTCCGCCGAGCCTGTCACATCCTCCAAGAGGGAGCCTAGCCTATCTGCTAGTGCACGGACGCCCTCCATCGTGTGCTAGACTCCCATTGAGTACACTGCTCGTCCGGCCGGGGAGAAGCTCAAATGGACTTCCTGCAGCTTGCCGAAGCGCGCCGAAGTGTGCGCGCGTTTCAATCGAGCCCGGTAGAAGACGACAAGCTGGCCCAGGTCCTCGAAGCGGCGCGCCTCGCGCCGACAGCGAGCAACCTCCAACCCTTCCGGCTTATCGTCATTCACACACGCGGAAGGGAGGCAGAGCTCCGCCGGGTGTACGACAAGGAGTGGTTCGTTCAGGCCCCCCTGATCATCTGTGCATGCGCCGTACCCGCTGAAGCCTGGGTTCGGGATGACGGGACATCCTTTCACCGAGTTGATGTAGCGATCGTCATGGACCACCTCATCCTGGCTGCCACGGATCTTGGCCTCGGGACATGCTGGGTGGCCGCCTTCGATGCTCAAGCCGCACGCCGGGTGCTGGGGATCCCGGCTGTTGTCGAACCGCTTGTGATGACGCCGCTGGGGTATCCGGCGGATGGGCCGGGTGGGAAGACGCGCCGGCCGAAGGCCGATCTCATCCGATACGAACGCTGGTAGCCCGCCGAGTTCGGAGAGGCCGGGCGCCGGACGTGGATAAGTCACTGCCGGGCCAGCGGCAATGCGGTCTTGGTGATGAACGTCCTCCGTATTAGGTGGAGACCAAGCCTGTCGCTAATCGGCGAAGCCCCTACAATACTCTGGATGCGACGACCCTCCTGCCGCAGCCATGCCGATCCCGAAGAAAGGTCATTCCAGGAGGCCGTGTAATGCGCCCCACGCTTCAAATACTGAATGATGACGTCGTCAGCAAGGTGATCGACGAAGGCTTCCAGCTCCTGCTCGATCCGGGGGTGCGCGTTCACAATCAGGAGGCGCTCAACCTGCTGGCCGAAGCGGGCGCTGAAGTCGATTCTGATTCGCAGATCGCCCGCATCCCCGAACGGATCGTGCGCCAATCGCTCAAGACGGCGCCCAATGAGTTCCATTTGTACGATCGGATGGGCGCTCCCGTCGTGCACTATGGGGGGAACAGTGTTCAATTCGACCCAGGCTCGGCGGCGATATCCGTGCTCGACAGCCAGACACAGCGCCAGCGGCCGCCGTTGACTGCCGACTTCGTCCGTTTTGTCAAACTGGTCGAGATGCTGCCGCAACTCGACGCCCAGAGCACCGCTATGGTCTGCGCCGATGTGGTTGAAGAGATCGGTGATCTCTACCGCCTGTACTTGGCGCTCAATTTCATGCGCAAGCCGATCATCACCGGCGCCTTCCGCAAGGACACCTGGTGGACGATGAGGGAGATGCTCGTCGCGGCGGCCGGCGGCGAGCGAGAACTGGCCGAGAAACCGCTCGCCGTCTTCGATGTCTGTCCCTCGCCGCCGCTCCTGTGGAGCGATCTCACATGCCAGAACATGATCGACTGCGCCCACGCCGGGATACCTTCCGAACTGGTCTCGATGCCGCTGGCGGGCGCCACTG
>MGOM01000088.1:21648-24544 GCA_001797105.1 Chloroflexi bacterium RBG_19FT_COMBO_62_14
GGTCCAGCACACCGCCGAGTGTCTGAGCGGGATCACAATCTGCCAGTTGGCCAAGACGGGGGCTCCGATCGTCTGGGGTGGCTCGCCGTCCGTCTTCGACATGCGCCAGGGGACGACTCCGATGGGCGATGTCGGCACCTGGATCATCGACTGTGCTTACGTCCAGGTTGGCAAAACCCTCGGCTTGCCGACGCATGCTTATTTGGGAATGAGCGACTCGAAGATCGTGGATGCGCAGGCGGGTCTCGAGTCGGCCGGCGGAGCGATCCTGGCTGCCTTGGCCGGCGTCAACATGGTCTCCGGGGCAGGCATGCTCGATTTCGAGAGTTGTCAGAGCTTCGAGAAACTGGTGGTCGATGCTGAGATCATCGGCATGGCCCGGCGCCTCATCCGTGGCATCGAGGTCCGCGACGATCCGATTGCCCTTGACCTGATTCGGGGGCTCGGTCATCGGGCCGACTACCTTGCCTTGCCTCACACCGCCAAGTGGTTCCAGCGGGAGTTCTACATCCCGTCGGAGATCATCGATCGCGGATCGCTCGACGCCTGGGAGAAGAAGGGTGCACCGTCGACCCTAGATCGCGCCAGGGCACGGGTTGATGTGTTGGTGAGCAAGTACGAGCCCGCGCCGGTCCCAGGTGAGTTACGAACGGAGCTGCGTCGGATTGCCACTGCGACCGCAAGACAATTCGGCATGGATAGTCTGCCCCCGCTCCCCGAAGCATGAAGCAGCCCGACGGCGAGATCACGAACGATTCGGAGGACCCTGATGGACAGTGAGCTCCTAAGCCAGATCCGTGATTGTGTTGTTGGTGGGGACCAGGAGGCCACGCTGCTCTATGTGCAGAGGGCCTTGGCCGCTCACATCGTGCCGGTCCAGATCATCGATGAGGCGTTGACTCCGGCGATGCACATTGTGGGAGAGAAGTTTTCGTGCGGCGAGTACTTCATCCCGCATCTGGTCATGGCCGCCCGGGCGATGCAAGCCGGGATGAAGATCCTAGAACCCGAATTGAAGCAGAGGCAGCAGGCGCCGGGGGTGGCCGGGACGGCCGTCATCGGGACGGTTCATGGCGACATCCATGAGATCGGCAAGTCGCTCGTCGGGATCATGCTCTCGGCAAACGGCTTTGAAGTACATGACCTGGGGGTCAGCGTGCCCATTGAGGCCTTCGTGGCCAAGGTCAAGGAGACCGGTGCCGGCCTCTTGGGGATGTCGTCTTTGCTCACAACGACGATGGTCGGACAGCGGAAGGTGATCCAGGCGCTCGAGCAGGCCGGTTTGCGTGGCCAGGTCAAGGTCATGGTCGGCGGCGCTCCGGTCAAGCAGGGCTGGGCGGACGAGATCGGCGCCGATGGCTACGCCGAGGATGCGACCGGCGCCGTCGAGCTGGCCAAGCGGTTAATAGGGAAGTAGAGCAAGGGCTGAGTGACATGGCTCCCGCAGCCGGCGGCCTTGCTCAGTCAGAGTGCTCGAGCCTCCGGAAGGTCCTTGGGTAAGATCCATGGCCTATTGTGCGTCTGAAATGAAGATCGGGTAACAAACGCCCCCGGTGGCAGATCCAAGGTCCGCGGGGTGAATCCAGGGCAGGCGAGCGAGCATGCGGATGCAGGCCGTTTGGAATGGGAGGGTGCTGGCCGAGAGCAACGAGACGATCGTCGTGGAAGGCAATCACTATTTCCCTCCGGTATCTATCCAGCGCCATCACTTCAGATCTAGCGATCACCACACGACATGCCATTGGAAGGGTGTAGCCAGTTACTTCGACCTCGAGGTCGACGGTCAGTTCAATCGGAACGCTGCCTGGTACTACCCTGACCCAAGCCCGGCCGCCGAGAGGATAAAGGATTACGTGGGTTTCTGGAAAGGAGTGCGCATCACTCCTGCGGGTGAAGCCGAGTCAGCTCGTCCTCAAGTTTGAGCGGTTCCCCGGCCGCTGTTCGACCCCTCGTCTTGCGGAAGCATCCCTCACCGGATGCTTCCGTGGCGTTTACCCATTCGTCATCGAGGGCGATCTCTTGAGTACGTCCATCGGGGGCTTCACAGCCGGATCAAACCCGATTGAAAGCACGTTGCAGTGCGCATCCTGGCCGATCCGTTCGACCGCGTAAGCGCTCGTCTCGCCCGACGCCATCTTGCGTGACCTGTCATCAGCGGGCGAACCCGGGGCTATAATTTCGGGGCCGTGATCACCCCAACTTACACATCCTCATCCAGAAAGCACGCCGGTACTCTCTGGCCGGTAGTCGAAGGCGCACTCATCGCCCTGCTCGGCGTGGCCTGCACACGCGCCGGTTCAGCGCCGACGGCGACCCCGTTCGTGCCTTTGCCAGAGGCTACAGCGACTCACGCGCCTTCGCCGCGGCCCGCGACCCTCAGTCCTTCGCCGACAGCGCAGCCGGTCATTCCGACTGTGACTCCGACCCCCGTTGCGACGCCGCTCTCGACGCTCGTCGCCGGATCGCCGGTTCGAATCCGCTTGATCCACATGGTGGACGGTTCAGTCGGCTGGGGGATCGGCGGCTACGAAGGCGCAAGCGGCCACGTTTTGTACACCCTCGATGGCGGTCGGAGCTGGCGGGACGTCACGCCTCCCGAACCCGAGCCGCAAGAGGCGGGCACCGCCAAATCGGCGATTGGCGCCTTCCTGGACGACTCCCGGGGCTGGGTGATCTACTCGTCTCCGAATCCGTACGAGCAAATTGGATTGACGACTGTCTGGGGGACGGACGATGGCGGCCTCACCTGGCAGCGCGGCAACCCGCTCGATATCACCGGGCTGGACATCTTCATTCCCAAGTTCATCGGCTTCTCGGGGGACAAGGATGGCTGGCTTCTAATCGACCTCGGGGCGGGGATGATGCATGAGTACGTGGCGCTCTACACTACACGTGA
>MGOM01000088.1:24595-26352 GCA_001797105.1 Chloroflexi bacterium RBG_19FT_COMBO_62_14
CCAAGGCTGCGACAAAACCGGCCTGACGTTCATCGATGCCGACACCGGATGGATGACACGCGACTGTCACGGGGTGGTTGAGGGGTTGTCTCTGGAGAGCACGCTCGATGGCGGCCAGACCTGGATCTCGCTCCCACTCCCGCCGCCGGCTTCTGAACCGGGCGCGTTCGATTACCCGAATTTATGCTGGGTTCACTCGCCGCGGCTATTCAGCCAATACCGTGGGGCGCTGGCGGTCAATTGTCAGCAGTACGACGAGACTCGGGCCAACACGGACAACCCATGGACGAACAAGAGAGGCTACCTGTACTGGACCAATGACGGCGGAGGCTCATGGACCATCCGGGCTGCTCCCCCTGGGACGATTGAGTTCATCACCGAAGACGTGGCCTTCTCATTCGACCGTACGATTTCGTTTACCGAGGATGGCGGCGGGCGCTGGGATCCGGTGAAGCTGGTCGCCTGGGACGGTCAGTTCTCGTTCGTCGATGACCAGTCCGGCTGGGCCGTTGCACAATCCGATGGTGTCAGCGCGCTCGTGATTACCACGAACGGGGGCAAGACGTGGCAAGAACTGCACCCGGTCGTCCAGCCGTGACCGAGTGAAACCAGGGGATCACAGGCGGCCGTGCCGATCGCCCTCATCGACGGACTTCACGCCCGGACCTCCTGACGCTGAAAGTGGACATGGGGTAGTGCGAAGAGCAAGATCACTCCGGCGATCAACCCCCACAGTCCCAGCCAGGTCAATTCGCCCGGCCTGGTTGACTCCCCTCACCGCACCGCGTTCTGGCTCGTAGAAGCACAGCGAGCAGACCCCGTCACGGCCTGATCCTCCAAACACATGACCAGAAATCACGCCAGCGCGCCCGGATGCGGCACGAAGCGTTCACCGGCTTCAATCCGAAGCTCAAGTGAATTCTGCGCCGGTGGGAGAGGGCAGGTGGCAAACATCGTGAAGGCACAGGGAGGGTTGTAGGCCCGGTTGAAGTCGACCAACACCTTGCCGGCCTCCGGAGCGGGGCAGGTCAGGAAACGGCCGGAAGGATAGGTCTCGTTCCCATTCGTCCGATCGCCGAAGATCAACCATAACCCACCAGCGTCCGTGCTGAGCGCCTCAAGATGATGAACCGCGCTCTGGGAGTTGAAGGCGACCCGGCCTGGTCCGGCCTCTTCCAACTCGTCCCCTGACACCGAGGGCACCAGAAGACGCTTCGGAGGATCATGGGGATGGAAGTCGGCGTGGATCCGCCACGAAGGGTCCTCGGGGAACCAAATTCGGCGAGGGAAACTCAGCCGATCCGCGCGGCTGTTGTCCCATAAGCGAACCCCTGTCCGCGAGCCTCGCTCGAGGATGATCATCGCCAGAGGACCCAGGCTGATCCGGTTCGGATCACCCGAGGTGTCTGGCGCGAGCACTGCCTGATCGACATCCCTCCCATCGACTTTGAGCAATCCCGGTGTGAAGCCTTGCAGGCGAGCTCTGCCGTGTTCCAGGAGGATAGATCCGGCAATCGGCGGAGCGGCAGGAGCCGGCAGAACGATGTCATTCGAGGGCTCCGATCCGAAGCGGTTCTCGCCCTCATGCAGCCAGAATAGCCCCGCCAACGCCAGCCATCCGTTCTCTTTGCGGATCGAGGCGTCCATCGATTCACGCCATCCTTCAAGGGTCTGAGGGCTGGGATCCCCATTCATGTTGAGCACCGTGTGCAGACTATAGCCGTCCTCTTCCTCCTGGAATTGATTCCCCTCCCCCA
>MGOM01000089.1:0-7568 GCA_001797105.1 Chloroflexi bacterium RBG_19FT_COMBO_62_14
GTCTCATCTCCAACCGATCGCGAGGTCGACGAGTTTCTGGAACAATGCGAAGACGGCAGGCTGAGTGGAGATTTGTCCTCGCCTTGCTTAGCCAAGGTCGAAAGCCTCGCACAACAGTTGTCTCCAAGTAAGTGGCCTCCGCTTCAGGTCAGGGACAATCCTCTTCAGAGTGGAATGAGTCTGGAGATCGAGAGCTACTTACCTCCCGAGCGCCCCCTGCGGATTGAGATATCACCCTACATGGCCACTTTGGCGCAGGACTTCGCCGCCTACTCAGACACGACCCAAATTGCTTCGTACACCCAACAACTGTCTCTCATACACTTGATGTGGGGATACGAGATCAATGTGCTTTTCTCCGAGCATGACGGCACGCCGGGGGCACTCAATGACCTTGCGGACTGGCTTGGTTTGAGCCATGTGATTCTCAACCCCAAATATGATTCGGTAGATAGGTTCCAAGAAGCAGGCTGGACTCAGGTGATGGGCGCAACTGACTGGGATCTGTGGGCCAACCCGCATGGGGAGCCAATGCTGTCATCGACGACGAGGCCAGCCTTCCTGGTCATCGGGGCCCCTGAGAAGCGCGTCTTCTTCTACTTGTTCCGCCTCGCCAACGAAGGTGTCTTGCCTTACGACCGGGGGTTGCTCGTCGAGGGGAACGGTGATCTTGATACATACTCCCTCGAGGATCTTAAGAACTTCGATGCGGTGATCCTCCATGGTTACACATACTCGAAAGGCACCCGCGCCTGGGAACTCTTATACGACTATGTGAGTGCTGGGGGATCGATATTCGTTGATACCGGGTGGCAATTCGAGATCCCCGAGTGGGAGTTCGAGAATGCGCCCCCGGTATTACCTGCAGGCAGTCTGGCATGGACGGACTATGGACGTGCCTCTCAGTATGAGTTAGGTGATCCCGACGTGGCCGGAGATGTAAGCCTTGTGGACTTCAGCCCCCTCATATGGGAACAAGATCCATGGAGCGTCTCAAGCGCCGACAAGTCGGAGGTTCGAGACTGGGGGCGTGCGGTCCTCTCCGTTGAAGGCCATCCCATCGTCATCGCGGGTGAGCTGGGACGCGGACGGGTCGTTTGGTCAGGCATGAATTTGCTGTCGCATGTGGTTGCATATAACAATGGTGAGGAGGCACGTTTTCTGGGGAATCTGCTGACCTGGCTTGTCAGAGGCCGGCAGGGGATTGAACTCAATGACACGTCCGTGGTGAGAGTAAGGCCTGACACAGTCAGGTTGGATTCGAGGATCTCCCCGGGTAATATCACCTGGCTCTACTGGCGCGAAGCCTACTATCCCAATTGGCACGCCTACATGAGCGACGGAGACGTTGAGCATGAGATCCCGATCTTTCGGGCGGGCCCTGGGTTCATCTTGATGCCAATCGAGTCGGACGCCGAAGGCGTGTCCGTGCGTTTGGCATGGGAGCCGTCGCTGGCCGAGAAAGGGGCGCTCGTTCTCTCCGCCGCTGGCGTCCTGCTCCTGGCGGCCCTCTTCCTTGACGGGCTGTTGCTGGACGGCAACGGCTTCACTTGGCTGCGCATTGCACTCGCCATGCGCATGCCGGCTCCAATTCTCGACGAAGGGTCCAATCTGGAAATGGCCGAGGCCCAGAAGGCTGAGCTAGAGGAGAGGCACCGGGGATCCCCTCAAGGGGGCGGCCATGCAGCCACACATGAGCACCCGTCTCGGGGTTGGCCTCCGGGCTTGACGAAGCGGCATCCTCGTCCTCCCGTCGGCGGCGTGACACACGAAGACGAATCGGTCGAAACCGATGTCGACGAAGAACAGCACGCGCTCCTGCAATCATGGCTCGACAGCTCTGGCCACGCCGACGACGCCTGGGCGGCGAGATTGATCGAGAAGAAGCAATCGCGTCTGGGTCCCAAGGCGAGTCCGAAACGGTGAATTCCTCGCGACATTCACGTGGTGGAGGCCCTTCCCGGATGGCGCTATCGACCGAGGGGCGGAGCCGACTCAGGGCAATGTTCGTCGGATCTTGTGCACGTCTTGCACAGTCAAGCTGCCAAGCCCTCCCATTCGTTCTTCATTGAGAAGAGGTCCTTGACCCGACGGCGCGCTAGCCTGCTTATCGTGCAATCGTTGATCGGCCTCGGCCTCTTGGCGGTATGGGCGCTGGCTGTCGATCTAAGTGATGTCTGGCAAACCCTCGCCCAGGCGCGCTGGCCGATCGTGATCGCAGCCGCCATGATCAGCGTCTGCAGCAGCTTCGTCCGCGCAGCCCGCTGGCGGCTCATCCTTCGTCCCGTCGCCCGTGTGCCATTGTGGGAAATCTGGCTTATCACGCTTGTCTCAAGCCTGGTGAACTTCGTGATCCCGGTGCGGAGCGGCGAGCTGGCCCGGGCGGTGCTGCTCAAGCAGCGTCGTCGAGTGCCGATGTCCGCTAGTCTACCCACGGTCGCCATCGATCGGTCGTTCGATCTGCTGGCCGTCCTGCTCCTGGGCGCCCTGGGTGCGGCGATCGGCATCCGCCTCGACCCTCGCCTGACGATGGTCCTGGCCTTAGGTGGCGTCTTGATGCTCGTATTCGCGGCACTGGTCATCGTGGCGATTGCCTCGGGCGACTGGGCCGTC
This sequence comes from Chloroflexi bacterium RBG_19FT_COMBO_62_14, assembly GCA_001797105.1. Lineage (GTDB taxonomy): Bacteria > Chloroflexota > Anaerolineae > Anaerolineales > E44-bin32. The sequence goes on from MGOM01000089.1 coordinate 2,614, forward strand.
AGGCTGGCGGAGCGGTTGTTCCCGCCACAGCTGGGTGTGGCGTTGCGCGAGCGGTCGCTGGGCGTCTTGAAGGGCGTCATTGCCGGGTTCACGGCAATAGGTAGACGTCCGGCCGATATCTTCAGACTCCTGATGTTGTCTTTGGCGGCATCTTTGCTCGACGCAGCCATGTTCTATTGCCTATTCTTCAGCCTGGGGGCGATCCTCCCTCCGTCGGTAGTCATCACGGGTTACGCCGTTTACGTCCTGACTTTCATCATCCCCGGTGCACCGGGCTATATCGGCTCGGCCGAGGCATTCGGCTCCCTGGTTTTCGGGTCACTCGGAGTTGCCCCGGCGCTTGCCGCAAGCACGATCGTCCTCGGGCACGCGCTGAACGCGCTGTTCCTGGCGATCACGGGCGGTCTCTCGATCTGGCTCCTCGGCCTCAAACCGTCGGAGACGGTCCGGTCGTTATCCAGCGCGAAAATAGAGGAGCCAGGCCTCGAGACGGAGAACGTGATTGGGCCTTGAGTGTCCCCGAGCTCAGGATGAGAGCGAAGGAGCGTGGGGCGACAATGGTCGATCTGTCGCCGGAAGGGGTGATCGATGAAACGGATCGGAATCCTCACAGGTGGGGGCGATGCACCCGGGTTGAACGCGGTTATTCGGGCTGCGGTCAAAACGGCTCACGGCGTCTATGATTGCACGGTCTTCGGTGTCCGCGACGGCTTTGATGGCCTGCTTGAGGATGAGGGTGTCTTTGAACTTACGACGGAGCACGTGAGGGGCATCCTACCGCGCGGAGGCACGATCCTTGGGACTGCCAATCGGGGCAACCCGTTCGCACGGAAGACCGTCGTCGCCGGCGAAGAGACCGTCGTCGACGTCTCTGATCTGGTCGCGGCGCGTATCCGGGAGCTTGGGTGGGATGCACTCATCGTCGTCGGCGGCGACGGGACCCTCAGGATCTCGGATGAGCTCTACCATAAAGGCTGCCCCGTAGTCGGCGTCCCCAAGACGATTGACAACGACCTCCATGGAACGGAAGTCACCTTCGGCTTCGACACGGCCCTCAACACGGCCACGGATGCCCTCGACCGGCTCCACACAACGGCCGAGGCGCACCATCGGGTAATGGTACTCGAGCTGATGGGCCGGGACTCAGGATTTATCGCCTTGCATGCCGGCGTGGCGGGTGGCGCCGACGTGATCCTGATTCCTGAGATCCCCTTTTCGTTCGACAAGGTATGTGAGAAGATCCAGGAGCGCGCCGGTTACGGGAGACACTTCAGTATTGTCGCCGTGTCGGAGGGCGCGCATCCGATCGGGGGCGATCAGGTATTCTCCAGGGCCGGGGATGAGGTCTTCGTCGCACGATTGGGCGGGATCGGGCAGGTCGTCGGCAAGTTCATCGCCCAGGTGTGCGGCATGGAAACTCGGGTGACGGTTCTTGGGCACCTGCAACGCGGCGGGACGCCGACGGCCTTTGACCGCTGGCTGGCTTCGCGTTACGGAGCGGCCGCGGTCCGCCTGGCAGCTAACGGCGGCCTGGGACGAATGGTCGCCTTGCGTGGAGCTGAGATTGTCGACATCCCGATTGCCGAAGCGGTGTCCTCTCCCAAACGCGTGGACCTCGAGGGGGACGGAGTCCTGACCGCCCGCGGTCTGGGGATATGCCTGGGGGATTGAAGACCGTGAGCCAAGCTCCCTCCCCAAGCCAATCAGCCGAGGTGAAGAGATCGGAGTCTGCGGCCTCGCGCAATGTGACGCGCCGCGCCGCCGAACGGTGGCTGTTGGGGGGTCTCCTCGGGCTCGCCGCTGCCCTCGTTCTGTCCGGAATAGCGAACATCGCACTGGCGCGAGATTCCGGATGCAGACAGGACGCGCGAGCCGCCCGCTGGGGGCAGCGGCTCAGTCGGTGTTTCTCGGACGTTACCCGTTGGGAAGTGGAAGCGCTCGCCCGTGGGCCGGCAGCGGTCGGTGAACCGGGAGAGGGTTCTATCGCAAGCTGGCTCGCCGTTCCGCTGGTCTATAGCGCAATCGGGGGTGTGTTGGCGCAGCTATCGCTGCGCAAAGCGCTCGTGGGCGGCCTGATCGTCCAGCTAGTTCTCTTGGGGGTGCTGGCGGCAATGGCATTCTTCTCGGTCTACGTCGGCTGATCCCTCGGCGCCTCAATCCTCGATCTCGAGCAGGGCCGCGATGGCATCCCGGTCGGGACGGGGCAAGGCGCGCATGTCCCCGGCTGTACGGATCAGAACACCTGCTCCTGAAGTGATCCTGCCGATGTCGACCACGTCCACGCCTTTCGCTTCGATCGCCGCGATCACCTCTGAACTCCTGTCTGACTGGACCGCGATCAGCAACGCACCTGATGCGATTGCGTTGTAAGGCTCGATGTCCAATGCAATGCATATGGCCTTTGCTTCGGGCATGACACGGACGGCTTCGCGTTCCACTTCGATCCCCACACCCGACGCCAGGGCGAGCTCCCACAGCCCGCCGGCCAGGCCGCCTTCCGTCGGGTCGTGCATGGCGGTAACCGCGCCGGTGAGCGCGGCCGCGCGGGCCTCGGTCAAGACGGAAATGCCTGGCTCGATCAGGAAGTGCCTGGCTCGCTCCAGGATCATCGGAGAAATCGCGGTCAGACGATCCGGTAGCTCCCTTGCCAACAGGCTTGTCGCCTCGAGCGGGATGCCCTTGGTCAGAAGCAAGTGGTCCCCCGGCTTGGCGCCCGATGGTGTAATCAGCCGCTCGCGGTCGACCTCCCCCAGCATCGTGCCGGCGACGATCGGGCGCTGAAGGCCGGCTGTGATCTCGGTGTGACCTCCTACGAGTGTTGCGCCGACGGCGGAGCATGCGCGCCCGATCTGGTCGAAGACCGACTCGACCATGCCCCGGTCGGTCCTGTGTTCCGGCAGGAGAAGGGTTGCCATGAACCAGGCCGGCACAGCTCCAGTCGTGGCAATGTCATTGGCGTTGACATGCACGGCGTACCAGCCGATCTGATCTGTCGCAAAAGTGACGGGATCGGACTTGGCCACGAGCAGGCGGTCCCCGAATTCAATCACGGCACAGTCGAGCCCGACGCCTGGCCCCAGGAGAAGGCGAGGATCGCCTGTAGCAGTCCGTCGCAGGACCTGCTCCATCAGTTCGGCGGGCAGCTTGCCTACCGGGAAGGGCTCCATGGCTGACTCCAGATGCAAAGAGCCGTCCTAGTGGACGGCCCTTTGGTGCGCTGCGGCATCCTTATCCTATTGGGAGGAGGGATGCCGCAGCGCGTTTACAGTCACTCTTACTCATTGGCATCACCTCCTCCTTTGCAAGGATAGCAAGGGGAGGTCGCTGTCTTCCAGCGATGAGAAAGTTTCGCACATCCGGGGTGACATGTCAAGGCATGTTTCAGGGATCCCTAACGCCCCTGCGGGGCCTGCTCGGAGTGACAAGGTTGGGCAGGATTTCGTTTGGCTAGTCGCTCAACACAATCGTCATTCAGCGCCCCGTAGGGGCGAGGAATCCTCGTAATGACGCTGGCGCAAGGGGGCTTTCGGGGGCGGAGGGGCCTTAGAGGATTAGCATCGCGTCGCCGAAGGAGTAGAACCTGTACCCCAGTTGCTTGGCCGTCTCATAAGCGGCTAGGATCCGTTCGCGGCCGGCAAAGGCGCTGACCATCATCAGGAGCGTAGACCGAGGGAGGTGGAAGTTGGTGATCAGCGCGTCGACCACCTTGAAACGGAAGCCGGGCAAGATGTACAGCTCCGAGGCCCCCTCGAATGAAGTGACAGTCTGGCCCGCCGGCGCGTTCAGCCCGGCTGTCTCTAGAGTGCGGGTGGTCGTCGTGCCGACTGCGATCACCCGGCGGCCGGCCGCTTTGGCCCGGTTGACGGCAGCTGCCGCTTCCGGGCTGACCCGACACCACTCGCTGTGGATGAGATGACCCCGCGGATCCTCTTCGGTCACCGGCTGAAAAGTGTCCAGGCCGACGTGGAGCACGACCTTGACGATATCCACACCCGTCGTCTTGATCCGCTCCAGGAGCCCCCCGGTGAAATGCAGTCCGGCCGTGGGCGCGGCCGCCGACCCGGGCCGGGCGGCGTAGACCGTCTGGTACTCCTCTGGATCCTTCAGCGGTACGTGTATGTAAGGGGGTAAGGGCACTTGCCCGATCCGGCCCAACTCTTCGGAGATGGGCCGGGCGAAGCGCACCACCCGCCGGGCACCGCCCAACTCGTCGACGATCTCGGCTTCAGGACCGTGTAAGACGATTAGTCGGCTGCCACTCTTCAAGCCTCTCCCCCCGACAAGGGCCTCCCAGGTCTGCGACCCTAGTCGTCTCAAGAGGAGGATCTCGACCCTTCCCCCGTGGGGGATCTTCATCGCTGCAAGTCGTCCTGGAATGACCCGCGTCTCGTTGAGCACCAGGGCATCCCCCCGGGTCAGAAATCGGGGGAGCTCATGGAAAGAGAAATGCGTGAGACTTCCGCCGGCGCGGTCCATCACGATTAGCCGCGAGGCGTCACGAGGTTCGACAGGCCGCTGAGCGATGAAGGCTTCGGGCAAGCGGTAGTCGAAGTCGTCCGTCCGCACGACTTTATTTGCTCAAGAGTCTCAGGATGATATTCAGTACGATCGTCAGGACAATGCTCAGCACGATGGTCGTGGCGATTGGGACAAGACAGGTGACGCCGCCGGTCTGAATTCGGATGTCCCCCGGCAGCCGGCCCAGCTGAATGCCGGCGCGGCTGGCCAGCACGATCAGCCCGCCGACGGCGGCGAGCCCTAGCCCGCCGATGATCAGCCAGCGTCCAATCGAGGGGAGATCAGGCATGATCTAGAGCTCTGGCAAGCGAGCTTGAGGGGCCTTGGGAGGCTGAAGACCGAGGTGTTCATACGCCAGGCGGGTGGCCGTCCTTCCTTGGGGTGTGCGATCGATGAAACCTAGTTGAAGGAGGTAGGGTTCGACCACATCCATAATG
>MGOM01000089.1:7697-7888 GCA_001797105.1 Chloroflexi bacterium RBG_19FT_COMBO_62_14
TCCGAGGCGACGGGGCGGGTGATACGCCCGTCGGCCCGAACCTCGGCGAAATCGCGAACGCGCCGCAAGAGGCGTAAGGCGACGCGTGGCGTCCCCCGCGCCCGGCAGGCGATCTCGCCGATGCCCTGGGCGTCGATCCCGATCTCCAGCATACTTCCAGCTCGCTCAACGATCAGCTCCATGGCCTGCGG
>MGOM01000089.1:7904-13599 GCA_001797105.1 Chloroflexi bacterium RBG_19FT_COMBO_62_14
CGGTGTACCGCACCAAAACGTGCCCGAAGCGGCGCCGTGAGTAGAGCCAGGCGGGTTGTTGCCCCGACGACCGTGAAGCGGGGAAGGGATAGTCGAATGGAGCGGGCGGTGGGCCCCTTGCCGATCGTGAGATCGAGAGCGAAGTCCTCCATCGCCGGGTACAGGATCTCCTCGACGGCCCGGCCCAGCCGATGGATCTCATCGATGAAGAGGATGTCACCCCGATCGAGGTTGGTCAGAATGGCTGCCAGATCTCCCGCCCGTTCGACCGCCGGGCCGGAGGTGATTCGGAGGTTGACGCCCATCTCATGTGCCAGAATGTGAGCCAGCGTCGTCTTGCCCAGTCCCGGTGGTCCGTGAAGCAAGACGTGGTCGAGCGCCTCGCCGCGCGCCTTGGCGGCCTGAATAAGGATGGCCAGATTCTCCTTCACTCGATCCTGGCCGATCATTTCCTTCAGCAGGCGCGGGCGCAGGTTATAGTCGTTCGAATCTTCCGAGCGTATATACGATGAGATGATCCGCTCTCCGGATTGGGTCACGTCGGGCATTATACAGGAATGCGGGAGGTTGCGATACGCGTTTCCATCCGAGCTGGGCGGGCCATCTCTCCTGTCACGCCCGCTCGTTGCACCGAACGCCGTCGCTTCAAATCGCGGACAGTCACGGCCATGTCACCAGGGAGATCGAAGCCGAATAGCAACGCCGCATGGCGTGCCCGCTGGTTGCTCGCTGAGAGGATGTCAAGGAGGGTGGTGGCTAGCGGAGCAGCCGCGCCTGGAGGGTGATCTCGACTCCTCCCAGCGCTCGAGACACCGGGCAAGTCTTCTTGGCTTTCTCCGCCAGTTCGAGGAAGGTCGACTCATCGATTCCCGGGACCTCCGCTTCGGTGTTCAGGACGATGCGGGTGATCGTACGCTCGCCCTGGACGGTGTCCAACGAAAGCTCGGCGGTGGTCTGGATGTGTTTGGAGATGTAGCCGGCTTTGCCCAAACGGGATGAGAGGGCCATCGAGAAACACCCCGCATGGGCGGCGGCGATCAGTTCCTCGGGGTTTGTGCCATCGGCTTCTTCAAACCTGGAAGACCAGGTGTACTTCCCCTCGAATAGGCCGTCACCGAATGACATCCGACCGCTGCCTTCTTTCAAACCTCCATCCCACACGGCCCGTGCCTTTCGTATCTGCATGGTGTTCTCCTTCAACGATTGTGAAACGGGCGTGCCCCACGCCTGGCCGACCGGTTGCGTGTGCAGGGCAATAATAAGTCAATCGTCAGATGATGGGGCCGCGTGTTTTGCCCTCGGGCCTGGTTGGGAACAACCGCCGTAGTCCCGGCCAATATTGATTGGCGGCCCCCGCGCCCTGTGTATCTGCACGGAGGTTGATCGACAGAACGTAATTCAATCGCTCGAACTGAACCTTCGTCTCGCCCTGGGGATGGTGGACATCTTTTAGGGCGCTCAATGAATTCCAGTGCTCTTCGGCGCGTCATGCCCTCTCAGGGCTGACGAGCGCCCGCTGCTTCTTCTCGATGCTCGAGAGCAGGCTATCGAAAGAGGCTGCGAAAGCCTTCACCCCATCGATCTGCAGTTGCTCGGTGATCTCGTCCAGGTCGACGCCGATCTCGGCCAGGCGTCCGATTTGGCGATGCGCTTCGGCGAGCCCGTCATCGATCGTCTTCTCCAAACGACCGTGGTCGAGAAAGGCCTCGATCGTTTCTAGAGGGGCGGTGTTGACCGTGTCCGGGCCGATGAGGTTGTCGACGTAGAGTGTGTCAGGGTAGGCGGGGTTCTTGGTGCTTGTACTGGCCCACAACACCCGCTGCTTCATCGCTCCGAGATCCTCCAGGCGATCCCAGCGTGAGCCGCTGAATGTCCGCCGGAAGACCTCATAGGTAAGCTTGGAATTGGCAACGGCGATCTTGCCCCGGAGTTCGCGCTCGCCGATCCGCTCGAGGCGTTGGTCGACTACAGAGTCGACTCGGCTGACGAAGAACGAAGCGACCGAGGCCACATGCCTCAGCTCCATTCCGGCCGCGGCGCGGGCTTCCAGCCCGGAGAGATAGGCTTCCGAGACGTCGCGGTAATGGGCGAGCGAAAACATGAGGGTAATGTTGATGTTGATCCCCTCGCTGATCAGTTGCTTGACTGCAGGGATTCCCTCATGTGTGGCCGGGACCTTGATGAGCACATTGGGTCGGGCTAGCATGGCGAACAGGCGGCGCGCCTCGGTCAGCGTGCCCTGGGTGTCATTGGACAACGCCGGCCTGACTTCCAGACTGACGTACCCGTCCGCCCCCTCCGATTCGTCATAGATCGGGCGCAGGCTATCAGCCGCCAGGCGGATGTCTTCAAGGGCCAGGGCTTCGTACCTCGCCGGGAGCGACATCCCGGCCCCCACTTGCCTCCGTAAGGAGGCATCGTAGTCGTCGCTGGCGGCGATCGCTTTGTCGAAGATCGTCGGGTTCGATGTCATGCCGCGGACGCCGCGTTTGATCCATTGGTCGAGTTGCCCGCTGGTCATGAAGGAACGCCTGATGTAGTCGATCCACATGGCCTGGCCAAGCCTGTGCAACGCCTTTAGGTCAGCCACGCCGGCCTCCCATCCGCCCCGACACCCCATTGCTTCTTGCCGTTAACGTGAGTCAGTGTATCACACTGCCCCGGCCCTTGGTGAGAGTCGGTTATCGGGGCCCGTTCCCGTGGGCGGGGAGTCGCAAGTGCGGCCGCCGGGGACGGCATCTGGCCGTGCTCTACAGGTCCTAGAGAGCTCGGTCCTTCCCACCATCTCCTCTCCAGCATGCTGGTCCGCTCTAGGGTTTGATCCCGGGCGCCTGCGAGGTTCCTCCTGCCGGTGCATTGGGTGCGCCAGCACCTGAACGGATCGGGCCTACCATCTCCAGAAGAGTCTCGCCTCGGCTAAGCTTGGGACAAAGGTGGTTGTCGGGGGAGTTCATCTTCGATGATTTGGACGCGCCATATTGCAGAGGGCCGATTGACGAAGGACGCATCCTTCACTATACTGGCCCCCGTGCCCGCCCAATTCGGATAACGTCGGGCAAACACACCCAGATGCCGGGCGCCAACCGGTCCGTTGGGCAACGGGCTGCCTTCGAACTTGGATGGGGAAGGGCATGCCGCTGACATCGGCGGATCGCTGTCGATGGGATCAGGTGTGACGAAGTCGTCTGTACGACAATCGCCCTCGCCGCCCCGGCGACCACTCTCCATTTACCGGGTCAAGGAGAATCAATCGCTGTGATCGGCCTTGGACTCCGCCAGCTCCAGGATGCCCTCAACCGAAAGGCAGACAGGATCCAGCACGAGTTCGTCGATCTGAGCGAAGAGCTGGAAGATGTGGGGCGCAAGCTCCTCGAGGCGGCCGAGGGAGAGCGAGCGGTCCTGCGCGACCGTCAACAAGAGGTCCGGGATCGCCAGATGACGATTGCGAATGAGGTCAATATCTGGCGCGAGCGAGCACGGAATGTTGTCCAGCAGCGCGGGTCGGGCGCGTTGCGAGCTTATCTGGAGGAACTTACCGTGATCGACGATGACCAGGTTCAGGCAGCGGCCAAGCATGCCCTGTACCTGATGGACGCGCCGGCCGAGGAGCTGGAGGCGCTGGCCGACCAGCAATCCGCCAGGAGAATCACCACTCCCGCCGGTCGTCTGATAGAGCGGGCTCGGACGGAATACGACTTGAGGACAGGTGATCCCGCCACGCGCATGCGGGCGGCAGCCGAGTTCGCAAACCGGCAAGGCATCGCCCAGGACGAGACTGCCCTCGAGGAGATCGAGGCGGCCATGGATGATCCTGATGGGCTCGTGCGTGAGATCGCAGCCCTGACCGCCGTCCAGCTCTTGAGGTTCCGTTCTATGCGTCTTGCCGATCTGGATTCTTCCCACGTGGCAGTCCAGAGACTAGCCAAAATCAAACACATGGCGGCTATTCCCGCTCTGATCGAAGTCCTTGAGAACCCTCGGACGGGATTTGTGACACGAGGAGGCGAGTCAGTCGAGGACGACAATTCCCGGTCAAGGATGGTTGCCCTCTTACGTCTCGTCGAATGGCACACGCCGGATGCCCAATATGCCTTGCGCGGGCGCCAGTTTGATCGAGATCCCCACATCGTCAAGGCCGCTAGGCGGGCACTGGAGCTCTTCCCGGGGGATTGGACGGGACGCCTACCGAAGCCGCAAAGCTAGTTCAGAGGGTTGTCCCCTAAGTCATCCACCTGATAGCCTGTCGAATCGAATACCACTCCATCGGGGTATGGCTAGAGGTGGAAGGCCTGACCCGCCGGAATCCCCCGATTGACCGTGCCTTTCCGGCTCTGCTATAATGGCGCAACAACAGAATAGTAGTCCTCCGGGAGGAGTAGGCGGTTCAGTCGCTGGCAGAGAAGGAGAGGCCGCCGGCTGAGAGCCCCCACAGCGTAGGCTGCCGAATGTCGCCCGGGCGTCCGCCGCAGAAATCCATCATCGGCTCTGTCAGGCCGACGAAGGGGAGTAGAGCGGCGCGGGTGAGCCCGATAGAGCGAGGTCCCTGTGGTTGCGGGGACGGCGAGCGCACCGGTCTGATCTGAGACCGGTGAACCGAGGTGGTACCGCGGAGGCTTTCCCCCTTCGTCCTCGAGGACGGAGGGGGTTTTCTATTCACCACCGCCAGTGACGGGCGTCGGCATTATCGAGCGCAGGCCGGTGCTGGCCGGATCGCGGTTTCAAGGAGAGACAATGGCCGAGTTCAGCTTGCCGAAGACCTACTCATTCAAGGACGTCGAGGAGAGGCTCTACCTGTCGTGGGAGCGGGCCGGACACTTCCGTCCGAGTGATGATGATTCGCAAGCCCCGTTTGTGATCTCTATGCCGCCTCCGAACGTAACCGGCGAGCTCCATCTCGGCCATGCGATGTTTGTGGCTATGGAAGACTTGATGATCCGCTACCATCGGATGAAAGGTATCCCCTCGCTGTGGGTGCCGGGGACCGATCACGCCGGGATCGCCACTCAACTCCAGGTGGAGCGCGATCTGCTCCGAACAGAGGAGGTCACGCGTGAGGAGCTCGGGCGCCAGGCCTTCATCGAACGGACCTGGGAGTGGAAGCGAAAGTTCGGCGGCATTATCACCAAGCAGCTTCGAAGGCTGGGGGCATCCTGCGACTGGGAGCGCGAGCGTTTCACCCTCGACGAGGGACTCTCGAAGGCGGTCCGTGAGGCCTTCGTCCGTCTATACGAGAAGGGTCTGATCTATCGCGGCACCTACTTAATCAACTGGTCACCGGGATTGAGGACTGCCGTCAGCGATTTGGAAGTCGAGTATAGCGAGGAGCAAGGCAGCCTGTACTACTTCAAGTACCCGATTGAAGGCTCGGACGAGAGTATCCCTGTGGCAACGACGCGCCCGGAGACCATCCTGGGAGACACGGCCGTCGCAATCCATCCAGAGGACGGCCGCTACAAACATCTTCTTGGAAAGACATGCCTTGTCCCGATATTGAAGAGACAGATTCCGGTGATCGAAGACAGCTACGTTGATCGCGAGTTCGCAACCGGGGCCCTCAAGATCACACCCGGTCATGACGCCGCCGACTACGAGATCGGAATGAGGCACGGGCTGGACATCATCAACGTCCTCAATCCGGACGCGACGATGAACGAACACGCCGGCCCGTATGCCGGGCTCGACCGCTTCGTGTGCC
>MGOM01000090.1:0-130 GCA_001797105.1 Chloroflexi bacterium RBG_19FT_COMBO_62_14
GCGGGAGCCAGGAATCGCCAGGGGAATTGTACGAACTGCAACAGGGGCAGGCGCGCCCAAATCCAACCCGACCGTGAGTTCACCATAAACAAGCAGAAGAAGCCAGCCACTAATGACCCGAGGGCGAGCA
>MGOM01000090.1:164-4924 GCA_001797105.1 Chloroflexi bacterium RBG_19FT_COMBO_62_14
GACCAGCACCCCGATGATCGCTGAGATGACGAGCACAAGCCCGATGCTTGTGTAAGGCCTTGAGGCACTTGACCAGGCAAAGAGAGCCGCGCGGCCCACGAAGTCGCCGCGGTAGTCATATTGGAGGAAGTAGTCGAGGCGGAGAAATCCGCGCTCAAGGGCGATCGGAAGCCAGAAGTAGGCCACCGTCAACAGCCCGAGCCCGCAGCAAACGACGATGGCACGTATCCGAGGCAGTGCCGGCGAAGCGGGGCTCCGGCCGAGAATCACCAGCACTACCAGCAAACCGAAGAACAGGGGTAGGAAAAGAATCGGCATCAAGTTGTGGGTGAGGATGAGTCCGCCGATCGACAGGGAGCTCAGGGCCAACCACTTCGTCTGCCGACACAAGATCCATTGGTAGGTGGCATATGCCAGGAACGGGAACCAGGCGAGAGCGGCCAGCTCACTCAAGGCGCCCCTCACGAATGCGTCGACGAGGTGGTAAGGCGCATAAGTGTAAAGAACGGCCGCCAGGACGCCGGATTCCTCGCCCCACAGGCTACGCACAAGTACGAACATCCCCAGCGCCGCCAGGACGATCACAGCATACGCCGTCAGCTCGACCGCCGATCCGACGCTCAGCCCGAACACATTGAAGGCGACAGCTACGCCGTAGAAGAGCATGGCGTAGAAGGTCGGATAGGGGCTGCCGTAGCCGCCGTCAAACTCGGCAAACCAACGCGGTGGAATCTGGCCGTCAGCAATGGCCTGGCGAAGCGCGATCACGCGCAGGTACGGGGCATGGAGGTCGTCGCCGAATTGAAACCCGGGTTGGAGATACGGCACGGCCACGGGCACAAGTGCAATCGCCAGGAGGAGGAAGGGGACCAGGCGGCGGGGGAAGGGATACTTCATTGTCTGCACACGTGACGCCTTTGGCTCATTCCCCGCCTCATTGGGCGGGCCCTCGGGTGTTGAGGGTATTCGTCAAATGGCCGATCATGAGGGATCAGTGCTGTCCAGGGTGTAAGCCTGCAGGGGATACCGACCCGTCCGCCCAGGCCGAAATCTGAGCCGCCAGCGACAAACGGAGCGCGGCAATGCCGTCGGCCAGCGAGCAGACGGGTTGCGCCTCGCCCCGACACACCTGCACGAAGTTCTGCATCTCCGCCAGGAACATGTCATTCCGTTCGAATGCTGACGGTGGCTGATAGTCCTCCCATGACCCAACGTCTGTGCGAAAGATGCGGGCGGTTCCGTCGGCCTGATCCCAGCGGAGCGTACCCCCGGTTCCAATGACCTCCAGGCTGTGGGATGGCGGCCGCTGGACGAGATCCAAATGGACCGCGCCCAGCACCCCGCCGGCGAATCGCAAGACGATCTCGGCAGTGTCGTCGACGTCGATTCCCATCCCCCCCAGGTTTGCCGCCGACGCCCAGACCGACTCGACTTCGCCGAGCATCCATCGTAAGTAGTCCAGCGGGTGGCACAATGTCAGGATCGCGCCTCCACCGAGGTCCCCGCGTGCGCTGTACGATTGGCGGTAGTCCTCCCAGGGGTGCCAACCCGGCAGGTAGTCGCCGTAGGAGGCACGCGCTGCGACCGGCCGCCCGATAGCCCCCTCGAGCAACCATTGCCTGAGTCGTCCCAGACCTGGATGGAAACGGTATTGGAAGCCGACGCAGACCCGCACGCCCGTCTTTGCGACCGATGCCAGGAGCCGGTCGACCCCGTCCATCGTATGGCTCACCGGCTTTTCTAGCAGTAGGTGACATCCGGCTTCGACGGCCGGTATAGCGACCTGCAGGTGTAGAGCCGTCGGGTTGCTGATAATCACGGCATCGGGCCTGTGGCCCAACGCCCGTTCCAGATCCGACTCCGCCGGGAACTGCGCCAACTCATCCGCCGGCATCGTGCCGTATCCCGATCGATAGAGCACGATGTCGTTCTCGCCCAAGGCCTGAAGGTTGCGCAGATGGCGGCGCCCAATGGAACCGCAACCGGCAATCAGGAACTTCATGAGCCGCGCTCCGGGAGCAGGGAGAGCAGGAACTCGGCCGTTCGCCGACCGGCGCTTCCATCCACGTATGTAATCTCACGCTGAACAAACTGGCGCCGAGCCTCGGCCTTTGAGCTCGGATCGCCCAAATACCCATCGATCGCCAGGCGGAGCTCAGACTCGGAGTACACGACATGCCCGGCATGCGCTTCTCGAAAGCGCGCGTGGGTCGGCCAATCACCGATGCGGGATAATGCAAGCGAATACTTCCGTCTGCGATTCCAGCCTCCGGGTGCGTCGAGGCAAACGCTGACGATCGGCGTGTCGTGAATGGCCGCCTCCACGACCATCGTTGAATACACCGTGAGGAAGATGTCGGAGTGAGCCAACATCGAGGCCTTCTCGGGCATGTCTTCCCCGGAGTAGTACCCCAACTCGCCACCCAGGGGCACAGGATCGACGACGTGGACATGCGGCATGTCACGGGCGAGCCGGCGGATCCGCTCCCGTTCTTCGATAAACAGATCCACATCCCAAAAGTGATTGGGGTGCAGCCGGATGAGTAGCTGACACGGCGCCGCCAGGGAATCAGTGCGGACCAGTCGGGCCAGGGCCTCGATGTTCTGCCAGTTGGGCGAGAAACTCACGAAGCTGCACGCATACGAGAGCAGCTTGCGCTCCGGGTCGAGCTTGTGAAGCTTGAAATACTCTTCCCGGGGAACAAGCCAGCGCCGGTTGAAGTATCCGTCATAGGAAGGAATGCCACCGACGTTTACATTCTCGGGCTGCCAATCGGACCCGAGAACCAGCTCCTCCTTCTGCAGGTCCGACCAGCACGTCATGTTTGCGACCGAGGCTCCCGGAATGGAATAGCTGCTGGGATTGTCCCATCCGACGACAACCGAAGCCGTCGGCACGTGCCTCCGACCGGCCTCCCTGAGCAGGTAGCGGTCGAGCCGCCATCCCGGCGTACTCGAGATGACAAGGTCCGGACTGTAACGATCGAACAGCTCATCGTATATCCCGTCGGTGAAGCGCTCCTGGAGCCGGACGAGCCCCATTCGCAGCCGAGCCGAACGCCGGAGCATCCAAATGGCCGCCCAGGCCAACGGCATGAGCACCAGACGACGCGGCGGTTCTTCCACCCAGACCTGATGGACGTAGCTGTCCATCGCCGCCGTCCGAATTCGGTTTGAGCCCCCAACTCTGCGCAAGAATGCCAACCACCACTGTGCATCCCGAGACCGGTTCTGAAAGGTCTTCGCCTCTGAGAGCTTTAGGCCCTCGATGCTCAGGCCCGGCATCTTGAAACGCTCGTGAATCTTCCCGCGAAGCGCATCATCGGTAAGCAAGACAACTTCGACTCCACGCTCGAGCAATGTGGGCACGACATCGCTCTGGAGGAAGTAGACGATCGAAAGTCCGTGATCGGCAGAGATGAATACGCGCCTTGTTTTCATCCGTCGATCTATACCTCGTTGTATTGATTTGTGCCGCGACTACGAATCGTAGTACCAGCGGAAAATCCTATCGTAGATGTAGAGAAGGATTCGCTTGACTACGGGAATCTGGAAGAAGCCGCCGGCCTTTCCGCTTGCGCCCACTTGGATCCGCCTACTAGCTTCCACTCTTGACTCTCTAAGTTCGATCGTGTTGCTCATGTTCATCGCCAGTGGTTCGGCGGTCATAAGCCGAAGATAGCCGGCATCGTTCATGCGCTTATCGAGTTGGCGCACCTGACCCATCGGGCGGTCCATGTCGAATGGGAGGAATTCCTGAAGCCGGCTCTTGTAGCCGACGAACTGCCAATGGGAGGCGCCGGCGTGCGCGCTCAACCCTCGATACGTCAGGCGATAGTCGACGGTCGACTCATAGCGCTTGCGGATGTCGTCTTCGGACTGACCCAGGCTTAGGTCGAAGTCGCGGAAGATTTCCCAGGGGATGAACGACCCCTTTTCGAGTTTGGCCTCCGGCTCCTGCGAGCACCATTCCAGGGTTCTGCTGAAGAACTCCTCCGGCGTGCGGAAGGGTCGGCTGGTGACCATGCCGACGCCGGGGAACGTTTCCAGGATTTCGACCGACCTGGAAAGCCAGCCCGGGGAGAACAAGGCATCGCTATCGGTAAAGGCGACGATCTCTCCCGGCGCGGCGCCGAAAACGACATTCCAGGCGCCTCCCTTTCCGAGATTCTTCTGGGAAAGCAGCAGGTACTGGATGCGTCCGGCGCGCTGTAGGTCCTGAAGGTACTCACGTGCTTCCGACCCGCTCCCATTGTCAAAGACCATCAGGTCGTAGGGGAGGTCCGTGTTTTCCCAGATGCTCCCCAGGCAGGCTTTGAGCACATCCAATGTCGCAGCGTAGAACCCGCTGAGAAACGGGATGAAGGTCAGGACCACCACCGTGATCTTCTCGGGCTTTTCAACGCTTCCCAGGAACTTGGCTGGATTCTGACCTTTACGCACAGCGTGCTCCTGCGATCGGCCGATTTAGGCGGGGACTGCACCTCTCAGCCATCGCGGATCTGCCTGACCCTCCTACTGAGCCAACCGCGGAATTCGCCGAACGCTCGGCGAGGATGCAGGACCGAGAACGCGATCTGAGCCAGGGCAGGCGACCCCAAGGACACACTCGGGAATGTCTCCAACCTGCGGATCATGTCCGGCCATCCCAGGTCACGAGCCTTCAACTGCCCGTCGACGAGCTGATGCGTCGCATCGTGCAGGGTGAAGATCGCCCGCCGGCCGCCGGCCAACTCGACGTTGCGATCAGACTCGGGGAG
>MGOM01000090.1:4930-6957 GCA_001797105.1 Chloroflexi bacterium RBG_19FT_COMBO_62_14
GTGCGGCCGCCCTCCCGGCAGATGCGCGTAGTCGTGGCTCTGATGGATGATGAGCACCGAGGAAGTCGCGTCGATGACCACCCACTTGCGCCTTCGGGCGTAGTAGATCATCCAGTTGTCCCACCCGGCCCGGCCGATGGCGAAGGGCGGGATCTCCTCGTAACAAGCCCCCGGAAAGACAAAGTAGTCGCTGCCTCCCGGAGGATGAAGCCGGCCTTCCTCCCGTACGCGTACCTTCATTCGATCCTGCCATCCCGGGGCCATGTCGAGTGCCTCCTCGACCTCCAGATCCCAACGTTGGCCGATGATCAAGAACGGCCTCGACCCATTGGCGGATTGCCGGGTTGCCTCGAGAAGATCGGCGAAAAGCAGAATATCGGCGTTGACATAGGCGAAGTAAGGGCTCTGACTGTGTTTGCGGGCAAGATCGAAGATCGAGCTCACCAGCGGGGTCCCGTGCTCATTCCGGTCGACGTCACGCAGGTGGACAACTCCCAACTCCGTCGCCGCCACTGCCATCCCGGCCTCGTCTCCGATCATCAAGACTTCGACCTCCGGCCCGAGCGCCAGCCATGATCGGATGGCATTGCGCTGAAGGCGCGCCACATGCGGATCTGAGAACGGCTTGGGCGCCGTGAAGATCGTCAGATACGACATGGGCAAGCCAAGCCACGGCTGGTCATGTTTGCCACCGCTCGTCGAAATCAGTCAAATCCCTGTGCCGAACGGCGGCATTGATGCGACCAAGCTCAGGACGTTCCTCGACCAGTTTCAAGACATCGAGCCAGGAGAAGTCGTCACGACCGTCGAAACAGGCATAGATCTGTCGCACAAACTCCAGATCGGCAGCCGTGTCCACGGTCCAGCGCAGCGATCCATAGCTGGGCGATGTTCTGACGTGAAGCGTGCGAAATCTCCCTTCGACCTCGTACAGATAAGGCATCACATGCTCGCGTTGATGAGGTCGATCGGCCTGCTCCCATGCCTTGTGCAAGGCGTCAACCGTGCAGACTTCCGCATCGAGGCCGATGGGGAACGTGCGGTCGTCGATGAAGCGGTTAGTGGCAAAGTCCACCGGCGGTTCGGCCTCGAGGAAGGCGGACACCGTCTGATCGATGACGCCCGGATCGATGAGCGGGCAGTCCCCGGTGAGACGGACGATGATGTCTGCCTTGAACATACGCGCCGCTTGATAGTACCGATCGAGGACATCCGTGGGGTGACCTCGGAAGTGCTTGTAGCGGCGCGCCTCGCAAACGGCGACCAGGGCCTGATCGTCGGGGTCCGTTGTCGTGGCCACGACGATCTCATCGAGCGTCCTCGCTCGGCGGGCGCGCTCAACGACGCGCACCAGCATCGGTTGTCCCCCAATGTCCTCCAGCATCTTCCCCGGAAGGCGACTGGAAGCCATGCGGGCCTGGACGATACCTACCACCCGCCTGACGCCGCTCATGTCATACCGCCCGGACCATCCGCCAGGGCCAGGCGGTAGGCCTCACCGACCAGCCCGACGTTGCGTGTCCAATCTGCCCTTACCTCGACGATCTTCCTGCCCGCCTTCCCCAAGGCCTCGAGATTGTCGAGCACCTCGGCCCGGGCGATTCCGGCAGCCAGCCCTGCAGGGTCTCCATCGGGAAACCACCATCCGTTTACCCCCGGCTCGACCCACTCGCGATTGCCGGGAATGTCCGAGACCAGTGCCGGAAGGCCGCAAGCCATGGCCTCGAGCAACGATACCGAACTCCCATCACTGTGCGAAGCGCTCAGGTACAGGTCGGAAGCCCGATAGAACTCGGGAAGTCGATCGTGCTCGATTTGGCCAGCCAGGTGCACGCGGTCCGACATCCCCGCCTGGGCGAGCTTCTCCTGTACCAGACCTGCCATCCTCCCTCCACCCAACATCAGAAGCCTCAACCGCGGGTCGGCCATGGCTGCCTGACAGAACCCTTCGACCAGGACGTCAATGCCGTAGACTGGCTCCCATGCCCGAGTTGAGATGAGCACGAACGCCTTGTCCCAGCCGAGCT
>MGOM01000090.1:7126-9315 GCA_001797105.1 Chloroflexi bacterium RBG_19FT_COMBO_62_14
CCCGGCCAACAGGTCGGAGCCCCACGACATGCTCACCAGCGGTTTGAAACCGAGCGCGCTGACCGGGAAGGCGCAGTGCTGGATTGGCCCGGCGTGAATGAGATCCGGTTTCAGTTGACGGATTACCTTGCGCAGCCCGAGTAGCATTCGCGGCCAGTCAGACCAGGTGAAGCCTCCCTTCCCGCCCCACCAATCCACGCCGTGCACCCGTGGGGGCAGCGGCCTGCTCTCCAGGTTGCGGCGTCTCTCAAGACGGAGGTAGAGCACTTCGTGCTCGGTTTCCCCAAGTGCGTTCAGAAACCGGTAGTCGTGCGCCGAGTAGTCTTGTGAGAAATAGACGACCCTCACTACGCCCCCAGCATCGTCCAGCGCAGAGCTTCGCCGGCTGGAATCCTGACGAGAGCATGGGTACCCAGAACGGCATCCACTTCATAGGGCATGATCGCATCGGGTACGGCCGGCCGCAGGACATCGATCATCTCACGAGTCAGGCTCTCACCACGGTCGATGTCACGCGCCGCCCGAAGACAGCGTCGTTGGACAATCACTGTCTCGGCTTCGTTGTCCGCCACGCGCTTATCCGGCGATCCCAGGGCGGCCTCTAATTCCCGAGTTCGATCAACCATGTCGCGCCAGGCCTCGGGGGTCATCGAGAACGGATGGTCCGGTCCTTCGCGCCGGTTATCGTCAGTGAGATGTTTCTCGACGGCGCGCGCCCCAAGAGTCACCGCCCCCAGAACCGTCGCGTGCCCGGGGGTGTGATCCGATAGACCGAGCACGACCTCCGGGTACATCGCCCGATAGGTGTTCAACACGTTGAGATGGATGCTCCTGAAATTCTCGAGGCTCACGGTGTAGTTGGTGTTGCACTGCATCAAGATCAACTGCTGGTTGAGCGGCAGGATTGCATCCATCGCCCGCTGGACGTCAGCGATGCTCGAAGCGCCTGTAGAGAGGATCACCGGTTTGCCCTTGGAGGCGATGTACCGCAGGATCTCCAGCCAGGTGATGTCCCCCGATCCGATCTTGTGAGCCGGCACGACCGGATCGAGCATGTCGACGGCCTCGAAGTCGTAGGGTGAGGAGAAGTATTGGATTCCGGCTTCATCACAGGCAGCCTTGAGTCTCGGCGTCCACTCGAAGGGGATTGAGGCGGCTGCGTAGACCTCTGACACGGATTTCCTCCAGGTCGCCTGATGGGAGACCTGGCCACCCATGGTTCGGAAGCCGTAATCGCTGACGATCTTCGGGGCCCGGAAATTCTGGAACTTGGCGGCGTCCGCCCCGGCCTCGGCGGCCAGCCGGATGAGCATCTTCGCCCGCCCGAGATCGCCATCATGGTTGGCGGATATATCGGCGATGAAGTAGGTTGGTTGGTCGATCCCCACCAGCCGATCGGCGATCTTGACTGTCCCTGTGGTCATGCCTGACTCCTTACAAGGCCCCTCAAGCGGTCCAAGAAGCCGGTCCGGCGCAAGTCCCGAAGCCTGGACAACCCTAGGTCGAGACCTGGCAAATCGATATCAGTCTCTGCCAGCAAACGAGCGGCCTGCAGACACAACTGTTTGCCACGCGGCGCCGCGAGCTGTGCATCTTCGACGGAGGCCTGTGTAACCAACAGGGGATCCAGATCGAACGTACGCCCCAGACGCTCCCCGAACGCATACTTGCTGACGCAATCCGCGCCGGGTACATGGTAGACGCCGAACAGTCCGGCCTCGAGCATCCTGAGTAAGATGCGGCTGAGGTCGTTGACGAGAATCGGGGTCACCCAGACATCGGTGAAACCGGGCCGCTGGCGCCCGTCTTCCAGCCCGCTCAAGAACCACTCCGCCAGCCCTCGGTTGGCCCGGGGGTTCCATCCGAAGAAGTTTGTACGGACGATCAACGCCTCGCGATCCGCCCGGGCAACCTCCTCTTCTCCGGCGAGCTTGCTCTTTCCATACACGTTGACCGGGGCCGGTACGTCATCCTCCACATAGCCGCCTCGGCGGCCGTCGAAGACGGCATCGGTCGAGATGTGCAGCAGGCGCGCGCCTACAGTCTGACTGGCGCGTGCCACAGCGGCTGCCATCTCGGTGTTCAGCCTGTACGCGAGGGACGAGTTGGTCTCACACAGATCCAGATCGGTCAGGGCGGCACAGTGGATCACCCATTCCGGCCGGCACGTCTCCAGCAGGCGCCGGGCT
>MGOM01000090.1:9357-11414 GCA_001797105.1 Chloroflexi bacterium RBG_19FT_COMBO_62_14
CCCGAGGCGACTGGGTGGAGATGGCTGGCGGCGATCACTTGATGCCCGGCGTCGGCAGCCTCCAAGACGAGGTTTGCCCCGAGCAGGCCGCTGGCTCCGGTCACCAAGATTCGCGCCACGTCTAGCTCTCGCCCGGATCCGTGTTGTCATATGGCGCAACAAGCTCACGGATCTCATCCGGCCTCAGCCATTGGTCATTCTTGTCGCTGGTATAAGTGAAGTCCCCCGGCAGGGCGCGGCCCCGGTCGCGCCAGCCGTGACCGAACCACAACGCTCCGGTCGGCTCGACAACGTACATGTCATCGACGTCCAACGTGTGGCGGGCCTCATCATCGGAAACGAGCACTTCGTGCAGCTTCTCTCCGGGCCGGATCCCGATGTACTCGATCTCGCAACCTTCGGCCACGGCCGTCGCCAGGTCGACGACGCGCATGCTGGGGATCTTGGGAACGAAGACCTCTCCGCCCTGCATCTGTTCGATGCACTTGATCGTGAAACGGACGCCTTGATCGATCGAGAGCCAGAACCGCGTCATTCGCTTGTCGGTGATCGTGACCCGGCCCGCCTGGCGTTGACGGATGAACAACGGGACTACGCTGCCCCGGCTCCCGACCACATTGCCGTACCGGACGCACGCGAAACGCGTACCCATCCCCCCGGCATAGGCGTTCGACTGGATGAAGAGTTTCTCCGCCGCAAGCTTGGTGGCACCGTACAGATTGATCGGGTTCACCGCCTTGTCGGTGCTCAAGGCCATCACCCGCCCGACACTGCTGTCGATCGCAGCTTCGACGACGTTGCGCGCGCCCATGATGTTGGTCATGATGGCTTCGATGGGGTTGTATTCGCAGGCAGGAACCTGCTTCAAGGCCGCCGCATGGACGACGATGTTGACGCCGTGCATGGCGCGCCGCAGACGCGTTTGATCGCGCACGTCCCCGATGAAGTACCTCAATGATGGGTGGTTGAGGCCCGCCTCACGCATTTCATGCTGCTTCAATTCATCGCGGCTGAAGACGATCAACTTGGCAGGGTGGAAACCCTCCAGCATGACCTCGATAAACTTGCGTCCGAAGGATCCTGTTCCCCCCGTAACCAATACGACCTGTTCATCCCAATTCATGCTCGTCTCTCTTCTCCCGCGCCAGGATGGCCTGGAAGCTTGTGGATCAGGAACATGGGATACTGGCCCATCCGACCGAACCAGTGCGGCGCCAGATCCTCCAGCCGGAACAACACTGCGAGCCACAGGCGCCCCAACAGGGCCCGATAGACGAGCGCCCGGGTGAAGGCGGTGCTCACCGAACGCCAGACCCGGATCTCGAACCCGGGTAAGTCGGAGAGATTCGCAGACGCCCAGCGGTAGTCGTGATGAAACGTGAATGTCCCTGGTCGGCCGATCAACTCCGCCCGCACGGAGCGGTTCGCCGTCAGATCGCCGCTGGCCTCCCCCTGGCGCGACATTTCCCCGGCCAGGCTTCGGCGCACGGCCTGGGCGATGGCGATCGGGAGGCGCGCCAGTTGCATCAGCGGCGAGCGCTCTCCCCAGCTATAGACGATCACGCCTCTCCCTCCGTCGGCGAGGACGCGTGCCAGCTCGCGGATGCCCGACTCTTGCTCAGAGAGTTGGAGGTGGTGGATCGTGTGCAATGAAGTAAGCGAGTCGAACGCCGAGGGCTTGAACGGTATGCGGGTGACGTCGCCGACGACAAATAAGCCGCGCGCACCGATCCGCCGGCGTGCTTCGCGCAAGGCAACCTCCGAGATGTCGAGACACACCCGGTAGCGGAACTCCGCTGCATACTCAAGGTACTCGGGATACTGGATGGGGCCCGAGCCGGCATCCAGGAACAACCCTCCTCGAGATGAAAGATGTCGTTTGAGGCGCTGATGACATCGGTGGACGTACTCACGCATCACGGGGCGCAGATCCTCGTAGCGGGCGTTCTGGTACAACCCTTCGGCAATCTCCTTCCAGCCGACGGAGTCGTAGAAATCCCGGACCTGGCGCTTGATTTCCATTTCAGCGCTCATCGGCGATCACGCTTCTGGCGCTC
>MGOM01000090.1:11452-43108 GCA_001797105.1 Chloroflexi bacterium RBG_19FT_COMBO_62_14
CAGGGCATCCATGGTTTGAGCGTACGGCGAATCCCTCATATCGCGCACGACATCTTCGAGCGGACGGGCCTCCATATCCCGCCAGAACCCGATCACATTCCACGGGAATGGGAAGGGGTATTCGAAGAAGAAACGGTAGGCATAACGCATCGCCAACTCGGTCTGTTCGTCGGCCACCCGCCGCCCAAGGGGTTCACCCAGGAGCTTATCGAGCAGCTCGATGTACGCCTCCCAGGAGGCAGGATCATGTGTGAAGCCCTTTCCCCGGTAGTGGGTTGCCCCGCAGACGATTACCGGCACACCCTGCATCACCATCTCCATCCCAACGGTCGTCGTGTATACCAGACCGAGATGGGCGATCTCGATCAGATCGTAAGTGTTGATGTCCGAGTCGGGCGGAACCACCCGTACTGTGGACGGCATCTCAAGGGTGGCCTGTCGGACGATTTCAGTCGACGGATGGCCGGCCCCAAGCAGCTCACCCGGATGCACGCGGACGACGAGTTGCGCCTCGGTGTGAGCCTCGAAATACTGCACAGTTCGAGCGAGCCAATCGGCCATTCCCTTCGAGAACACTTGCCGGTCCAGAGCCAGGCTGTCGCCCACGACGTTGGTGCACAGGAGTGCCACCGGACGCCTCGGGTCCAAATTCAGCCGGCGCCGGACGGCCTGGGCTCCCTGCCCCTCCGCCGCCTGCCATTTACGGCCGAAGTTTTCCCAAAGCCTGGCGCCGCGACGGGCCAGATAGATCTCCCTGAGAGAGTCGATTTCTTTCTGGCCTATCGGGACATCACCTCGGGCATTCCACAAGTCGGATGTGATCAGACGCATGGCTTCGTCATTCTGGGCCACCCACATCCGCTCTCTTTGCTCACCGAACTCAAAGGTGACCGTCGAGATGCCCGCGTGTCGGCCGGTCCGATAGACCGCGCCGAACTCCAAGATGCTCCCGTTGGGGACGATGATGACATCCGGTCGCCACTTTCCCAGCCTCGACTGGATT
This sequence comes from Chloroflexi bacterium RBG_19FT_COMBO_62_14, assembly GCA_001797105.1. Taxonomy (GTDB): domain Bacteria; phylum Chloroflexota; class Anaerolineae; order Anaerolineales; family E44-bin32. The sequence continues at coordinate 12,456 of MGOM01000090.1, forward strand.
GCCCCAGCCACGGCCCGGTTGCGCTCCAGACGCAGCCGATACAGCTGCTCGTCGGGGGTTCCCGGGGTCAGGTCGAGTAGTTCGTGTTGGAGGGTGTATTGCACGTCTATCCGGCTGAGGGCCTCAATCGACTCTTCCAGATCCGGCGGGAGCGGTGCCGCCCGCACGGCCGAGAGGTCGGCGGTCTCGAGACAGCCGGCCGTGGCCGAGAGCAGTCTGCGCAAGTAGAGCCGCTGTCGGCGCAGGTCGAACGAATCGGCCGGATCGCGCCAGTTGCGATAGGGTAGATAGATCAGCCGGATACGGTGACCGCCTGCCGCCAGGAGCAGGCTCACCGCCAGGGAGTATTCGATCCACCATGGGAGCAAGCCCAGTACGAGCACGTCCTTCCGGCTCTCGATCGTGGCCTCAGCCCTCACCTGCCGCGTAGCAGAGCACCACCGGACGAGATGCTCCTCGAGCCGCTCGAGGCGGAAGCCTGAGGCCGGAGGCGCGGCCCGATTGGAGAGCCAGGCGAGAGCCTCGAGCGCAAGTGGGACTTCGCCCAGGAGTTTCCTGGCGAACCTGCGGGCGGGCGAGCCGTTCACCGCATCGCCTCGGCGATCTCCCATGGCAGCGCCGGGCGAAGCGGCCCACGCCGTCTCTCGGCCCAATGGCTGCCAGGCGATCCTGTGCCATCGACGTTGAAGCTCAACGCGTTCTCATCCGTGAAGTAGGAACGGATACGAAAACTGCTGGCATTCACACCAAGTACAAACCGCCCCTCGTTCAGGAGATCGGCCGGGATTGTGCAGCGGCTGACGTAACGGCCAGCTCGGCGGGCCGCGTGCTCCTCGAAAGACAGGGGATCGTCGGTGTCGAAGCTCGTGAAAACAGCCTCACCTCGGCTCGTGAATAGATACAGTCCCACCCGCAGACCGGTGATGTCTTGGGCCAGCTCGTACTCGAAGGCGACCTGGAAGGGAGCCGAGGCCATCACCTGTCCGGTCGTCCGGCCCGTCGCCTCCGTGACCCGCAGCGAGATGGGGCGGAAGGGCGAGGCGGCGACGATCGCCGGCTCGTCGAGCTCCCAGCGCCGCTCGCCCGCCTGGGACATCCCGGAGGTCATATAGAAGTCGATGGCCTCCGGCGTCGGGGCGCGCATAACCAGTTGGCCTCCGCGTATGACCAGCGTCTCCTCGGTCAGCCGCAGGATGGCGGACATGTTGTGACTGACGAAAAGAACCGTCCGCCCCTGCTGGGCCACATCGCTCATCTTCCCCAAGCATTTGCGCTGGAATTCGGCATCGCCAACAGCAAGGACCTCGTCGACCACCAGGACTTCCGGCTCGAGGTGGGCGGCCACGGCGAAGGCCAGGCGGAGGTACATCCCACTCGAATAGCGTTTCACCGGTGTATCAATGAACTTCTCGACCTCGGCAAAAGCGACGATCTCGTCAAACTTGCGCTCGATCTCGATCCGTTTCATCCCGAGGATGGCGCCGTTCAGGTATATGTTCTCCCGACCGGTCAACTCGGGGTGAAACCCTGTCCCCACTTCAAGCAATGAACCGACCCGGCCGTGGACTTCGGCGTAGCCTTCCGTCGGATCGGTCACCCGCGAAAGGAGTTTGAGCAGCGTGCTCTTCCCGGCGCCGTTAGGCCCGATAATCCCCAGCACCTGTCCCTGCTCGACGTGGAACGAGACGTGGCGCAGGGCCCAGATGGCATCGGACGACGGACGGCGGACGGCGGACGATCTTCTCCGAAGAAGACCGCCAACGCCTTCAACCAGCGCATCGCGCAACGTCCGATACCCGCTCGGCAAGGTACCGATGCGATAGAGCTTGCCCAGATCACTTACATGGATCGCGACGTTGCTCATCACACTCCACTATCCACACACACTCCCTCGCCCTCTACTCCCTCCACCGGGACTATCCGGAAGCCAGCGCCTCGAGGATCAAGTCGGCCCGCTTCGGAGCCTAGCTCACTCCTCCCCAGCCGCTGCTATCCACTATTCGCCTGTCAACGCTCCACCGGCATCCGGCAGATAGGCCTCCTCAGGCTCCCTTGCCCACTTTCGGGAAGGATCGAGAGCAGTGCGCATGGCTTGAAGCTTGCGTACAAGGGTGAGGCCCATCTCCTCCATCTTCGCAGTATCCGCCGAGTCAGTGGGGTATCCCCGCCGGGAGACAATTCGCTGGCAGGCCACGACCTCCATCAAGGACCGAATGGCAAGCCCAACAAAGCGCGCCTGTTCGGCATCGGTCTGACCAGTTGACCCTTCAGCGATGTTCAACGCGATAGATGTGGCAGCACGTCTGATCTGTGACTTCAGATTGAAGTCCTCATGTCTCGGTAGCCCGTCGGAGAGCGAATACGCGAGATCAAGATACTCAAGCGAGAGCTGCCAAACCTCCAACTTCTCGAACTTGTACATCTGCTCACCCTCCTCCTTGTCAACCACACTCAGACCCGACGCTACGCGTCCACCGTCCGTCGCCCGTCGTCCATCGTCCATCGTCCATAGTCCCCCGTCCTCCGTCCCCGGTCTCCGGTCCTCAGACAACATCCGCAAACGTCCGCTCCATCCGCCGGAAGTAGACCATCCCGCTGATCAGGAGAATCAGGGCGGCGGCGGTCGAGGTCAGCAACAACCCTAAAGCAGGCTCACCCACCCCCAGGATCGCCCAACGAAAGCCTTGAACGACCCCTGCCATGGGATTGAGCCCATAAAGAACCCGCCACGGTCCCTGCGGGATGAGCGTGGTCGAATAGGCCACGGGCGAGGCGTACAGCCAAGCTTGAACGATGAACGGAGTAACATACCCAACGTCGCGATAGGCGACGTTCATCGCCGAGAGCCACAATCCGACTCCGAGAGAGGTGACTAAGGCCAGAAGCAGGAACAAGGGCAGTGTCCACACCCAACCTGTCAGGTGCACACCGTAAGAGATCATCATCACGACCAGGACCGCAAACGCGACCATGAAGTCAACGACTCCGGCGACCACCGCCGCCAGCGGAATCGCCATCCGGGGGAAGTACACCTTGGTGATCAAGTTGCTGCCCGCGACCAGGCTGGCACCGGCCTTCGTGACGCCGTCTTGGAACAGTACCCAGGGAAGCAGACCGGCGAAATAGAAGACTGGGCCGGGGGCGCCGTCCGTCCCGATCCCCGCCAGCCGACCGAAGATGATGTAGAAGATGATCATGCTGAAGAGGGGTTTCAGCACGGCCCAGGCCGCCCCCAACAGAGTCTGCTTGTAGCGGACCTTCACATCGCGCCAGATCAAGAAGAAGACCAGCTCGCGATATCGCCAGAGTTCTTTGAGATCAAGCGACGCCCAACCCCGCGCCGGCTTCAGGATGGTCACCGGGGCCGGTTCCCGTCCAGCGGCTCCAAGGGTCACCTCCATCACGAACCCCCGCCCGACGGCCCGGCCGCCCGGTGCTGTCTGTACCATTCAATCGTCTCTCGAAGTCCGTCCTCCAGCCTTGTGGCGGCCTTGAATCCAAAGAGGGCCTCGGCTTTGCTCGTGTCGAGTGACCGGCGAGGCTGGCCATTGGGTCTGCTCGGATCCCAGACGAAATCACCCCCGAAACCCGTCAGGCGTGCGATCACGCCCGCCAGATTGCGTACGCTGATCTCCTCCCCCGACCCAAGGTTCACCGGATCACTCAGGTTGTAGCGTTCGGTACCCAGGAGGATCCCTTCGGCGGCATCGTCGGCAAACAGAAACTCTCGTGTCGGCGAGCCGTCACCCCAGACTTCGATGCTCCGCTGGCCTCGCTCCTGCGCCTCGATGCATTTGCGGATCAGGGCCGGAATGACGTGCGACGATTCAAGATCGAAGTTGTCGCGTGGACCGTAGAGGTTGACGGGGATCAAGAAGATCGAGTTGAAACCATACTGCTGACGATAGGATTGCGACTGGACAAGCATCATCTTCTTCGCCACCCCATAGGGGGCATTGGTCTCCTCGGGATACCCGTCCCACAGGCTCTCTTCCCGGAAGGGGACCGGTGTGAATTTCGGGTAGGAGCACACCGTCCCGAGAGCCACGAACTTGTCGACCCCCGCCTTCCACGACTCATGGATCAATTGGATGCCCATCATCGCATTGTCGTAGAAAAACTCCGCCGGATGCTCTCGGTTGGCACCGATGCCTCCGACACGCGCCGCGAGATGGACGACGATGTCCGGCCGGGCGTCCTGCAACATTCGCCGAATGTCGTCAAGCACGACCAGATCGTAGTTCTCTATGCGTGGCACGAAGACCGATTTCGCACCGCGCGCCTCGAGTCGCTTGAGCAGGTACGATCCGAGAAAGCCCGACCCGCCCGTCACACAGACCCTCTTGTCCGTCCAGAAGATGTCCATTGGGCTGTCGCTCATCCTGGCCTTCGAACTCCGTCGAACGCGGATGTCTCAGTAAGCCGAGCCAGCAAGAGGGGTAAGCGTATCATTCGAGCACCGGTTGGGCATTTCGATACTGCCGGGCGAATGGATCCGGGAACTCATCCCGCCGGAGCAGGTCGACGATCTCGGCAATCCCTTTCTCCACCGTCCACTGCGGCTTGAAACCCAGGCCGCGGCGGATCCGGTCGAACGACACTCGGACATCCCGCATGTCGCCGTCGACCATGAGATCGCGATACTCGAGCCTGGTTTCCGGCAGGGCACGGCAGATGAGCCCGGCGATCTCATCCTTGGTGTAGTTTCCGCTCTCGTCGCCCAGATTGAAGATTTCCCCTCGGATGATCTCGAGTGGCACCTGCAATCCGAGGATCACCCCGCTGGCGAGGTCTTGAACGTGCACAAACGAACGCGCCTGTCGAGGCTGGTAGAGGATGAGCTGCCGGCGGGTAAATGCCTCCAGAACGAATTGATTCACGATCAGGTCGAACCGCATCCTGGGGGAGGCGCCGAAGATCGTCGAGAAGCGCAGGATCAGCGGAGCGCAACCGTTGTTAGCGGACACCCCCCTCAGGATTTCCTCTCCGGCGATCTTGCTCTCGCCGTAGAGCGACTGCGGATGCAGTGCTGACGCCTCGTCAACCGGCTCTCCCTGCGCTTTTCCGTAGACACTGTACGTCGAGGCGAACACAAACCTGTGCACGCCGAGCTCATTCGCCTGCTCATATACAAGCTGAAGCGCCTCTACATTGGTCCGCCAGACCGCGGCCCGCCCCGCGGCGCGGCACGCGGGGAAGCCAACGATCGCCGCCAGGTGCACCACATCCGAAATCCTCGGAGCGCCTTCCGCGTGAGAGTGCATGGAAGCGTCGAAGATCGCCCCCGGCTCGCAAATGTCGGCCTGCGCAAAATGGAAGCGTGGATGAAGTCTGTACCCGGCGATCCCATCACCGCCGAAAAGAAGCTTGTCGACGACGGTTACATGATCGGCCTGCCGCAGGAGGGCGCCGGTCAACACGGAGCCAACATAGCCCGCCCCGCCGGTGACCAGGACATGGCGCCCGGACGCTTGCGCTCTGGTCATCATTCCGCTTCCTCGGGCTGGCGAAGGACGACCTGGCTCCCGCGCACTTCGAGCACTCCAACAGCTTCCGCCCGCCCATCCCCCACCACCGGGATCCCTTGCTCGAGACACGTCAGCCGGCAGATCTCAGCAATGTCACCTTTGCCCTCAATCCGGACTGCCCGCAAACCATGATCGCGCGCCTTCTTCAGGGCGCGGCGAGCTTCTGCGCGCGCCTGGCGATACAGCACCATCGAGTTTTCGATGTAGGCCACGGTTAAGCGGGCCCGCAGTGCCAACCCCTCGGGCGTGATGATGTAACGCAGCTTCCTGCGCTCAGCCCGCCTGACTTTGACATACCCCTTGGCGATCAGCCGCTTCAAATGCCAGTTCACGGTCCCGACCGCCACCCCGAGTTGGCTGGCCAGGTTCGCCTGGGTCGTGTCCGGGTCGCGCTCGATACCCTCGAGCAACCCTAGATCGCGCAGTTCCTGTCGGCTCCGCTCCATCCCCAACCCATCCAAAATTCAGTGTCTGAATTATAAACCGGCCCCGGCGGGCGTCAAGCCGGCGACTTCTCGCTCGACCGGAATTCAGAGCCGGCCCAGGGCGCTAGCCCACCGGCCCATCAGCGCCCGCATTGGCGGACATCGTACAACCGCCGGAAGCCGTTGGCCGAATTGTCAGTCTCCTCCCCCAACAGCACCGCACACGACTGAGCGTACGAGGCCCGGGCCTCCTCCCCCATCGCCTGCCACCAGCGTTTGTCCACATAGACGTAAGTGAAGCCTTGTTGGGCCACTCGGCTGCTCAAAGGAGATTCGACCAGAGCCCGCCAGGCTGGCATATCGGTGGTGACGTCCAAGGCCGACCGCGTCAGCCTGCCGGTGACCACGACGGCCCGCCAGCTGCGCGAGTCGAGGATCAGTGCGCTCGGATCCAGCTCATCCCAGAACCTGCGCGTCATGGCCGCATCCACCACGGCGATGTCGTTCGAGAAAACCGGGCGACTCATCGCGGTCAGAAGTGGGCCCAGAACGACCACTCCGGCAAAGCCCGTTGTGGCCGCCCAGATCACGATCCCGGTCTTCATCCATCCGGCCCTCAGCCGCGGCCACAGGAACCACAAGACTGGAACGGAGAGTAACCCCCAGTCCAACAGAGCCGAACCGCTCAGACGAGTGATGTCCCGCTCCACGCTGTAACGCAAGAAGAGCGGTATCCCCAGCCCAAAGACCCCGCTCAAGACAACCGCCACTAGTTCGTATCGCCCGCGCCGGAGCCAGCGGCCCGCGGCCCAGAGGGCTATCGGAGCGGCGAGCAGGATCGGGCCGATCTCGAAGAGACCCACGAGAAGCTGACCTACGCGGTCGAGGCGAAGCTCACCCAGGTGCGAGGAGACGATCGCCGGCGGGAATCGTAGCGCAAACAGGCCGGCCTCCACTGGGGCTGCCCCGGCACCGCCCAAGCGGACCGCCAGCGACCGGGCGACTTCAGTGATCGTCCCGCCCTGGACCAAGCTGAGCAAAACGGCCGGGAGCAGAGACCCGAGTGCCGGCCGGACCTCCTTCCCCCATGGCCGGCCCGGCCCCTGGGCACGGACCAGGAGCGCCATCGTGATGAGTCCGAGGGCGATCAAGACGAACTCCGCTTCTGCCGCGAGAGCCCACACGGAAAACACTCCGGCCAGGACGACCACGGAGCGCCAATCGGTCTTCCTCGGGAAGAGGAGCAGAAACAAGAAGAGGGCAATGAGCGCCAACGACTTGGGGCCCGTGAATACTCCAAGGAGAAACGGAGGGAGAATCCCGTTGGCAAAGGCCAATGGGATGGGCACCGGGGGGCCGCCCTCGATCGCCCAGGGTGCGCTCAGCCCATCGAATAGTGTGGCGGCCGAATCGGCCGCCGACCCCCACAATGTGATGCCTTGTGTGGCAGATCTCAGTACGGAGTACGGGAGGAAGTTCAGCGCCCAGCGTCCACCCGAGGCGAAGGCCAAGAACAGCGCTATGGCGGTCCCACCGATCTTGCTGTGGGTCACGCGCCGGCCCCACAAACCGGCCAGGATGAGAGCCAGGCCGCCGAGGAAACCTCGACTGATATCCAAGGCGCTCCAGGGGAAGAAGCTGCCGATGCGCATCAGGCTCGCCCCGAAGAGCTGGAAGGCGTAGTGATACAGGTAGGGCTCGCCGGCATTCAAGTAGAAATGCGGCGGGATATCCCCGGCGGCAACGGCCGACACTAGAGGCAAGCTGTTGTACTCATCGAAGACGGCCAGGCCTCGGCCGATCAGGGTGAAGCCGCCGGCGATTAGGGCCAACTCCACAAGGAGTTTCCAGTGCCTCCAGTCAGAGAGGACCCAAAGCGGGCCGGCGGAAGGACGCCACGATACAAGGCCGAGGAGAAACACCAGGCCGGCGGCGATCCAGAAAGCCGGGGCCGGTCGAAGCCAGTGCCCGGCCAGGTTCGAGAAGAAGATGAAACCCGTAAGGCCGACCCCCAGGCCGGTAACCAATCTCTCGCGCGGCTCGAGTCGGAAGGCATGTAAGACCACAAGCCACCCACCCGCGCTCCACAAGCCCGTCAAGACGAACAGGCCCAGGAGGTCGACCCAACCTCCGGCCCTTATCCAGTACATCGCATGGGGTTTCCTGAGTCGCGGTTTCGGCAAGGATCCAACATAGGCTCCTCGAGGAGTGACCTCGACCATCGACCGCCCCCGGTAGCCCCCGCCTGGTTACCGGCCCGGCTTCTGCTCATGGACAGCTCCCCGCCGCTGCCCGAGGGGTAAGCATCTGGAGCGAGAGATGGGGTATCACGACCGTCGGCTCATACGAGCACAGGATCGGCTCGGAGACCTCCTCCACCCAGGCGTCGTTCTCCTCACCGAAGCTGTGGCCGCTGCCCTGAAGCGAAGTCTCGAGGTCGTGAACGACGATCATGGAATAGCGTTGCTCACGTAGATCGCGATGGAAGGCGTCCAGGTACGGCCGATTTCGCGACATCGCCATTTCCATGAGGAACACGGTTTCATAACCCGGCACCAGCCGGACGCCTGAGACGTCGCCGAAGGTGAGGAGCTGCCTCTCCGAGACGAAGAGGACGTCTTTGCCGCTTTGCACCGCTGCCGCCGTCCGCGCCTGGATCGTGTCGAGCGCGGTCATTGTTTGGGTAGGATCATGCGATTCAATCGGTGCTCCCGTGCCGAGAATGAAGAGCATCGGTATCAGCCCGATGAGTGCGTTCAGCCAGGCCGGCGAGGTGGTGGGCGACGGGTCGCCATGATCCGCCTCCACTCGTCCGAAGTAGGCGTAGGCCGCAACCAGGAGCAGAAGACTGACGTAGGCGTCCAGGTTGTGGAGGTTGCTGCCCCCGCCGATCTTGACACTGACAACCAGTCCACCACCGAGCAAGACACCGAGGGCAGCCCCGACTCCAAGAATGCGGATAGAGTCGATCGACCCCGGTCTTCGGGCAAGATACCGGTAGATGACAATCGCCAGGGGGAGCGAGGCGAGGATCGTCGCCGGCAGGATGCCCAACGGAAATGTCTGGCTGGGAAACAACCGATACCAGAGCAGCTCTGAGAAGAAACTCGAGCCGAAGTCGGAGGCGGCATTCCCGGAGAGCGCTATGTACCTAGCCTGTGCTGCGAGCCCGACCAGACCTCCCACACAGACCCACAGCGCGGGTCTCAGTCCATAGCGCCACCAGGGCGAAGCATCCGTCGGAGTCTCAAGAAGGTAGAGCGTCACGGCCAGAAGGCCGGGGACAGGGATCCAATTGATCCGGCTGATACCCGCCCAGACCGAGGCAGCCAAGACGACGATCATCGAGCGCCAGAACCGCTTCGGATCGAACCCCCACACGACGAGGATCACGGAGACGAGCAGGTGATAGTAGACCGGGCCCTGGAGCAAGAAGAGACCTGCCCAGGTCACGAAGATCCAGCGCATGTGCCGCCGTGGAATCCCCAAGCGGCGAGCGAGGAGGTAGCCACTACCGGCCGATGTCCCGATCCACAGCACGACCTGCCACAGTCGGTGTAACCAGATCGGCGAATTGGGGATCAGGAAAGGCACTGCTTGCATCAGGTAACGGGACGGGTGAAGGACCGATGGGGCGGCCTGGATGCCATAGATGGACTGGGACAAGAAAAGCGAGGCGTAGTAGTACCGGCTGGCTTCGGACCAACCCAGTGTGAATGGATAAGACGAAATACCGGCAAGATAGGTGGCGAACTGATAGAAGGCGCCAAGCAACACCGCCGCAGTCGGGATCCTTGCGAGGACTCTGCCCCCTGGGCGGACTGCAAGCGACAACCAGGCGCCGATCCATGTCAACACCCAGAACATCCCCAGCCGCATTGTCAGGCCTTCGAAAAACCTGCCGGCCGGGCCCATGATCACGACCGGCAGGATCGCAAGTGAAACTAGCCAGAGTACGAAAGCTGGGACTCGATTTGGCTTGAGCCTTTCCCCAATCGCGGCGATCGTCGCCAGGCTCGCCGCGCCGTTCGAGAAGAAGATGGCCAGAAGCAGGCCGATCCCAACGATCGAGACCCCACCCATTCCAAGCAATGCGATCTGTCGGCGCGTCGAGGCGATCCCCCAGCCTGCCTTGATCGATGGCCAAGCGAATTCTGCAAAGCTGCCGACCCAAAGCACGATCGTGATGAGCAAGATCGCTCGCAGCTCAATGGACCGTTCCCGGTCGCCTAGCGTTCTCGATTCACCCACCGATAACCTGCAATCGTCCCTGTCACACAAGTACCCTGTCGGTTCCTGACCGCGCAGGGCAAGCATCCCCTCAGAGGTCGTGTTTGAATGCAGTTCCCTAAGGCGTGCATTTCACCCAGCCCTGTGGAGGGTGTGCCAGTGTCCATAGGTTCATCGAACCCAGAGTGTCACTTCAGCCGCTGTCAGCGGCGATTTCAGCGGCCAGGCCGTGTACCCGTGCTTGCGCGCGTAGTCTTCGAGCGGATCCTCGAGGCCGCCCTTGTCACCCAGCTCGAACCCTTCGTTTCCGGCCTCGAAGCCGACGAGGATCGCCGCCGGAGGGTCGTTACGCAAGGTGGTCTCCAGGTCGGAGTAAGACAGAACGACGAACTCTCGCCGTTGCCTTTCAGTCAAGAGCGGTGCCACGCGCCAGGAGAATGGACCGGTTGCGAGCTCCCGATACGTCCCCAATCCGCCCTCGATCGGGAAGATGGGAGAGAGCGTAAGGACCTTCCCATGCCCGGCGCGCTGAAGTAGCTCCTCGCCAAGCTGGTGGGCCTGCACCGGGACCCACTTGTCTGGCTCACGCAGGGAACCCCAATCACTCTGGCTGATCAATGACACGCCACTGGCCAAGAAGAGCACAACTGCGCCGCCGGCAAGCGCCCTCCCCCAACTCATTCCTGGCTGCCAGACGAAGGACACGCCGTAGACGGCGGCCAAGATCAGGAACGGGACAGGGGCGTAGAAGTACTGATACCAAGAAGGCGTGGCGGCAAATGCGCTCCCCAGCAGGACGAGAGCCAAACCACCCAGAATGACAGCCTCACTCTCCAGCCATGCCCGCCGTCTCAGAATCATGAACCCGGCGATCAGCGCCACGATGGCAAAGATCAGCAACAACAGGAGGTTGGCGGGTTTGTCGACAAGGACGTGAAAGAAGTACACGCCCTTCCCCAGCAGCGTCTCCCCAACCCGATGTGACAGGAGCTCACGATAGTCCGTGTTGAGGCTCTGATACGTCAGGTTGCCGAACAAGAACTGACGCGGTGCGGCTACGAACAGTGCGATCCAGGGAAGGCTGGCCACGAAGAAGCCCGCCCCAAATGCCAACCATTGCGATGCTCGCTGCTTCCAGACCGAATCTCCCCGCTGGAGGGAGATCGCCAGCAGAAAGGGAATAGCTGTCAGGACATAGGTCAATCGAGCCCCGGCGGCAAGTCCAACGAAGACACCACTCGCCATGATCCACTTGTTCGTGGGCTTGGTCGACTGACGATGAAGGAAGAGCGCCGTGGCGGCAACAACGAACAGTGTCGGGAGATCATGGTTCCACGCGCGGCCGCTGGTGTAGGCGAAGATCGGGTTGGTGATCAGAGTCAGACATCCGGCAGCCGAGATGATGAAACGGAGTGGTCTTGAACTGTCGCGGAAGAAGGACCACGTGAGGTGGAAAACCAGGGTCGCCGTCAGCGCGGCGAAGACCGCCGAGACCGCCCGTGCCGGGAGCATGCTTGTTTGCGTCAGGCTGAACGCCGCGCCGTATAGCAATATGAGGTAGGGCATATGGTTGGTAGGGAAATCGCGATACGGAAGCATTCCGCCCGCCAGCAGGCGGCCAGCCGCCACAAACTGGTGTTCGTCGTGGCTCAGCGGGACCAACATCGCCTGCTTGAAGACTGCCAACCAGACCACGGCCATGAAGACAGCGGATGCGATCAGGATGGGCTGAAAGGCTCCCATCGACGCCGCCTTGCGCCCACCGAGGGATTCAGGATCGGTCACGGCTTAACTGTCTCTGGAGGCAGTCCGCCCGGCTTCAAGCAGCATGATTGGTTCTTGCGGCGGTCCAAAATCGGCTCATTCGGGGGCGGAATGCGGCGCGCTGGGCCGCTCTTCCGCCGTCACCCCTGACAGGGTTTCGGAAATAAACAGAGCTCCCGGCAGGCTGGCAGCCATGCCCAACGTGCGGATGAGCAACCCGAGGGTCAGACTGCTGGCTGCCGAAACACCCCCGAACTGACTGAAGATGAAGGCCGCTGTGAGCTCCTGGATTCCCAGGCCGTTAATGGAAAACGGCACCAAAGTGATGAAGTAGGTAAGGCTCCATAACCCGGCAGTAAGCCAGAAAGAAATCCCCTCGCCCATGCCTCTGAGCAACAACCACATGAGCAAGAAGAGACACAACATGTGGACCCAGGTGTAGCCGTAGGCTTCCAGCAGCGCGGCCGGACGATGAACCCAAAGGTCGAACAGCTCAACCATGCGCCGTACGGCCTTTCGGATCCACTCCGCCAGCCGCCCGCCTCCCTTCAGGCCAGGCAGCCTGGCGAGGGCGCCGCTGGCCAGGACGTTCGTCACGCTTGGGGTCGTTTCCGGGATGAGCCAGCCAACCAACTTCACCAGTCCGATGGGAGCGGCCGTCGCCATGCCGGCCATACCGACGAGACGATCGACGACAATCGAGGCGGCGCAGGTGGCGCGCTCCTGGCTGATCCGCATCACCCCCGCCAGCCGAACGACATCACCCCCGATAGTCGTCGGCAGGAAGTTGGCGGCGAACAGGCCGGCAAAGGTGAGCTTGGTCGCCGTCGGGAAGTTCACCCCGGTTCCCGAAGAACGAAGGAGCGCGTACCAGCGGGCACACACGGCCAGACGCGAAACGAACATGAACCCGCATGCCAGGGCGAAACTCGTCAGGGGAATTTGGCGGATCGCCGCCACGATCTCGGTCCATCCCTGCCGGCTCAACAGGTACACCAACAAGGAAACGCCGATCAATGTGCCGATGAGCCGGGCAAGAGAGCCGCGCGATCGTCCGTCCCGGGACGAATTCATGGTCATCTGGGCCGGAGGTTGATGACCCTTCGGACGGAGTAAGTCGGCTTGGACTGGGATTCGTGATACGTGCGCGCCAGTTGCTCGGCGATCAGCCCCATCAGAATCGATTGAAAACCGAGGATGATCACCATCCCGCTGATCGGAAACAGGGGCGAGCCGAGAACCGAGATCTCCAGCACCAAACGACGCACCATCAAGAAGAGGAGGACCATTATGCCGGGGAGGATCAGCAGCAGGCCGGTCCCGCCGAACAAGTAGATCGGCTTGTTGGCATAGCTCATCAAGAACTTCACTGTGAAGAGATCGAGGATCACCTTAACCAACCGTTCGAGACCGTACTTCGCTTTCCCGTACTGCCGGGCATGGTGCCGGACGGGCATCTCGACGATGCTCGCCCCCACCCCAACCGCATAGGCCGGGATGAAGCGGTGCATCTCGCCGTACAATCGGAACCCCTCCAGGACCTCACGCCGATAGGCCTTGAGCGTACAACCGTAATCGTGGAGGGGAACCCCGGTGACTTTCGAGATGAGCCAGTTCGCCGCCATCGAGGGCAGGCGACGCGTTAGAAAGGTGTCCTTGCGATTAACCCGCCAACCGGAGACAACGTCATAGCCTTCTTGGACTTTCGCCAGAAGCGCCGGAATGTCCGCTGGATCGTTCTGGAGATCGGCATCGAGAGTGACAATCACTTCGCCCACAGAGTGATCGATCCCGGCCGCGATCGCCGCCGTCTGCCCGAAGTTACGCCTCAGTTCGACCACGCGCGTGTGCCCTCGATCCTGAGCGGCGAGCCGCTCCAGCACCATGCGACCACCGTCGACTGATCCGTCGTCGACGAACACCAACTCGTAGGCCAGCCCGCGCAGGGACTCATCCAGGGCACGATGGAGGGTCTCCAGACTCTCTTCCTCATTGAACACGGGGATAACAACCGAAAGATCGATCTTTCTGACCGGCGCAGGCCGAGCCCGGGTGGATGAGCCGACCTTGTTCGTCGGTCCGGCTTTCGTTGCGCGGGCCACTTCGTCAGTCGACTCCGTTCCCGGCGCTCTTGAGGACCGCCGTCACTCCCGACTCCCAGCGATGCCAGTCGCCGAATTTCCGCTTGAGGATCTCATCCCCCTCGCCAATGGGCTCCAGCCCGATCCCTTCCAGGTCGGCATCCACCATGATCCGCGCCAGCTCCTTGTAGGTCACTTTGGGCGACCAATCGAGCATCCGATGGGCCTTCGCTGCATCGGCCCGCAGGTCATCCACCTCTGTCGGCCGGAAATAACGCGGGTCGATCTCGACGTACTTCTTCCAGTCCAAACCGGCGTATTCGAAGGCTTCTTGAGTGAACTCGCGCATGGTCGGAGAGACGCCGGTCCCGAGGACGAAGTCCGCCGGTGCCTCGAGCTGAAGCATCCGCCACATCGCTTCGACATATTCCGGCGCGTAGCCGTAGTCCCGACGAGCCTCCAGGTTGCCTAGGTAGAGTTTGGACTGCAACTCGCCTTTGATCCGTGCCACAGCCCGCGTCACTTTTCGGGAGAGGAACGTCTCGCCACGCCTGGGGCTCTCGTGGTTGAACAAGACGCCGTTCACGGCGAACATCCCGTAAGCCTCGCGGTAGTTCCTGGTCATCCAATATGCGTATACCTTGGCGATGGCATATGGGCTTCTCGGTTGGAAGGGTGTTTCTTCATTCTGCGGAGCCGGTGCACTCCCGAACATCTCGCTCGATGACGCCTGATAGAAGCGGGCAGAAATTCCGCTCCGCTGGATGGCCTCGAGCAGGCGGGTGGTACCAAGGCCGGTCACCGCGCCGGTGTACTCGGGGATGTCGAAACTCACCTTGACGTGCGACAGCGCCCCCAGGTGATAGACTTCGTCTGGCCTTACGTTGTAAACCAGGTTGGTCAACTGCTCCCCGTTTGACAGATCCCCGTAATGGAGGAAAAGCCGGGCGTTGGGGTCATGCGGGTCCTGGTAGATGTGATCGATGCGATCCGTATTGAAGGTGCTGGCCTTGCGGATCAGTCCGTGGACCTCATACCCGTTCTTCAGCAAGAGCTCGGCCAGGAAAGAGCCATCCTGGCCGGTGATTCCTGTGACCAGAGCCTTGCGCATGCAATCCCTCCAGGGCCGTCGCGGAGAAGACCGCTCCAAAATTCAACTTGTGAATTATACCTGTCGCCCTCTCATCGTCAAGCGCCGATCGGCGACGGGTGGACCTTGATCATCGATTCATGCGTTCCCTTCCCCCTCGCTCGGTGAGCCCATTCTTGCAGCCCCACGGCTCCTGCGCTCCACCATCAGCCACCAGGCCGTCAAGCCAGCGTCGAGGACCGCCGAAATCGCCATGGCTGGGATCAGGTCAAGTGCAACCAGGCCGTAGTAACGCCCGAGGTACCACAAGAGTAGACCAGCCGTCGGCATGCCCAGAAGGATCGCGCTGCGCGCCAACCAGCGGCTCTTTGCCTGAGTAGCATAAACCCAGGCCCAGGCGGCGAGCGCGGCTTGTGCGGTCAGAAACACCGCCCGATAACGTGGGCTGTCCCATTGATAGCTCGTCGCCCGGTATGCGGCGACCATCGCCCCCACCCAGATCAGCAAGACCAGATACGCCTGGAGGCTTCGTCGACCCGCCTTACGAAACGCCGGGAATGGGGCGTACATCAGGAACGGAAGGAGGGCATACCATCCCACGCTTCGCCATATGGCGATCGCCCGCCAGATTGCCACCCCGGGGTAGGCTATGGCCGCGGGTAGGAGCGGCTGAACCAGTCCGTAGAACACGACGAACGGGAGCTGTGACCATGACGGCAAGATATCGAAAAGCGTGCTCATCCAACGCGACTGGTCTTCGAGCAAGTTCAAGCGCCATTGAGCGCCGGCATTCTCCCACCATCTGAGCAGGGCTTCGACCGGGGCGCCTGTGATCTCCCGCAAGCCGGTCCAGGCCTGAACCACGAGGTAAACCCCGAACACCGCCAGCCCGAGGATGGCCAGCGCCGCTGACCCACTCCGGCGCCATCCAATGCGCCCTTCCCACAACCCGGCCAGGACCGCCGTCATCAGTGTCAAGAGCGCGTAGGGCGGTGAGATCAACAAGACCAACGCGCCGGCGAACAGAACTGTTAGCGAACCCGCCCGCCGCCTTCCTTCCCGCACGAGCGCATACCCATAGAGAGCGGCGGCAATTGAGGCCATGACGAAAGGCTCCCGCATCTGGGAACTGGCCAACAGTACGCCCTCGGGGTAGACCGCGACCACCCACGCGGTGAAGCCTCCGGCTTTTTCCCCAAAGGTCTTCTCGGCGAAGGCCCAGCTGAAGAGGATCCCCAGTGTCGAAGCGATCGCCGTGAAAAGCGTGATCAGCAGCGGACGATGCACATCCGGCGTCAGCGTCCGGTAAACCGCGGCACTCAAGAAGAGCATCCCCCCGTACTGGTCGGTGGATCTTGGCTCCGTGAGTTCCAGCCAGAGCGAGCGGTCCGTCCGGGATACAGCCCAAGCGTCGTTGTCGCGCTTGTATGCGTCAAAGAACACGTAGCCGGCGCGCTGGACCTTCTCGTCGTAACCGTAGATCGGCAATCCCCGGGCCAGTGCGACGGCGATCCCGGCCCGCAGCGCCAGTCCGAAGAGTACGCATGTGATGAGCCAGCGCGGTCCCGTGTCTCGAGTGAGCCAAGACCAGGCAAGCCACAGGGCCAGTGCACCCACGGCGCTGACGAGTGCGTACGCCAGCCAGCCCCGGAATGACGCCCCGGCCGGATCGCCCAGAATCAGTGCGCCACTGAAAACCATCACGCCCGCCAAACCGAACCCGAGGACTTTGCGTTGGGTCATCGGGCCGCCATGTTGTTCGAACTAGACGATGGCTTGAAGTTGCTGGCCGCCCACGCCACAAAGAGAAAGACCAACATCTGTAGCGGCACGAGGAAGCGGGGATTGTCGCCATGGTCGGCCAGAGTCTGGACGATCGAAGTCAGCCAGATCAGGCCGGCTACAGCCACTGCTGGCTTTGTCGGTTTCAGACGCCGCCGGGCTGCCGGCCAGATGACCAGGCTCAGACTGATCACCAGGAAGGCCGCGTTAGCCGATAGCTCGATCGCGCGCCCAACCAGCACACCGCCGCGCAAGAAGACTTGAGCAACGCCGGGAAAGGCTTCCGGCCTCCAGTAGGCCGGCGCTTTCCAAAACCAGATCCAGCCTTCGATCACACTCCGCAAGTAGAGTAGCGGTTGCTGACGGATGAGCGAGAAAGATAGGCGCGCCAATTCGCCGGACAACCCGTAGAAGCTGAGCCCGCTGACCTGAGTCATTTCAGGGATGGCGTCCCAAATGGCATTGGTCTGGACACCCGACTCGGCGATCTTCGCCGCACGGTATTTCAAATAGGTGTCTCGGATCCCGGCCGAATCCTCGGGCAAGTATTCGAAAAAGGCGCCGGTGTGTTGAACAAGCTGGTAGCCGCCCATCGTCGTCGGTGAGAGCATATCGTACGAGCGATAGATGAAGAGCAACCAGCCGCCGAGCATGACGACGGGGGCGAGAGAGAAGACCGCCACGCGCAGTAACCGGCGCGGAAGCGTATCTTGTCCAGCCAGGTATACAAACGGAAGGAACCAGACCGGCAGGATGTAAAAGAGAGGCCGCGTCAGGCCGGCCAGGCTGACGGCCACGCCCAGGAGAAAGGCTACCCCCAGCGAAGAGAGACTCCGCCTCCCGCCCATGAGCGCGACCAAGAGCGCCAGCGAGAGAACGACCCAGAATGTGGTGAACGATTCTGCGATGAGATTCGCTTCGAAAAGCAGCATGGCCGGAATGAGATCATACGCCAATGCCACCAGGCCGGCCATTCGGGCGCTTCCGGTCATGTGCCATGCGATCCAGAGGAGGAGGATCGAAACGAGCCAACCCAGGACCAACTGCGCCAGCATGACCCGCCGGGGGTCTCCGCCGAGGATCGCCAGGAAGACCGGGTAGCCCGGAGTGCGCGTGCCGTCGTATCCGCTGAAGCGCAATCCGGAGATCTGGCCCGCCAGGCGCAAGTACGAGGGGGTGTCGCCGTAGGCGATCGGCTCGTAGAACAGCCAGAGTAGCAATCGCTCCAGGCCGCCGACGAGCATGACGGCCGCTGCCCAGCCTGCTAAGGGATGGCGGCGGACGTAGCCCCGGCCGGCCTCAGACATCGGTGCGCTCATCGAATGTCTCTAGCCCAGCCAGTGATGCGCGCGCCCGCTCGACCCAGCTATATAGGCGGGCGTCCGTTCGCGCCCGCGCTGCCAGACGCCCGGCGCGGTCAGGCGCGGCCCTCACTTCCTCTAACGCCGCCCGCCATGCCGCCGGATCCTCGGGTGGAAGCAAGATGGCGTTCCCCTCGTTCAGCACCTCGCGTAGGACCGGCAGATCCGAAGAAAGGATGACACGCCCCGCGGCCAGGTACTCGAACATCTTCATCGGGCTGGCGAAAGCCGTCGTGTCGCCCCCGCCACTGACCGTTATCGCTCGGCCGTAAGGCATGAGCAGGACCTCTCCGGCCGCCTGCACCAACGGCAGGCGGGCGTTTGAGACAAACCCGAGCAGTCGAACGTTCTCGAGTTTTCGGCCCATGACGGCGTTCCGCCAGTATTCGATCGCCTTAGGCTCGCCGCCGGCCAATACAAAATTAACGGAGGGATTCCCGCGCGCCAGGTCGAGGATCAACTCCACCCCTCGTCCTGGGTAAAGGTGGCCGGTGTAGACGGCGGTAAAGCCCTCCGGGATCCCCAAACGTCGGCGCGCTTCGCGTGCTTCCGGCAGGTCGTCGTATCGTTGCAGATCGATCCCGTCTGGCGCGACAACGGATAAGGGCGGCATGAGGTCCGCCGAATAGATGGATGAAAGGCAGGCCTGCAACGCATGGCTGATGGGGAGGATCCGGCGGGGCGTTCGGCTACTCAGGTATGTTTTGAACAGCCACGGTCCGAGCCGGCCGCGCGGCCGATCGTGGACCTCGAGCAGGCTCGGGATCCCCATCCACGAGGCGAAGACCGCCGCCTGGATCGGCCAAACGTAACACAGGTCCGCCGACCATCGCCTCGATTGGATCACCGCTCGCAGGCAAAAGTCGTACCGACCCAGGCCCGGCATTGTTCGCAATCGCTTGATCGGAAATGAGCGGGTGATCCCATAGTGGTCGGCCAGAGTGCCCCACACCATCTCCTCGCCCGCGTACGGCAGCCACAAGTTGAGGGTGTGTCCCAACTCGGCCAGGGCCTGACAGACCTTCATGACCTGGATGGAGTTCGCCGTCCGTGAGGGAATTTTCGAAGTGGCAATACACGCGATCCGCAATGTCCCTACCCCATGGCCGCGACTTCGGTCGCCTCGGCCGATGCTCGCAAGCGTTGGAGTGTCTTCCAGGCGAGTACGCTCCCCGTCCCCAAGAAGAACGCGCTGAGCGAGATCGCCATCCCCTGTGCCCCGAGGCTCGGTACCAGCACCAGAACCAGCGCGATCTTCACAAGGGCGGCCACCAAAGTGACCTTCGTCGGGTATTCCGGTAGCCCTAGAGGCAAGAGGATAATCCTGTTCCAGTAGAGCGTGTTCACGACCGTGACGCCCAGCAGCAGGATCGCCAGACTGTAGTACGCAGCCGGCAGGAATTCCTGGCCGTAGAGCCCGACGATGTACCTGCCGAAGAATGCCAGGATGAGTGCGGTGGCCACCGAATACACGCCTGAGATCAGGCTTCCGCTGCGCAGCAGGTAACGGACGTTGAGCCATTGGCGCGCGGCGATCTCGCGCGCCACCTCGCGATAGGTCGTACTGATGAGCGGCTGCACTGGGATCAAGAGCATGTTGATGATCGCCCGCGCAACTTTGTAATAACCGACCTGAAGCGGGCTGCTTAACGCACCAAGCCACAACACCTCACTGTCGCGAGTGACCAGGGTGAGCGTGCTGGTGAGGTTGGTGCTGACCCCAAAGCGCAGCATGCTCCGCCCTCTTTCGCGCAACAGACTCAGCGGGGCGAGCCACCAGCCTCGCCCCCATTGCCGCCCGGCCTCCACCAGCGCCGCCAGCGTGACCGCCACGGCCCAGATGATCTTCCCCCCGAGATAGGCCAGCACGATCGCCGCCAGCCCCGCTTTCGCGATGAAGGCCGCGCCAATCATGCCCAGGGTCAACGCGCTCTGAGCGATGGTGATGGCGGCCAACGTGCGGTACCTGTCGAAGTACTGCAGGAGCCCGGCCGAACTCTCGGCGATCAGATTCGCCAGCACCATCAGGCCGTAAAGCGAAAAAAGCCAGGCGGTTCCCGGATCGTGTGCCAGGAACCGCGCACCGAGCGGCGCCAGGGCGATGATCAGAACAAAGGCCAGGATCGAACTGCTCATCTCGGCCAGCGCTCCGGCCTTGAATGCCGCCGCCGCATGCCGGTGCCGTCCTTCGGCGCTGAACTCCCCGACGAAATTGATCACCCATTCTCCCATGCGAAAGGAGGTCAACTGATTGACCACACTGGCGAACACGGTGATCACGCCCAGCAGGCCGAAGGCTTCCACCCCCAGTAGGCGCGCGGCCAGGATGCTCTGGATCATCCCCAGGGCGGCCGAGACCGTGTTCCCGCTGAGCATGTAGCCGGAGTTCCGAAGTACACGCTGGGTCAGGGGGTTGCGCAGGAGACGCTTGAGGATGCCGCGGTTCAGGAATGCCGGGAGCTCCGCCATGACGAGGTCAGTCCGTAGTGTCGATCGAGGCGGCCCAGGCTTTTTCGGCCTGGTACCAGGCAACACACTCGGCCAGTCCATCCTGGCGGGAGACCTTCGGCTCCCAGTCGAGCAGGGAGCGAGCTTTGTCGATGTTGGCCCATGTCGCCCGAACGTCACCCGGCGCATCCGGCTGTCGGGCGATATCGGCCGGCTTGCCGATCAGCTCTTCGAGTTGGGCGATCATTTCGCGGACAGAGACCGGTTCGTCGCCCCCAAGGTTGATGACTTCAAACCCCACTGGCTGCAAGGCGGCGATCGTCCCGCGGGCGATGTCGTCGATGTAAGTGTAATCACGTTCCTGGCGCCCGTCGCCGTACAAAACCAGCGGCCGGCCCTCGGCGATCCACTGAACGAAGCGGAAGACGCTCATGTCCGGTCGTCCAGCCGGCCCGAAGACGGTGAAGAAGCGCAAGATGGTCACGTCCAGGCCGTGCAAACTGTGGTAGCTATGCGCCAGCAGTTCGGCGGCGGCTTTGGTTGCCGCGTAGGGTGACAACGGCCGAGTGACATCGGCGTCTTCGTGAAACGGGCGCGGGGTCCTGCCGCCGTAGACGCTTGAGGTCGACGCCTGAACCAGCTTGGGGATATGCAACTCACGACACAGGTCGAACACGTTCAAAGCCCCGCCTACGTTGGTCTCCGTGTAGGACCAAGGGTCGGCGACGCTCGGCCGGACACCGGCTCTTGCGGCGAGATTGATCACACCATCGTATGTTCGTCCGCCGCAGACGGCCTGGAGCGCTTCCCGGTCGTGAATGTCGACCAGGCCGAATTCAAACGCTTCGCTGGCCTTGAGTCTCGCCAACCGCCATTCCTTCAACCGGCGATCATAGGCCTCATTCAGGTTGTCGACTCCCAAAACGCGATGGCCACCGTCGATGAGCAACTCGCACACGCGGGCTCCGATGAACCCAGCCGCACCGGTGACCATGAAGCTGCCCATCAGAGCACAACCACGTTTGACCGGCGCACGCCGACCATCCCGGTAGCGTTGCGGGTGTCGAAGACCAAACTCGCCGCCTCGGCCACCCCGGCGTAGTCCGTCACGGCATGATCGGTGACGATCACGACACAGTCCGATTGACGGACGGCAGTCATCAGATCCGGGACCGAGGTCAACGCCCAGGCCTCGTCTTCGAGAGCGGGGACGTAAGGGTCGTAGTACGTGACTTCAGAGCCTTTCTCCCTCAGCAGCCCGATGATGTCCAGGGCGGGCGACTCGCGCGTATCCGAGACATCCGGTTTGTATGAAACGCCCAACACGAGCATCCGTGCGCCCTTAAGAGACTTCGCTTGATCGTTCAGCGCGTCCTGGATCCGCGCCACGACGTAACGCGGCATGTTGGTGTTGATCTCGCTGGCCAGCTCGATGAAGCGGGCGTTGTACTTCAAGCTCTTGAGTTTCCACGAGAGATACAACGGATCAATGGGGATGCAGTGACCGCCCAAGCCCGGCCCGGGCTTGAACGGCATGAACCCGAACGGTTTGGAGGACGCCGCCCGGATCACCTCCCAGACGTCGATCTGCAGCCGGTCGCACATCAGGGCCATCTCGTTCACCAGCCCGATGTTCACCGCCCGGAAGGTGTTTTCGAGCAGCTTGGTCATCTCGGCGACCTCGGCCGACGACACCCGGACGACCGTCTGCACGGCCTGGGCGTACAGACCGGCCGCAACCTCGGTGCACACCGGGGTGATCCCTCCGATGACCTTCGGCGTGTTCTCCGTCGTCCAATCGGTTCGTCCCGGGTCTACTCGCTCGGGAGAGAAAGCCAGAAACAGATCCAAGCCGATGCGCAATCCTCCCTCTTCAAGTTCCGGCTGCACGACCTCGCGCGTCGTCCCCGGGTAAGTTGTGGACTCGAGCACGATCACCATCTCTCGATGGAGCACAGGCCGCAGCGCCTTCACGGCTGAGACGATGAAGGACAGATCGGGATCGCCGGTCTTGCGCAGGGGTGTCGGTACACAGATGCTGACGCTGTCGACATCCGCCAGGGATTGATAGCTCTTGTCCACGCTCAACCGACCCGACTCGACCAGGGGGCGGATGCGCGCATCCGGAATATCCTCGATCGGGCTCTTCCCCTGTTTCAGGGCCTCGAGCCTGTCTTCGGCGAGATCGACCCCGACGACGTTGAAACCCGCCTCGGCGAACACGACCGCCAGCGGCAGGCCGACGTACCCCAATCCTACAACTCCGACCTTCGCCTTGCGGTTGGCAAACCTTTCCAACAGGGCCTGCGCGGCCGTTGGGAGTTCAGCAGAAAGTTCTGGCATGGAAGATGAGACTCCTGGAGCAGTGCTTGAATCAGAATAGGCTGAGCTGTTGAGCCTGAGAAGAAGACTCATCCGGAGTGATTGTCGACTGTTGGGCCCGTTCGATCATCTCAGGCAGGCGGGAGAAGTCTTCCTCGACAACGCGGCGCAGGGACGGTTGGTGGAGCGCCGCGGCGGGGTGGTACATCGGCACAATCACCCTGCCATTGATCGTGCGCGCTCGTCCGTGAACGGTGCTGATGCGGGCCTCAGGGATGAAGCGCGCCATCGAGAACCGGCCGAGGGTGACGATGACCTTGGGATTGATCGCCTCGATCTGGCGATCAAGGTACTTCGCGCATTCTTCGATCTCCGGCAATTGTGGATCGCGGTTCCCGGGCGGGCGGCATTTCACGATGTTGGTAATATAAACCTGCTGGCGGGTAAGTCCGATGCTTCCCAGGAGCTCCTCCAGAAAGTGCCCGGCAGCCCCGACAAACGGGCGGCCTTGCTCGTTTTCATGAAAGCCCGGACCTTCGCCGATGAACATCAGCGCCGCACCGGCCGGCCCTTCCCCAGGCACGGCGTTCTTCCGGCTTAGGTGGAGCTTGCAGTCAGTACAGTTCCGGACCGCCTCGGCCACATCTTGCAGCTCTTCTTCCGGCTTCACCCTCCACCTCCGTCGGCGCCCCAACCGCGCCCGTGCAAACCGGTGACGGTCATGAGAAGCGCATCCTCCCCGTTGTCGCGATAATATCCAGCGCGGCGGCCGACCACATCGAAGCCCAACTTCTGATACAGACTGATAGCGGCCGTGTTCGAGAGTCGCACCTCGAGGGTGGCGATCTCCGCCCCGCGGCGAGCCATCTCATCAAGCGTCGCCTCGAGGAGGGTTCTCCCAACCCCCAGGCCACGGAAAGACGGATGCACAGCCAGAGTGCTGATGTGGACCTCGTCCCCGATCAGCCAGCAACCGATGAAGCCGACGACTCTTTGGAGAGGTCCGTTACTCTCGGCTACCAGCAGATTCGAGGCTGGGTTTTCCGTTAGCTCATAGCGATAGCTGCGTTCAGGCCAGGGGACCGGGAAGGAAAGCCGATCGATGTCCAGGACGAGTGCCAGATCGTCGAGGTCCATCGACCGAACGACGACTTCTAACTGGCGCTGGATCACGCTGCAGATCCCGCTGGAGCCGCCAGATAGATCGGCACCAATCCGGCGATGTCCAGTTGGCTGCCGCGGCGCAAGCGCTCCCAGGCCATCTCGGCCAGAATCGCCGGTCTTCTTACGCATTGGGCCGGCGGGGCGACGGTCACCCTGCGATCAGAGCGCAATGTGCGCCGCTCCTCCTGGGTGATCTCACCGCAGATATATGTCTGGCCCTGGATTCGCGTCAGGATACCTTCTGCCGTCAGGGCCACGGCTTCCGATCTGGGTTCCCATCCCACGTCCGTCTTGTTGTACCACACACCGGCCAGTCGATTGCGACCGGCGGCGAGCACTGCCAAAAGATCACCCTCTTCTACCGACTGCCCGCGCACGAGAATGTCGAGCGTCGGGATTCCCAGAAGCGGGATCCCCAGGGACATTGCCAAGCCCTTCGCCAGCGCCATCCCGATCCGCAAGCCGCTGTACGAGCCGGGGCCGGACGCAACCGTCACCCCGGTCAACGCGGAGGGTTCGACACCCAATCGCCGGAGCATCAGTCCTACCTCCGGGGCCAACTGTGTTGTGTGGTGTCCTCCCCCGAGCCAGAGATGCTCGGCCAACACGGCCGCGCCATCGTAGAGGGCCAGCCCCATCATCCGGGTCGCGGTGTCGATAGCCAGAAGCACGCTCAACTCCCAAAGGTCGCTATGCGGAATTGGCGCAACAGCCGCTCATAGCGGTGCCCACAGGCCTCCACCCTCAAGCCACGCCGGCTGTCATCGACCCAGCGAAGCTTGACCCACATGCGATCACCCGGCAGAAGCTCGAGAACCCTCTCCGGCCATTCGACCACCAATGGGCCATCGCCGGCAAGGATATCCTCTAGGCCGAGATCCGTCGCCTCGGCTGGGCCATTCAGCCGGAACGCGTCGAAGTGATAGAGCTTGGCCGAATCCGCCCGACGGTACTCACTGACGAGCACGAAGGTCGGACTCGTGACCGGATCAAGAGCACCCCAACCTCGGGCGATGCCCTGGGCGAGGGTGGTCTTGCCTGACCCAAGGTCTCCCGCCAGACAAACAAGATCTCCTGGTCCCACCAGTTCCCCCAGGCGGACCCCAAGCCGCCGCGTCTGTTCGGGACTGTGACTCAAGAACTCCAGGCTGCGTTCGTCGAGGATGGGCATTTTGCCGGGCCGGATTATACGTCAGCGGCATGACCCCTACAAGCACTTTCCTTGCGAGCGGCTCCGTGCTACCATCCCCGGCATGCGCGTCCTCGTCATTTCCGATGTTCACGCCAACATAACCGCGCTCGAAGCTGTCCTGGACGCCGCGCGTCCTTTTCAAGCGTTGTGGTGCCTCGGTGACACGGTCGGGTATGGCCCCGATCCGAACGAGTGCGTCGAGCTGGTCAGGAGTTTTCCCAACCTGACGTGCTTGATCGGGAACCACGACCAGGCGGCTCTAGGTGTGATCCCCTTGGCACGATTCAATAGCGACGCCCAGGAGAGCGCGGCCTGGACCCGAGGCGCGCTGAACCCTGAGAACATCGCCTACCTCGAGTCACTCCCCAGCAAGATCGTCATGGATCCGTTCACCCTCGCCCATGGCAGCCCGCGGCAACCGATATGGGAATACATCCTGGATCCCCAGGCCGCAGCCCGGAATCTGGACGATCTCCGAACCGAGTATTGTCTCGTTGGTCACTCGCACCTGCCTTTGATCTTTCACAGAGCATCGAACAATGGACCGGTGACGCCCACAGCGGTTAAGTGGGACGAGGCGATGAGGCTTGTCCCGTCGATGATCCTCAATCCGGGTTCGGTCGGCCAGCCCCGCGATCTCGATCCGCGCGCCGCCTACGCCATCCTCGATACGGATGGCCTGACGTGGGAGGCTCGGCGTGCCGAATATGACATCCCGCAAGTTCAGGGCCGCATCATGAAAGCCGGCTTGCCGCCGCGCCTGGCGCAACGGCTGGTGGCAGGTTGGTAATAGGAACCTTTCCTGGCTTAAGGGCGTCTACCAGGCAAGCTTTAGCCGCGTGCGGCCACGGACCAAGGAGAATGCCATGCATATGCGTCCCGCCTTCCTTTCACTCGCCATTCTGACTCTGCTCCTCATCAGTTGCGCTCCAGCCTCCCCTCAATCGCTCGAGTCTCCGTCCGTCGGTGCGGTGGAACCGGGGATCGCCCCGCAACCGTTCGCAGGCGAATCGGACTTCGCCGGCAACGCTCTTCCGAGGGATTTCGTTTCGGACCAGGGCGCCGGCGGTCAGTCGGCCGCGGTCGAGCGCCTCGTCATCCGGACGGCTAACCTGTCAATCGTCGTCCACGATCCGGCCGAGTCGGCCAAAGAGATCAGTCGGATCGCTGATGAGTTCGGCGGGTTCGTGGTCTCGTCGAATGTCTACGAAACCACATTCGCCGATGTCGGGGTGACGGCGGTGCGCGCCAGCATCACAATTCGCGTCCCGGCCGAGCGCCTGGATGAGACCTTGGACCGCATCGAAAAAGGCGCCAGCGAAGTCCAAAGCCGCTCCGTGACCGGGGAGGATGTGACGCAGCAGTACACCGATCTCCAGTCTCGCCTGCGCAACCTCGAGGCCGCCGAAGCCCAGCTGCGTGAGATCATGGGCTCGGCCGTCGAGACGGAAGACGTTCTGGCCGTCTACAACCAGCTCGTTCAGGTCCGGGGCGAGATCGAGATGGTCAAGGGGCAGATTCAATATTTCGAGGAATCGGCAAGCCTGTCGGCGGTGACGGTCGATCTGATCCCGGACGTTGCGGCGCAGCCCCTCCAGATCGGCGGCTGGCGGCCGGAAGGCACGGCCAAGGAAGCCCTCACAACCCTCATTCGAACCTTGCAGGTCCTCGGCGACGCCGCGATCTGGCTTGCGATCTGCGTGCTCCCGATCGGTTTGCTCTTCGGCATCCCGGCGTACTTCGTCATCCGGAGCGTGGTCCGCCGCCGGCGAATCGCCAAAGAGACGCCTCCGGCAGGATAGTCATCAAGGTAGCTCGGCAGTTAAGCACGCCGGAGCACTTGAGGCTCCGGCGTGTTCGTTTTCGCCAGGTCGCTGCTTTTCTTCGAGACGGCACTCAGCTTCCTTGCCGTTGCAGTTCTCGAGATGGCACTCACCTTCTCACGAGTGCGGGTCTCAACCCCCACCCCCGGTAAGAACCTCCGGGGCGAACGGCCCCTCTGTCCCCCTCCCCCGGCGGTGCGGCCGGCATTTCAACCACCTGTCTTTCGTCGGGGGAGGGGAAAGTCGGTTCGGGGATTCAGCGGGATACGGGCCGCCGTATGTCTACATCAGGCGACCTGCGTCACGTGGCGCTCGCCGAACTCGTTGACAATCGCGAGCACACGCTCACGCGCTTTCGATCGCCTGACGGATTCTGTCGGCAACGGCGCCAAACTCTCGCGTATAGGTCATGTCGAGCGTGCGCGGCCTCGCCAAGGGGATCTCGACTTCCAGTCGCATGCTCCCCGGCCTCGGGCCGAGGACGAACACCCGATCCGCCAGGAGGACCGCCTCGGAAATCGAGTGCGTCACCATGATCACAGTCACGGCGCGCCGCGACCAGATCCGCATCAATTCGCTGGCCATGCGCTCCCGGGTGAGCGCGTCCAGGGATCCGAAGGGCTCGTCCAGCAGCAGTAGCTCCGGCTGGTGGCTTAGAGCCCTGGCGATCGCCACGCGCTGAGCCATTCCCCCGGACAGATCGCGTGGGAGGGCCGATTCGAACCCCTGCAGACCGACAAGCTCGATCAGGTCGCGTGCCCGCTCGCGCCGCGTCTCGAGTTCGACCCCCTGCAATTCGAGCGGCAACGCGATGTTGTCGAGAACGTTTCTCCAAGGCATCAAGTTCGCTTGCTGAAATACAAACCCGATCCGCCGCCGCGGCCCGACGAGCGGCTGCCCCTCAAACTCCACTCGTCCGCTGGTCGGGATCAGCAGCCCTGAAAGAAGCCGCAGCAAAGTCGTCTTGCCACACCCGGATGGGCCGACGATGCACACAAACTCGTGCGGGCGCACCGATAAGCTCACGCGTTCCAGCGCCGGCATGCCGCCATTCGTGCCGGCATACTTCATCGTCAAGTCGTGTGCCACCAAGATCGCGTCGTCAGCCATCATGGGCTCGGAAGGAACGAGTTGGTGAACGCCTGCTCAAGATCGAGGGGCTGATCGAGCAGTCCCATCTCGAGCAGGACATCCTGCATATTCGCCCACGACTGGGGATCCGAGTAGCCGAGTCGATCGGACTTCCAGAACTCGATACTTGCGTTCAAGACCTCGGTCTGGACTGCCTGGTCCGCCTGAGCCAGGTTATCGACGTACGTCTTGCACACTGCGTAGGCCGCCTGCGGATCGGAGATGGTGTCACGGATACCCTGGAGGAAGGCCCGGACCATGCCTCGAACCAGATCGGGGCGGGAGGCGATCGTCGTCTCATTGCTGACGAGACCGTTGGACGCCAGATGGACGTAGTCGGCGACGCGGATCACGTCGACCGACACCCCTTGCGCCTCGAGCTGGATCGGCTCGTTGTTGGCGTACACAACCACCGCCTGCTCCTGACCAGCGACGAGGGCCTGTACCTGATTGAAACCGATCGAATCCAGGGTGACGTCTGACTCGGTCAATCCTGCCGCATCCAGCAAAGCGCGCAGGCCGACGTACGAGGCGCCGAAGGTCCCTGGTAAGCCGATCCGCTTGCCGGCCAGATCCTCGGGGCGCTTGATGCCGGTCTCGGCGCGCGCCGCGATCGCCACCGGGTAGTCTTGCCACCAGCCGAGCACGTTGACAACCGGCAGTCCCTGGGCCCGCGCCAGGAGCACCTGCTCGCCCGAGGCGAGGGAGAATTGCACCTCTCCCGCTCCAAGTAGCGTCATCCCGTCAGTCTCCGTCGAGTAATCGAACTCGATTTCGATCCCTGCCTCTCGGAAATAGCCTCGCGCGTCGGCGAGATACAGCGGGGCGTACTGGACGTTGGGGATGTATCCCATCGGTAGCCGGACGTGCACCAGCTCCGGCATCGGTGTCGGGGACGCCGGACTTCCGGCGCAAGCGACGACGATCAAGGACGTGATGAAGAAGATCGGGAAAGTGCGGCCCATCAGATGTTCGCCCTCCGGTATCGGTTCGCCACGACCTCACTCCCGCGTCGGGTCGGCCCTCCAGCGCAGAAGCCGGCGCTCGAGACGGTCAACGATTGCGTAGAATCCCAGGGCCATCACGATCAAAACCATGATGGCTACGAAGACCAGCGCCGTGTCGTATTGTCCACGCCCAACATTAATCAGGAAACCCAGTCCGGCATCTGATCCGACGAACTCCCCGACCACGGCCCCGATCACCGACAGAGTAGCCCCCACCTTGAGCCCCCCCAGGATGACCGGCATTGCCGCGGGCGCTTCCAGCTTGGCGAAGACTTGCCAGCGGGTGGCCCGGAGCGAACGCATCAAGTCCTTCAATTCCTCCGGCACCGAGCGCACTCCGACGATGCTGTTGACCAGCACCGGGAAGAAAACGATCAGGGCCGCGACGAGGATCTTTGAGAGTCTTCCAGGGAACCAGATCACCAGAAGCGGGGCGATAGCCACCGTCGGTATGGATTGCGAGGCCACAATGTACGGTGCCAGCAGCCTCTCCGCCGTTGGAGACTTGGCCAGGAGGTAGCCCAATGAAAGAGCCACGCTCATCCCGAGACTCAGCCCGCCCAGAACCTCACCGAGAGTCGTCCACGTGTGGCGCACAAGGCTCCCATCCGAAACAGCCCTCAGCAGCCGGCTCCAAACCTCGACGGGCGAAGGGAGCATGAATGCCGGCAGCCGGCTTACCTCAGCCGTGACTTGCCACAAGGCCACGGCCACGATCAACGAGAGAGGCACCACCCAGGCCTGCTGCCAGCGGCGAATTCCGTGCGGCGGGTAGGTCGCTGGCGTCGGCTTGGTCTGGTTGAACAGTCCCATCGGTGCTCCAACCAAAATGACCCCGGGATCATTCCTCCGGGGTCGAAGCGCGATCAATGCGGGAAGCCACAGAAGCAGAAACCCCGAAGAGACACATCTTCGGGGTACGCTCGCCGCGGCCGACGACACGACTGCCGTCAGCCAGGCCACCTTCTTCTATCCGGACTTTACCGTCGGCCCCGGAGTCTCACCGGATCCTGCGCATTCGCGCTCGCGGGCTCTACCGCCGATCGGGAATTGGGCTGTCTAGCCCTCACCCTGCCCCGAAGGCTTCACTATTCTGTTGTACCAATTATACCGCGGATTCGAGGTCCACTTCGGGGGTTGACGTCCCACGGGCTTCTCAATCAGGCATCCATCTCACCCGCCTGAGCGGCTCCGGCCGCCAGGACTGCCGCCACAGCCAGCAAGAGAACCGATGGTAGGGCGGTGCGGTCGAGGCCGGTCGAAAGCCACCAATCCAGGGGTGGTCCGCCGAACGAAGCCAGGTAA
>MGOM01000090.1:43148-52120 GCA_001797105.1 Chloroflexi bacterium RBG_19FT_COMBO_62_14
CCAGCAGCGAGAGAGCGACCGGCCCCGTCTTCGGCGTGAGCCGTTTGCGGCCGATCCACACCAGGGCAAAGACGATCGGCGTCATCAGCCCCCAGACATACGGATCCACGGCTTGTTTGGCGGTGTATGCCGCGATCTCACGTATGGCCGAGAGGTTAAATGCGCCTTCCAGCAACTTGCCCCCCGCCCGACCGACCAATCCAATGAAGAGGCTGCTGCTTGCGTATTCCCGGGCGAACGCCAGCCAAATCCCAGACAGGACGACCATGGGCAAGAGCCAGCCGGCCAGCCACAGCGTTGCCTTCCCAATCAGCCTGACCGTGACGGCCAATGCGATTACGGTCGTCAGGACGAGCAGGACCCCCTCCAGCCTGGTCCAGACACCCAGCCCGAGGAGCAGTCCACCCATCAGTTGTGATTCTCGCGATCCATTCAAGATTCCCGACGTGGCGTACAGGCAGCCAAGGACAAGGTAGCATGCTTCAGGCAGATTGGCGTAACCGAGCGTGGCGTGATCGTAGATGATGGGCACTGACGCCAGGATGAGGAGGCCAAGACTCGAGACGAGCCTGGTGACTCCCTGACCGCGCCAGAAGAGGTAGCACCCGAAGAGCAGGGAACCGTAGAACAACGGGAAAACGAGTTTGGATCCGGGGAGGACATCGCCGTCGAGCAGGGCAAAGAACGAGATGAGCAATGGGATGTTCAGAGGGTAACTGAGACCCAGTTCTCCCCAGTGCCGACCTGCCAGAATGGATCCCTCCAGCGCGATCCCGTACCCCTTGACGCTCCAGATCGCCATCGCATCCCAACCCGCCTGGGCGCGCCCGACTGTCAAGAACAGGGATAGCCCGAACAAGATGAGACTCCCCGCGAGGCCGGCGATGCTGAGCCCCGTAAGGGGCGCTTCCCTCGAGGCCGACGTGATGGACGCGCCGCGAATAGATGTCTTCCGGAGCTTGAGGAATGCCCCAACCGACAGGGTGGCGACGAGCCAGATCCCCAGCACGGTCGGCAATGAGACCGATAGCCCAGCAAGTGACGCAATGAAAACCAGCCATGTGAGCATCCCGGCCCCGAGGGGGAAGGACAACGCCAGGCAATCGACCCATGGCCGGTCGGGGAGAATTGCCCTGGCCAGGAGGAAGCCGAATCCCGAGAGACCGGCTAGGAGAAGCAGATCGACTGGCAGGGCGACGAGGGGGGACATGCGCGCGGAAGAACTACCGCGGTGAGGGGGCGTACACCCCCCACTTTGAATTGAAAGGTATGAGGGTCTTGGACTTCTCGGCTGCACTCGCCGGCGGAAATGACCCCGCAGCCAGGAAGTAGGTATCGGCTCCGGAGAGCTGCAAGACGCAGGCTTCCTGCTCCGCCGGTTCGCTCGATGGACAATTGATCAGCTCACGCGGGATCAGGAAATACTGCATCAGTCCGATGTTTCCCAGCGTCGAGTCTTGCGCGGCCCGAGGCAATACGAGCTTTCCATCGGCGGGAACGACATCGGCGGTGAAACGCATGAAGCCGGCAAAGTCAGATCCGAATGCCAGCGCTGCGCTCCTCTCCTTGGCCGTTAGCGTGCGGTGGTTCCACACTCGCAGGCTCAAAGGGATGACATTCGACCGGAAGAGAAAGAACAGCTGGATCGCCGCGGCCATGGCCATCCCGATCACGATGACTCGCGCGGGACGATCGGCCTGCGATTGCGTCATCTGCGCCTCGTCACAAACTGTTTCGCGATCCGCCCTGGCATCCTTCGACTCGTCACGCCCCGGTCGGGGGAACCCGTCCCTCAGGGTCCTTCCCGCAGCTGAGGCCGTGCATCCGCCGGCGTGCCTTGATCGCCCCTCCAACAGATCTGCCTCTGGCTTCTGCGCGAACTATGGTCGAAGTGACCCAACCCCACCTACACATTCAGCTCCCGCATATCCCCCGTTCGCAGGAACACTAATCGTTCAGCGATATTGGTCACGTGGTCAGCGATCCGCTCCAGACTGTGAGCACACCAGAGAAGGTATGTGGCCCGGGCCGCCGTCCCCGGCTTGCCGGCCATGATCTCCACCAACTCATCGAATACCGCCCGGTAAAGCTGGTCCATCTCATCGTCCCGGGCAGCGATCGCTTTCGCCGTGTCGATGTCCCTCTCCACGAAAGCGCGCAGGACTGCGCGCAGCATCTCTCGCGCCAACTGGGCCATCCGCGGGATGTCGATCAGCGGCTTGAGAAGCGGTTGGTCGCCCATGCGTATCACGGTCTTGGCGATGCCTGTGGCGTGATCCCCCATTCTCTCGACATCGACGACGATGTTCATCGCCGCGACAACTGCCCGCAAATCCCCGGCCGCCGGCTGCTGGGTGGCGATCAATGCCAAACAGGCCTCTTCGATATCGAAGCGGAGCTGGTTGATCGCTTGATCTTCGACGATTACTTGTTCGGCCATCGCCCTATCTCTTCGTTGGAGACAGTCGAGCGACTTGCCGATCGCTTGATCCACCATGTCACCTAAACGCAAGAGATCGTCCTGGACGGCCGAAAACTCCCTGTCGAAAGTCGCTCTCGGGCCCTGGGGCATCGTCAGCCTCCTCCCCGTACCTACGACAATTCGTTTCTGGTGCACAGCTACGGAAGCCTGGGAGCGGCGGCGCGAGTCGCCGCCTTATTGATCGCAATTCGCGATGTCCGATCCTATTGCGGCGGGTTAGATCCGGATTGTACACCGCCTGGCAAGCCAAATCCCACTGTGCCGTCCTGCGTCTGGCGCGCCTGCCTGCGCTTGAAGGAGCCTGACCGGCAGAATATAATCGCGGCGAGTATGCAGAAAAGATCGATCCAACCCTCGAGGCGTGAGAGATTCTTGACGCCAGGATCGGGACGACATACACTCAAGCCAACAGGCGCCCCCGTCGTCCTGCAGGCTTCCGCAGGCGGCGGGGTTTCCTTGTCCAGCGCTCGGCGCCCCTCGGCTTCCCTGGTCATTGTCGTGTTGTTGACCGGCTGCGCCAGCTTCAGCCTCCAGCCGACCGGCACAGCCCCGAAATCGACCCCCGTCTCATCGCCGACCGCGACCCCCGCTCCGTCCCGCCCGACCCAACCGGCCTCAACCCGGCGCGTGTCAACCCCGACCGAGCGACCTCTGCCGACACCTCCTCCATGCACTCGCCGGCCGGGGCGGATCGCAGAAACCGAGGTGGTCGATAAGCGCCTGCCGCGCAGCCTCCCGATTCGGGTGTACCTCCCGGCGTGCTACGACGCTCTCTTGTCACAGCGGTACCCGGCGATCTACCTGCTTCATGGGCTGACGTATACCGACAGCCAGTGGGACGACCTGGGCGTGGACGAAGCCATGGACGCCATGACCAAGGCCGGCAAATTGGCACCGGCAATCATCGTCATGCCCTGGGAGAGGACCGGCATCAATCTGGAACAGGCTATTCCTCAGATTCTTGTTCCTTATGTCGATACTCACTATCGGACTCTGCCCGCCCGACAGACGCGCGCCATCGGTGGCATTTCGCGCGGAGGCGGATGGGCACTGCGGATCGGGCTTCTCCACCCGGATCTCTTCGCTGCCGTCGGCCTCCACAGCCCGGGCGTGCTCTCACCCGATCTCTTTCGAATCCCGGATTGGGCCGAGACCCTCCGGCCGACACAGATGCCCCGGATCTGGATCGACATGGGTGATCGGGACACGTTGCGCTTCGATCTCGCCGATCTCCGGAAAACCCTGGACGAGTCGGCGATCCCCTACGAATGGCACACCTACCCCGGCGAGCATGCCGGCCCATACTGGTCGGCTCACCTGGAGACCTACTTGGAATGGTACGACTTGGGGTGGTAGGCTACTGGAGCGCCCAGGTCCGTCCTTCGATCCGGGGAGTGCCGATGCCGTCGAGCGATACCGGCAACGGGCTCCCTGCAGATCTAAGCTAGGGTCATACACATTCACGGGCCGGATGGCCCACGTCTCCTCGCCTTCGGACCATCACCTCTGCGCGAAACAGAACCGCGCAACCGGGATGGCTCATGTCTCGGTCGCGCGGAGAAGAGGAGGAGAATGCACCTTCCATTATGGGCAGATGCATGAACGGGTCATGAAACCAGGCTTAGAGCTGCTTAAGAACGATCCCCGGGCTCAGCCCAGTCCGAGAGTGGCCTTGATCTCGTCATAACTGATCGGGCCAGGGCGAAGCAAGCGCGGAGTCTTGCCTGTGCAGTCGATGACCGTCGACGGGCGGCCGCCGGGGACGGTTCCTCCGTCGAGCAATAGCTCGAAACGGCCACCGAGCCCCCTCAACACATCCTCAGCCGTAAGGGGACTCGCCTCGCCAGTACGATTGGCCGAAGTTGCCGCCAGCGGACCGGCAGCCCGCAACAGCTGCCGCGCGAACGGGTGATCCGGGACCCGGACTCCGATCGTCGCGTCCTGACTCAACGACTCGGGTAGCCCCGGTTGGCGGACTACTACAAGCGTCAGCGCCCCTGGCCAGAACCGCGTGGCCAGGGCCAGGGCCATCTCCGGTGGATCTTGTGCGACTCTCGAGAGGTCGGAGGCGTCCCCGAGAAGGATCGGGATCGCTTTCTCAGTCCCGCGCCCTTTCGTTTCGTAAAGTCGCCCAACGGCCATGTCATCATACGCCGCCGCACCCAGGCCGTAGACTGTGTCGGTCGGGAATCCTACGAGATTCCCCGCGTGCAATACTTCGAGCGCCCTCGGCAAAGCCCTGGGATCTGAAGTCTCAATCCGTTCCGTCATCCTATCAGGCATGCGCGCCGCAGCGAATTTCGATAACCCGGTCGTGTCCCGCCAGGTCCCGCGTGATCTGCACGTCTGCATCAGGCAGGGCAGCCTTGGCCGCCGATTGCACGGCCGTTCCCTGGTCGGCGCCGATCTCCAGAAACGCCGCGCCCGTCGGCGAGAGCTTTCCGGGAAGCGAGTGCAGGAGCCTCCCCGTCAACTCGAGCCCGTCCCGTCCTCCATCGAGCGCCAGCCCAGGTTCCCGCCGGCCTGCAGGCATGCCTCTGAGAGCGCTGGAGGGGACATAAGGTAGATTGGCCACAACCAGATCGAAGGGGCCTGCAAGAGGTTCGAGGAGATCAGCCTGGACAAAAGAGATCCGTCCATCAACCCCATACTCTCGGGCATTCCGCCGGGCAACATGCAAGGTCTCAAGTGAAACGTCGGTTACGGCCAGACGTATGTCCGGGACCTCGGCCGCCAGGGTCACACCAAGGCAGCCCGATCCAGTCCCGACGTCCACGATTTTTACTGGGGGCGGGGTGAGCTTGAGGCGCTCGAGCGCCTTCTCGACAAGAAGTTCGCTCTCTGGGCGAGGGATGAGCACCGATGGAGCCAAGCGGAACCGCCGCCCGTAGAACTCCCACCACCCAAGGACGTAGGGGAGCGGCTCACCGTTGGTGAGTCGTGCGAGGGCAACCCCGAAAGAGCGCTTGTCGGCCTCTCCGAGGATGAATTCCGGGTGGGCCAGGATCCATGCGCGCGGACGATCCAACAGGTCTGCCAGGATCAGTTGCGCCTGCTGGCCCGGCGAGTCGCTCATCCCTTTAAGGGCCTGGCGCGCCTGTTCCTGAGCCGCGCCGATCGTAAAAGCCGTGGCCACCATTCAAGCTTCCGCGGCACGCAAGCGCTCGGCCTGCTCCTTCGTGGCAAGCTCATCGACAAATGGATCCAGATTGCCGTCGAGCACGGCCGGGAGATTGTGGATCGAGATCCCAATGCGATGGTCGGTCACGCGCGATTGGGGGAAGTTGTAAGTGCGGATCTTCTCGGAGCGCTCGGCGCTCCCGACCTGCGATCTGCGAGTGGCGTCTTCCTCGGCCTGCTGTCTTTCGACCGCGATCTGGTACAGCCGGGCCCGCAGGATGCTCATCGCCCTTAGCCGATTCTGAAGCTGAGATCGCTCGTCCTGGCACTGGACCACGATCCCCGTCGGGATGTGGGTCAGACGGACAGCCGTGGCGTTTTTCTGGACGTTTTGCCCGCCGGCACCGGCGGAGCGGTACACGTCCATCCGGATGTCCTTCTCGGGAATGTTCACCTCGACCTCATCCGCCTCGGCCAACACCGCGACGGTCGCCGTCGAGGTGTGGATCCGGCCCTGCGACTCAGTGGCCGGGACGCGCTGCACCCGGTGCACACCGAACTCGTATTTCATTCGCGAATAGGCGCCCTTACCCTTCACTTCGAAAATGATCTCTTTGAAACCGCCGATCCCGGTGTCGTGCTGCGACAGGATCTCGACCTGCCACGAACGCGCTTCGGCGTAGCGGCTGTACATTCGAAACAAGTCGGCCGCGAAAAGGCCGGCCTCGTCGCCGCCGGTTCCCGCCCGGATCTCGACGATTACGCTCCGCTCGTCGCGGGGATCACGCGGCAGGAGCATGGCTCGGAGCCCTGCCTCGAGTTCCACGAGGGCCGGTTCGAGCCGCGCCACCTCAGCCCGGGCCAATTCGTGTATCCCCGGGTCGTCGCCCTCCAGGAGCGCCCGGGCTTGTTCGAGCTCATCCTTGAGAGACCGGTAATCGCGATAGGCGGTGACGATCGGCTCGAGCTCGGCCCGCTCCTGCGCCAATTGGGCGACGCGTTGATGGTCGCTGGCCGCACGGGCGAGGTCGTCTTCGATCTCCTGGAACTTGTCGTCGACCGCCGAAAGCCTCTCGAGCATCACATCCACACACAAATAGCTCCCACGGATTCGGTGGGAGGGCTGGGTGGATTATACCATGCGGCCCTTTCACCCTCTCCGCGCTCGGAGACAACTCGAGGATCCTACTTCCCTCACCCACGAACCGGGCAGCGCCCTTGAAGAACACAAGGACACCCTATGCTTCGCTACGGGTGCCCTGGAAAACCCCCAGGACAAGCAGGCAGGCCGGACGACCGGACGCCTCCGGGAACCTGCTCAAGCCCTGAAGCGTCTAGCCTATAAGACTGCTCGCCATGCCCCGTAGGAGGACCCATGCGCCGCCTGAAACCGCTCATACTCACCTTACTTCCCCTGCTGACCGCGGCCGTGACCGCCCTCCCCGCTGCCGCCGACGGCATCATCATCCCCGACCCTCCAATCTGCGAACTCGGACCTTGCCCGATCCCGCTGCCGATGCAGCAGTTGGCGATCCGCTACCATCGGGTCACGGTGACGATCGAGAACCAGGTCGCCACTACCCACGTCGACCAGGTCTTCCGGAACGACAACGACTGGACCGTCGAAGGGATGTACGTCTTCCCGTTGCCCATCGACGCCGCCGTAAGTAGCTTCACCTTGTGGATCGACGGCGAACCGGTCGAGGGCAAGGTCCTGACCCGCGAGGAGGCCCGCCGGACCTACGAGGAGATTGTACGGACGATGCGTGATCCGGCCCTCCTGGAGTATGTCGATCGGGGGGCCGTCCAGGCCTCGATCTTCCCCATCCCTCCTGACGGTGAACGCCGGATCGAGCTCGAATACTCCCAGGTGCTCCAGGCCGACGCCGGCCTCATCCGCTATCGCTATCCTCTGAACACAGAGAAGTTCTCATCGATGGCACTCGAGCAAGTCAGCGTCAGCGTCGAAGTCCGCTCCCTCGAGCCGATCGGCGCCGTGTACTCTCCATCTCACACCATAGAAATCGACCGCCAGGGTGCGACCCGCTTCACAGCGGGCTATGAAGACTCTGACGTCACACCCGACCGAGATTTCGAGCTGTACTACACGGTTCCGCAGGACGATATCGGGCTGAGCCTGCTGACCTACCGGGATCCTGATTCGGAAGACCCGGATGGGTACTTCCTTTTGCTGGCCGCTCCCGCGTTTGGATCGGAGGGAGGGCGATCGATCGAAAAGGACATCGTATTCGTCTTGGACCAGTCTGGCAGCATGGAAGGCGACAAATTCCGCCAGGCCCAGGCGGCGCTGGCCTACGCGCTCGACCACCTCAATCCGGAGGATCGTTTCAACGTCATCAGCTTCAGCTCCGGCACAAGGACCTATGCCTCTGGGCTGCGGTCGGCCGACGAGGCGGCTGAGGCTCGGCGGTGGCTCGAAGGCCTCTCGGCTCGCGGAGCGACGGACATCCATCGTGCGTTGTTGGAGGCAGCGAGCATGCTGAACGGCGAGCGCCCTTCGATCGTGATCTTCCTGACCGACGGATTGCCGACCGAGGGCGTGACCGATTCGGAGTCGATTTTAGACGGCATCGGGCGCGCCGCTCCCGACAACATGCGCCTGTTCGCCTTCGGCGTGGGCTACGACGTGGATACCTATTTGCTCGACTCCCTGGCGCAGGAGAACCACGGCACGACCTCCTATGTGACTCCGGATCAGTCGATCGACGAGATCGTGTCCGGTTTCTACGACAAAGTGAGCGAGCCGGTGTTGATGGACATCGAGCTCGACTTCGGCGAGGTATCCGCCTTCGATATGTTCCCCGACCCGCTCCCGGACCTGTTCGCCGGCGGCCAACTCGTCCTGGTAGGCCGGTATCGCCATGCGGACGGAGGCCCGATCGAGCTCAGCGGGACCGTCAACGATGAGATGCCGCGATTTGTCTACGACGACCAGCGATTCCGCGAGGCGGGAGGTCCGGAGTTCCTGCCGCGCCTGTGGGCGACGCGCAAGATCGGATACCTGCTCAATCAGATCCGTCTCGAGGGCGCCGACCAGGAGCTCGTCGAGCAGATCGTGAAGCTCAGCATTCGCTACGGGATCGTCACACCCTATACCTCGTTCCTGGTAACCGAGCCGCAAGCCCTCGGCTTCGACGCGCAGAATGACATCGCCGAAGAGGCCTACAAGCAGCTGGCCAGCACCCCGACCGAGGTCAGCGGCCAGGCCGCGGTCGAGCGCGCCGCCGCCGAGTCGGCTCTGGGCGGGGCCGACGTTCCTGTCGCCCCTCCTGCCGGATCGGCCGATATCGTGCGCGTGGCCGGGCCGAATACGTTCCGCCTGGTCGACGACGTGTGGATCGACACTCGC
>MGOM01000090.1:52151-52493 GCA_001797105.1 Chloroflexi bacterium RBG_19FT_COMBO_62_14
TGGCTTTCCTCTCGTCCGACTACTTCGCCCTGGCCGATGCCAGACCCTGGCTGGCTCAGGCCTTCGCACTTGGGGCGCGGGTGATCGCGCTCGACGGGGACGTGGCCTATGAGGTCGTGGCTGCAGACGAGCCGGGAGATCCCATCGACATTCCCCCGGCCGCCACCGCGGAACCGAGAACCAACATGCCCGAGATCGAGCTTCGCCCGCCATCCACCGGCGACTCGGCCGGTGCGAACGGTATCGGCCTCGCCTGCCCCGGCGCAGGTCTGGCGCTGGGGTGGACGGTGATCCCCATCATC
Source organism: Chloroflexi bacterium RBG_19FT_COMBO_62_14 (assembly GCA_001797105.1). Taxonomy (GTDB): domain Bacteria; phylum Chloroflexota; class Anaerolineae; order Anaerolineales; family E44-bin32. Next base: position 52,454 of record MGOM01000090.1, read on the forward strand.
GTGCGCAGACGGAGGTAGCCCACTCGATTCAGGCGCGAGT
>MGOM01000090.1:52548-52889 GCA_001797105.1 Chloroflexi bacterium RBG_19FT_COMBO_62_14
CGAACGCCTCGGAACGCGAGCCTTACGCTCTGGAGATTGACTCGCGGCAAGGTTCACCGCTTGGCCGTCGTTGGTCCGGCAGAGGTCTTCACCCAAGTCCGATGCTTCGGAGTGACCAGCGATCAGCCGTCCCGGTCAGCTCTCCCAGGAGTATCGAATGGGAAGAAGAGCAGGAGATTCTGCCTGCTGGGGCTGCAGGCTTGCGGCGAGGGGATGTCAGGCGGTTACAGAGGGAGTGCAACCGTTGTCGAAGACTGTTACCAGGATGAAGCCGCCTTCGAGGACGCTGTTCTGGAATACGAATCTCAGCTCTATCGATATGCCTGGGTCGATTGTGGCGG
>MGOM01000090.1:52942-53637 GCA_001797105.1 Chloroflexi bacterium RBG_19FT_COMBO_62_14
TGCCATTCCCAGATGGCCAGTCGAGAGTGACCGTATCGAGCGTGACAGGGGTCGAACCCGCGTTCGTGACGGTCCACCATGCGTCGTTGTCGTTTGTTGAGATGTCAGAGATCGAAATCAAAGCGCAGTCCGGCGTCGGGGTCAGGGTCGGAGTGGGCGTCAGAGTCGGTGTCGGAGACGGTGCCGGAAGGCTGATGTGGAATACCGCCGTGTCCCACGCACTCCAGAAGGCCCCATCATAGGACCGCGCCTTCATGATGTACGTGCCGGACACGACCGGCTGACCACCGTTTGGCCAATTCGTTGAACTCCCGATCTCATAGGTCTCGCATATGTCAGACCCTGTGAACGCGCAGTACTTCACGCTGCCCTGGTACCTCGAGTAGACCAGGCCGCCTCCGTCGAGCCAGATCTCGAAATCAACATGATCAATCCCGACGCCGTTGTCGGTCGGATACTCGCCGTCATATGCGCAGGTTCCCGGGTTGACATCGTCGGGGTCGTAGGCGAACGCTTCGCCGACAACCTCGTCTCCAACCCCGTAGGTCGGCTCGTCCGTCGGCACGAGGATCTCAACGTAGGGGTCTGCGAGGCAGCCTGACGGCGTCGGAGTCTTGCTGGGCGTCTTGGTCTTCGTCGGCGTCTTGGTGATCGTCGGCGTCATGGTCTTGGTTGGAGTGCGCGTCTTGGTCGGT
>MGOM01000091.1:0-1203 GCA_001797105.1 Chloroflexi bacterium RBG_19FT_COMBO_62_14
GCACTTTCCCCCCTTCGTCCCCCACAGTGACTGCGCACAACTGGGGGTTGACTCGGCCCATTTACAGTGCTAGGATGCTCCCAACCTATGCACAACCTGAGCTTTTACGCCTCCTCGAGCTTCTATTACTTTGGCAACGAGCCAAAGCCGGAGCTTCGCGTGAGGTAGCCTTCAAGACTCAGGAATCGGCAGGAACTTCACCAGCGCGGGGCTACGGCTCGGCGCTTTTTCATTTCTCGTGAACTCATACTGGTGAGAATCGGGAGACACCGATGATCGTTGTCATGAAACGCGATGCCAGCGCACAGCAGATCGCTCAGGTCATCACCCGGGTCGAAGGGATGGGGTTCAAGACTCACTTGAGCGCCGGCGAAGAGCGGACCATCATCGGCGTGCTCGGTGACGAGCGCCCGCTCGACCCGGACCAATTCGAAGTGATGGAGGGCGTCGAGAAGATCCTGCCGGTTTTGCGCCCCTACAAGCTCGCCTCGCGCGAGATGACCCCTCAAGACAGCGTGGTCAACCTGAACGGAACGAAGGCCGGCGGCCCGCGCATCGCCGTCATCGCCGGGCCGTGCTCGGTGGAGAGCCGCGAGCAGTTGCTCGAGACCGCCCACGCCGTCAAGGCGGCCGGGGCGACGGCGTTACGCGGCGGTGCATTCAAGCCGCGCACCTCCCCTTACAGCTTCCAGGGTCTGGGCGAAGAAGGTCTGGAGCTGCTGGCAGAAGCCCGGGAGGCGACCGGTCTCCCGATCGTGACGGAAGCCCTCTCGCCGGAGCAGGTGCCCATCGTCGCCCGCTACGCCGACGTCATCCAGGTGGGTACGCGCAACATGCAGAACTATGCCCTGCTGCGGGCGGCCGGTGAATCGTCGCGCCCGGTGCTGCTCAAACGCGGCATGATGTCGACCATCGAAGAGTGGTTGATGGCGGCCGAGTACATCCTGATCCAGGGAAACAGCAAGGTGATCCTGTGCGAACGCGGCATCCGCTCCTTCGATCAGGCCACGCGTTACACCACCGACATCAACGCCATCCCGGTCGTCAAACAGCTCTCGCATTTGCCCGTGTTCCTCGATCCGAGCCACAGCACCGGTCGGTGGGAGTACGTCACGGCCGTCGCCCGCGCCGGGATCGCCGCCGGCGCCGACGGGCTGATCGTCGAAGTGCATCCGAAGCCGGAGGAGGCCCTCTCCGACGGCG
>MGOM01000091.1:1234-3108 GCA_001797105.1 Chloroflexi bacterium RBG_19FT_COMBO_62_14
GCTGGTGATCGAGGTCCAGAAAGTCGCCGAGGCCGTCGGCAGACAGGGGCCGTTATCCCCATGAGGCTGGAGCAAGCTCGCGTAACCGTCGTCGGTTTGGGATTGATCGGGGGCTCGCTGGCCGGTGCACTGCGCGGCCGGTGCGCCGCCGTCGTCGGCGTCGACATGGATGCGGAGACGATCGACCTGGCTGCGCAGCGCGGGCTGGTGGATCGCGCAGTTCAAGACCTCCGCTCCGGTTTGACCGACTGCGACCTCGTTATCCTGGCTGTGCCGGTGCGCAGCATCCTGACCATCCTGGCCCAGCTGGGGAAAGACCTGCCTCTGCCCCGTTTCATCATGGACGTCGGCTCGACCAAGGTCGAGATCGTGCGCGCCATGCAGGATCTGCCTGCCGCGGCGGATCCGTGCGGCGGCCATCCGCTGTGCGGGAAGGAGACCTCCGGCGTCACTGCGGCCGAGCGTGACCTCTTCCGCGGACAGACCTTTGTGCTGACACCCCTGCCGCGAACCTCATCCGAGATGTTGCAGATCGCCGACGAGCTTGTGAGCACCCTTGGCGCACGGCCGAAGATCATGCAGGCCGAAGAGCATGATCGTCTCCTAGCCAGCACCAGCCACCTGCCCTACATGCTGGCCTCGGCGCTCGTGGCCTGCGCCGACGAAGTCAGCGCCGACGATCCGAGTGTCTGGGAGCTGGCCTCTTCCGGATTTCGCGACACCACGCGTCTGGCCGCCAGCGGCACGCAGATGATGATGGACATCCTGGCGACAAACCGGTCTGAGATCTCGGCCACGATCCGGCGCGCCCGGAAAGTCCTATCGTCGATGGAACTGGCCCTGGAGGTTGGAGACCTGGGCGGCCTGGAAGAGCAGCTTGCCCGCGCCCGCAGCCAGCGGATTCGGCTCGATTATGGGCAGAGCACGCGCTCGGAGGGGGTTTCGTGAATCTACGTGTGTCCGGCCGGCCCGGACCCTTCACGGGGCAGGTTCGTCTCCCCGGTGACAAGTCCATTTCACACCGAGCGATCCTTCTGGCCAGCATGGCCCACGGGACCAGCCGACTGCGCGGTGTACTGCACGCCGGCGTCACCCGGGCGCTGTTGGGCTGTGTGGAACAGTTGGGCGTTGAAGCCGAGCTCCTGGCCCATGACGATCTGCTGATCGTGGGCCGACCGTGGCGGTCTCCGGATGATGTGCTGGCGTGCGCCAACTCGGGCGCGACAATGCGGATGCTCCTCGGCGCGCTCTCACCCGCGCCGTTCACGGCCGTGCTCGACGGAGGGGATCGGCTGCGCCGGCGACCGATGTCGCGCGTGATCGAACCGCTGCGTCGGATGGGCGCCAGCATCCAGGGCCAGGACGCGCGCGACCAACCGCCACTGAAGTTGACCGGCCGGCGTCTGCACGGTATCGAGTACGAAATGCCGGTCGCCTCCGCCCAGGTGAAGACGGCGGTATTGCTCGCGGCGCTCTCGGCCGAGGGTCCGACGCACGTGCACGAGACGGTCCGTTCGCGCGACCACACCGAGCGTCTGATGCGCCGCATCGGTGTCCCGATCCATGTCATGAACGGGGATACCGTGCTCCACCCGGACGGGACACGCCATTCGCCCTTCGATCTCGAAATACCCGGCGATTTCTCCTCCGCCGCGTTTTTGATCGCGGCCGCGGTCCTCTGTCCAGGTTCCGAGCTCGCTCTCCCCGGTGTGGGTGTCAATCCGACTCGCCTCGGACTCCTCGATACTCTGCAAGAAATGGGCGGGGAGGTATCGCTGGATGACCCGCGCCAGGACGGATGGGAAGACGTCGGCACCATCCTGGCCCGCGGTTCTGCATTGGGCGCAGTTGACGTGGCTGGCGATCGCGTGGTG
>MGOM01000091.1:3118-6057 GCA_001797105.1 Chloroflexi bacterium RBG_19FT_COMBO_62_14
ACGAATTCCCAGTATTCTCCGTACTCGCCACACAGGCGGAGGGAGTCACACGTGTGATGGATGCGGCCGAGCTCCGCCTCAAGGAGTCGGACCGGATCGCCGATCTGGCAGGCGAGCTCGGCCGGATGGGAGCGGCGTTCGAAGAGCTTCCCGACGGGTTCCGGATCTCGGGACCGACTCGATTGCGGGGCGCCGTCGTCGACTCGCACGGCGACCACCGCCTGGCCATGGCGCTGGTCGTGGCCGGATTGATCGCCGACGGGACCACGACGATCCAGGGTGCGGAGTGCATCGAGGAGTCGTTTCCGGGATTTGCGCGGATCTTGGCGGGACTGGGGGCCGAGATCGCATGAGGCGCGTGGCATTGCTCGGTTTCCCTGTTGCGCATTCCGTCTCGCCGACGATGCACAACGCCGCCTTCGCCGCACTGCGCTTACCCTGGCGTTACGAGGCCATCTCTACCACTCCGGAGGACCTGCCGAACCGGGTCGTTGCGTTGCGTGGCAGTGACTGGGCCGGAGCCAACGTCACCGTCCCGCACAAGGTGGCCGCGGCTCGGCTCGTCGATCGGCTGGCAGATCACGCCAGCCTGCTCGGGGCCATCAACACCGTCGTCAACTCGGAGGGAACCCTCGTTGGGTACAACACGGACATCGGAGGTTTCGGCGCCGATCTCGCCGCGCACGGCGTGGACGTCTCGGGCCGATCGGCGGTCATCCTGGGAGCCGGTGGAGCGGCCCGCGCGGCCGCATGGGCTCTTTCCGAGATGGGGGCTGATCTCCGCATCGTCTGCCGCGACCTGTCCGCCGGTCGAGAGATCGCCGACATCCTGCCGTCTGGCGCCGGAATGGGTGTTCAGGTCTTTCCGTGGACGGAGGCCGGTCTGCAGAGTGCCTCCGAAGACGCTGCCCTCGTGGTGAACGCGACCCCGATGGGAATGTCGCCCGACTTCGATGGGACACCCTGGCCGAAAAGTATCCCCCTGCCTCGCGAGGCGTTCGTTTACGACATGATCTTCAACCCCCTTCGCACGACCCTTGTCGAGGCCGCGCTGGCCGCCGGCCTGCGCGCATGCGGGGGCCTGGGGATGCTCGTTGAACAAGGCGCCCTGGCGCTTTCGCTCTGGACCCGATCTATGCCCCCGCGAGGTGTGATGCACTCTGCCGCTATGGCGGCGCTGGAGAAGCAGCATGCTCAGATTCCTTACAGCCGGTGAGTCTCACGGCCCTGAAGTGACGGTGATCCTCGAAGGCATCCCGGCCGGGCTTGCGCTCTCGAGCGAAGACCTGGCGCCGGATCTCGCCCGGCGGCAGGCCGGCTACGGCGCCGGGCCACGCATGCGCATCGAACATGACGCCGGGCGGATCACGGGCGGTGTCATGGCGGGGAACACGATCGGCGCCCCGATCGCCATCACCGTGCAGAACCTGGACCATGAGAAGTGGAAGGGCAGGCCGATCGAAGCGATGACGATCCCTCGCCCGGGTCACGCGGATCTGACCGGCGGGCTCAAGTACGGCCTAGGGGATCTTCGTTTCGTCCTCGAGCGCGCTTCCGCGCGCGAGACGGCGGCGCGCGTCGCCGCCGGGGCGGTCTGTCGCAAGCTACTGGCGCGGTTCGACATCCAGGTCGGCAGCTACGTCGTCGGTATCGGAACCGCCTCGGCCGTGCTCGGCTCTCTCTCGCTTCAGGAGCGGATTGCGCAGGCGGAGGCAAGCCCGGTCCGCTGCCCCGATCCTGCGGCGAGCCAGGCCATGGAAAGCGAGATCCGTGCCGCGATGCAGGCCAGGGACACGTTGGGAGGTTCTTTCGAGGTCATCGCATTCGGTGTGCCCCCCGGGCTGGGCAGTTACTCTCAGTGGGATCGACGGCTCGGCGCGCGCCTGGCGGCGGCGGTCATGAGCATTCCCGCGATCAAAGGCGTGGAAGTCGGTGAGGGCTTCGCTAATGCCAGACTACGCGGGACACAGGTCCACGACGAGATCTTCCTGAGGGATGGAAGACTCGTCCGCGAAACGAATCGCGCCGGGGGGCTCGAGGGCGGCATCACGACCGGTGAACCGATCGTGATTCGGGCGGCGATGAAACCGATCTCGACCACCCTCACGCCGCGGGCGTCGGTCGATCTCGCCCGGGGTTCGCCGGCTGAAACGAACTACGAGCGCTCGGACTATTGTTCCGTGCCGCGTGCCACCGTCGTGGGTGAAGCCATGATGTGCTTCGTTCTGGCCTCGGCCCTCCTGGAGAAACTGGGCGGCGATTCGATCCAGGAGATGGCATCCCGTTTCGAGACCCTCCGCCGAGGCCGATTGGGCGAGTTGGAGTTGGTGAATGAACCTATCGTCTTCTGGGAGTGAACCGCTCGTGCACCGGGAACATGCTGCCAGTGAATCCGTCGGGATTGTGCCGGTTGACCTCGATCGGCCCTCTCTGGGGAAGCTGGCCCCGCAAAACATCGCGCTCTTCGGCCCACCCGGTGTGGGAAAGACTGTGATCGGGAAGCTCCTGGCCGAGACCCTCAACCGGCCGCTTGTCGACACCGACACGGAGATCGAGGCCATAAGCGGTAAGACGATTGAAGCGATCTTCCGCGACGAGGGGGAGGCGGCCTTCCGGGATCTGGAAAGGGAGCTGAGTGTTAGCCTCGCGCGCAGAACGGGGCTGGTTGTCGCCTGTGGGGGCGGGACCCTGCTTGATGACGTCTCCCGGCAGGCTTTTGAGGCAAGCAGCTCGGTCGTGTTCCTGGATTGCGCCGCCGATACTCTCCTGACCAGACTTGACCGGAAGCACGACCGGCCTCTCTTGACCGACGATCTGCGAACGAAGCTGGCAGCGCTGTTGGCCGAACGGGCCCAGGTCTACCTGAGCTTCGAAACTCGCCTCGACACGACAGGGCGTGGTCCAAGCGAAACGGTCGCCGAGATCCAGGCCGTCCTGCG
>MGOM01000091.1:6486-6587 GCA_001797105.1 Chloroflexi bacterium RBG_19FT_COMBO_62_14
GCAAGAACCTCATCGGGGCATTCTATCCACCGGGTCTGGTCCTCGCGGACACGCGAACCCTCGAGACGCTTCCCGACGAGGAGTTCCGCGCCGGGATGGCT
>MGOM01000091.1:6616-7088 GCA_001797105.1 Chloroflexi bacterium RBG_19FT_COMBO_62_14
TCCAACTTTGTTCGATTGGTTGGAGGCCGGTGATGCTCGGCCTTCACCGCGCTGGCTCGAAAGGTCCCTGACAGTGAAGCTGGCCATCGTGGAGAGGGATCTTTACGAGCAAGGCGAGCGAGCTGCGCTCAATCTCGGGCACACCGTCGGTCACGCTTTGGAGAAACTCTCGGATTACACCCTCCGTCACGGCGAGGCCATCGCCATCGGCCTGGTGGCCGAGACCCGCATGGCGGAGAGACTCGGGCTGGCCGAGGCGGGCCTGGCTGGCCGGATCGAAACGGTATTGTCCCGGTTGAAGTTGCCGGTCCGCATCCAGAATGGGACGCCTGGCCAGGTGAGGCTCGCCATGACCGCCGACAAGAAGCGTGTCGGAAATGCCCCTCGCTTCGCGCTCCCGATCAGCCCGGGGAAGGTCAAGACCGGCTGTCTCGTCCCAGATCACTTCGTGCTTGAGGTCCTGGAGGAGATG
>MGOM01000091.1:7282-7429 GCA_001797105.1 Chloroflexi bacterium RBG_19FT_COMBO_62_14
CGATGCACTCATCGTGAACCCCGCAGGCCTGACGCACACCTCGGTCGCCCTGCGCGACGCCATCGCCGCAGTGCTATTGCCGGCGATCGAAGTGCATCTCACCAATATCTTCGGCCGCGAGAAATTCAGACGCAAGTCGATCACGGC
>MGOM01000091.1:7473-7607 GCA_001797105.1 Chloroflexi bacterium RBG_19FT_COMBO_62_14
ACCTCATGGCCTTGCGGTCGGTGGCCAAGATCCTCCATGTCGAGGGTTGAGCGAAACCAGAAGACATCGTCGGGCGCGGGCGGCGTCAGGCTGTCATTGGGCGCGTGTTTCGGCAGCCCGGGGCGCCTTGCAGG
>MGOM01000091.1:7728-15753 GCA_001797105.1 Chloroflexi bacterium RBG_19FT_COMBO_62_14
TGCCACCGGCGCCGTTCATCATCGAGGCGCTCCAGCGTTCAGCGCAGAGGCCGGATCGCCATGGTTATCACCCCTTTGCAGGACCGGTTGAGCTGCGCCGCGCATGGAGCGAGATGTATGAGCGCGTGTTCGACGTAGACTTGGATCCGGAGACGGAGGTATTACCCCTGCTCGGGTCGAAAGAGGGGATCTTCCATCTAACCCTGGCTGTGGCCAAGGCGGACGACATCGTGCTCGTGCCCGATCCGGGATACCCGACCTACGCTAGAAGCGCACGCCTTCTCGGTGCCGTGCCCTACCCTTTTGCACTCGACCCGCGCCGCGGTTACCTCCCCGATTTGAGCAGCATCCCGGCGGCGATCGTCGCCCGAGCGCGGATGCTCTGGATCAACTACCCCAATAATCCGACAGCGGCTGTCGCCGACCTCGCTTTATTGGCCGAGGCCGTGGATTTCGCCCGAGCAAATGGGCTTCTTCTTTGCCACGATGCGGCCTATACCCAGGTGAACCTTGAGGGAGACGTTTCCCCGAGCTTGCTCCAGGTGCCCGGGGCCCGGGAGGTGGCCGTGGAGTTGAACAGCCTCTCGAAATCGCACAACATGGCCGGGTGGCGGCTAGGTGTCGCCGTTGGGAATCCCGCAGCTCTGGTGAAACTGATGCGGGTGAAGGCTGAGGCCGATAACGGTCACTTCTTGGCGGTCACCGAGGCGGCGATCGTGGCGCTCACCGGCGACCAGGCCTGGATCGCTGAGCGGAACGCCGAGTATCGCAGGCGGAGAGACCTGGTACTGCAGGGCCTCAATCAGGCCGGATTGCGCGCCAGCCCTTCCAAGGCGACACTCTACGTTTGGGCAGGTCTCCCAAACGGGTGGCGATCCGAAGCCTTCGCCGCCGGATTATTGGGAGAAGCCGGCGTCGCCGTCACGCCCGGCGACGTTTACGGCGCGCGGGGCGAAGGTTACATCCGAATCTCCCTGGGGACCCCGCATGAGCGAATCGCCGAGGGCATGCGGCGCCTGCAGGTTTGGGTTACCTCGACCGAGGCACGGGCGTGACGATCGGCTCTTCCGGCGGGATAGCCCGGGCCGGAGTCTGTCGGGGCGGCGTGCCCCTGGAACTCGAATGCCGACGCAGGTCTGAGATCTGTGGTTTCCAGAGCTGCAACGGAGGGAGCTCGGTAGCCGCACCCCTTACGGGTGCGCGGGCAGCGGGGCGTGCAGTTACTGGACTGAGCTTTGCGGGGGGAATGCCGGCCAGGGGACTTTGATCCACTGGGTATAGCCGTGCTTTTCGGCCGTATACAGCCGGGCGCCGGAGGGCTGGCTGCAGCCGGCTTCATCGTGGAGCGTCAGGATGGTTTCGTCGGAGCGGACGGGTGTGAAGATCAGCTCGCCTCCCTGACACAACCAGGCCTCGATCAGATAGCCGCGGTAATCGTCCTCCGTCATCCAAACCGGACCCCAGGCGACCGTGACCTCGTCTCCCTGCCGCGTGGCGCTCACGTTCTGCGGCGGAAGATACAGCTCCGAGAAGGGCAGACGCCCGTAGTAAGGCGGCGCCTCGAACAGGTCGCCCCGAAATACGTCCAGAACTGAGGCGCTTACCCAGCAGCGATCGACGTAGGTCCACGGATCGACATAGACCCACGTACCAAGATCGTTCCGGCCGATGATTTCAACCCTGTCGCCCGGATAAAGCCCCCACTCATACAGGTAAGCTGCTCCCGGTCCGTAACGGCAATTGGCCTGCTCCAGGACTCGCGCATCCGGAGGGTCGTAGGTTGCAGTGGCGGTGACGGTCGGCGTCCGGGTGGCGGTCGGCGTGATCGTCGGCGTGTAGGCCGACGTCGGGCTCGAGGTCGCGGTCGGAGTGGGAGAAGGAGCCGCCGTCTCGGTCACCGTAGGGGTCGAGGTGGGCGTCAAGGTGGGGGCCGCCGTCAGCGATGGTCTGGGGGTGCTGGTGGAGGTCGGCGCCGGCGTCGGGACTGTACGGAAGGCCCAGGCTGTCCCTCCGCCGAAGCCAACACCCAGGAGCACCAACGCAATGGGAAGGCGTACAAGGAGCCAGCGACGCATGGGGGCTATCTTCGCGCGGTTTGGGCCCCTCGCAAGGCGTACCTTCGTCCTGTGTCCTTATGATGGACCACGCTCGAGGGGCCTCAAGCTGCGGGGATCAATCCGGCACGGGGCAGACCGGTCAGGGCTCCGCGCATGCGATCAGGGGGCCGCCGGGGCCTTGATGACAATCCACGGAGCGAACGATGCCCAAACAAATCGTCTTACGCGGCCCATCACTTGCGGTCCGGTCGTAGAGAAGGACTTCACTTCCGGAGCAGCTGCACGCCGTCATCGAGGCCCCCATCCCGCCGAAGTACGAGCATTCGTTGACCAGGATCGCTCCAATCCCGACCAGGATCACCAAGATGACGACCACCCACAGGAGCTTCCTGGATACCACAAGGGCCTCAACCGGCGCGGGCTACCTTGCCTCACCTGACTTGAAGGGTCGGGCCGCGAATGCCGACCAGACGGCGTTCACCGACACGAGGGTCAGCCACTTCAAGTCGGCCTTCTCGAGAGCCTCCCACCCTTTGTCCCGGGTCAGGTCCGTCTGGATCTTCGACGTCCCCTTGGGGAAGGAGATCCACAGGATGCTCACGGGCTTCATGGCCTTGATTGCACGGGGGAGGGTCTTCTCGAGCTCGGCCTCGTTCTTGACAAAGATCTGGATCCAATCAAACGACCCCTGGAGCTTGTCGCCCAGGGAAACGCCATTCGGAAGCGGTCTCAGCTCGGCCAGGTAGCCGTCGGGAGGATTCACGACGACGGCCTTTGCACCGGACTTCAACTTCATCTTGCGCGCCAGAGCACTCTCAGGCATGGATCACCCCTCTGCACGGTTCGGACCGGCGCGTGTTCTGGACTGTTTCTTGATAATGCCGCGGCCACGATGTCGGCGCGCGAGTTTGCCCAATCCGTCACTCGTTCCAGAAACTCGCTCACTCGGCCCGCAAGGCTGTCCTTTTGAGTCCGCTTCCGACGATGCCGGAAACGACAAGTGAGCTTGCTTGATGGGACATCGTGTGATTCCGGCCTGACTTAAGGACACTGTCCCTCGCGCAGTCTCCCGGGTGCCGACGATTATCCGTGCACGTTCTCACCGGGTCTCAACACCCATGCTTGCGGGTGATGTGTGAATCCGATACGCGAGTAGTAGTCCACAGCCGCCGGCGCAGCCAGGACTACCACAAGGGCCTCCTCAGCCAGCTCGGCCTTCGTCAAGCGCAGGAGCTCCTTGCCGATGCCCAGGCGTTGATGCGATTGTCGGACGGCCAGATCCGCCAGGTACGCCACATAGCAGTAGTCGGTCAGGGTCCGGGCAATGCCTACCAACATCTCCCCCTCCCAGGCGGTGACGACCAGATTGGCCTCCTTGATCATTTGTGCCATACATGCCCTGTTCTCGACCGGCCGGCGTTCACTCAGGGTGGAGGCGCGGTAGACGTCGATGACGAGTTCGAGGTCGAGCTCATTCCCGACGGAATAGCGGATCTCGGGATGTTCGTCTGCCAAGGAGCCACCTCCAACCGACCGGGGTTGTGCCGCCGCGGCGGATGGTCGGGCGATCCGAGATCCGCTCGATCCGACTCTACCATGCGCCGGATCTCTCGGTCGTCCGGGAGCGTGGCAACTCCGGGACCGATCCCGAGGTCTTGCCTGGAAGATCCCTTCGTCTCACTCGCCGCGGTTGCGGATCTGAATCTCGAACTCGATTTCATCATCGATCGGCTTGCCGCCGTGGCCGATCAGCGGGATCTCCGGCTTCAACTTGCGTGACTCAGCCAGCGCCCCCCGATGCACTGCGACCTGCCGCGAACCGGTGCTCAGATAGAAGGCGATCGCCGGGTCATTGTCATTGGTCGTGATCAGCCATAAGCGCCGGCAGCCCTCACCCTTTGCCACCTGGCGGGCAGATTCCAGGAGCTGCCTCCCGACTCCCCGCCGTCGCTGTCTGACATACAAGGCGACGACCTCAAGTTCGCCGGCGTCGATCCGATATGTCAGGAGACCCAACCGGACACCCGCATCAACCGCCATGAACCCGGGAAGCTGATCCGCCTGATGCAACCTGCCGCGCGAGACCACACGCGCTCCCCCGGCTTCTTCCTCGAGGAACTCTCTCGCCCATCGGCGATCGGTCTCTTGAAGGGGATGGATCTCGATCGACACGTATTGCGGGACCTGCGACCGTTGCCGGTCACGTTCGGCGTTCGCAGCGATATTCACCTCAGAGGCAGTTCCCCCTGCCCGGCTTCCACGCTCCCCAGGACTTCATAGTGTGTGACGTAGGTCTCCTTCTCGAGAAGGAACTCCTGGTCTTCGGGGTAGTAGCGAGCGAGTTCGACGTCCTCACCGGCGAAGGACTTGATCGATTCCAGGGAATCCCACAGGGTCAACAAGAGATAGTGGGCCACATCGCCCTCGATCTTGCGCAACACCAGGACGCCTTGATTGCCCTTCGTCGCCCGATAATCGGGCACTCCGGTTCGCAGGAGGAACGCATAGTATGCGTCCGCCTTCTCGGATGGAACGACGCCGTGCCACGTGCGCGCGATCATCGTTGTTACCTCCTGGCTGTCCATGCCTGAGACATGGGGATTCCCTTCAGTGACCTAATGGGCCAATCCAACCTCGTACATTGTGGGAAGGAGGCCCCGGACGCAGGATCGGCGGTTACCGCGTGAGTCTATGGTCTGGTGCCAATGACGCAAAACAACGCCTCTCCCACAACAGCCGGCGCATGCGTGAATCCCGAGACTGCGCTGACCTGTGCGAAGCCAGCGGATTGCATGAGTTGTGTGATTTGAGGCAGGCTGTAGTTCCGAGTAGCCGGGGATCGCGAATGGTGTTCGGATTCAACCACCTTCCCGTCCCGCATTACCTCGTAACGGTCTTCGGTACTCTCAAGCTGAGTGGACGCATCATAAGTCGAACGACCCCAGCGTCTGATCGTGAGCCCATCGCCCGGCCTCACGCACTCTTTGACGAGTTGCCAGGCTCCATCAGCGCCGCGTGAAACGTCCATGATGGACATGACCAGTGTCCCACCATCCTGGAGATGCCGGTACAACCTGCGCAGCGTTTCATCGGCCTGAGCACGATCGGTGACGAGTTGAAATGAACTCGAGGGCACGAAGATCGTTCGATAGCGACGATTGATATCAAGGGCCGGCATGGATTGATGAAAGAGGCGCACATCAAGCCCACGGGCCAGGGCCTTCTCACGGCAGATGGCCAGCATCTCAGGTGAATTGTCTACCCCATCGACATCCAGCCCCTGCGCCTGGTAATCCAAGAGAAGCCTTCCAGTGCCGCAGCCGACATCAAGCGCCGGTTCGCCGTTGGCGCGAATGATCTCCCGATAGAAGGGACGATCCGGCCAATTGGCTGTGTCACCCCGAAGGAGGTCCCAGGCTGAAGCCATGAGACCCCGGTATTCGTATTCGGACTGCGGCTCCAGTGAAACGTTCATTCAGACCAATCGCATCTCAGCACAACTTGTGTCTCGGTGCGGGCGGCTCCCAGGGCGAGATGGGAAAGCTGGCCCTGGGGAAGCCTCACCAGATGTGATTAGGATTATCCCCCCTCTCGAGCGTCCCCTTGGCGCGCTGTATCGCCTGCACCGAGCTACGATTCGCCTCCGCCGCGCGGCTGAATCCCTCGGCGATCCTGGCTAGGGCGTCGTAGTCAGCTCGAATTCGTGGGGCAGGCATACTGTGTTCAGCCTCCCGGTGGCTACGGCGTCAGATAAGATGCACAACCCCTGGCACGGCGTACATCGAGGTTGCGTCCCGCCATAGAGAGGCAGGTCCTGATACCTGAAAGGTCGGAATCAAGGACGTCGTGAAGGACACGGAGATAGTGAATCACTTTACCAGTTTTCCGGGTCGCGATCAATCACCAGACGTCTGGGGCGAGATACCCCTACGGACTATGAGGTAGTCGTCGAACTCGCGATACGGGGCAAAGCCTGCCTGCAAGTACATTGAGAGCGGTCCGTGGTAGTTGGAGGCATTGCTCTTCGCCGCTCGCCTCGGGTAGCCCTCAGCGATCCGGACCCCCTGCTCGACGAGGCCCTGACAGGCTGCCTCGAGCAGCATTTGTCCCACGCCATGGGCCCGATACGCAGGAGCTACCAAGAAGCACAGGATCGCGCCTACCTGATCGAGATCCTCAGAATGAAGTTCCGCGTTGATTTGCAGGTTCGGAACCTGCATCCTCGGGGCAGCCTGACACCAGCCCACGGCCTTGCCGCTTGCGTAGGCCAGGTGTCCATGCAGGCGGCGTTGATGGATGAGTTGCATTGCCGCACTCCGGTTCTCGTCGCCGGACCGATCGCTCCAGTCCTTTTCTTGATGATCATCATGGTAGAACTGGCAGTAGCAACTCGACCATCCCGGATTGTCGATGAATGCATCGTTGTCGAAGAACGTCAGCCAGTCTGACAACAAGGCAGGCGTCAGCGTTTTGATGATGATCTGTTGTTCTTGCATAGCTTCGACTCGCCTCGAAAGGAGAGGTTGCAGACCGTTCCGATGGGTCGCCCCGTCTCATACCGGGCGCTTCGCGATCGATGGACGATGTGTCGTTCCATCGTAGGCCCCACCCCCAGCTCTGACTTGATTTACCCGGAGTGTGGCCTGGCGGCTCCAGAGAGCCTGGTCCCCTCCGGGGCTCCCACTCGATCGGCGCTCGAACCCCGCGCAGCTTCTGCCTGCCTATGATATCTGTTCTTTGGATCTGGCTCTGCGGGGACCGTCGGCTGGAAGGTCATCCTTGCCACGATCCTCGTCCCGGCCGCACCTGCACCCCCGGCATGTTGGATCTACGCGGCTGCCTCACGTATACTTGTCACTCATGGAACAAGGTCTGTCATCCGCCCCAGATGAGGTCCCGGTGACCTCCAGTCCGATCAACCCAACACCCAGCCGCGCGTGGGCCGCGGTCGCCATCGTTCTGATCGCGCTGGCTGCGGCGATTGACTGGCTGTTGGTCGACAAGGGCGTGGCCTTTCCCGTCTACTATCTTGTTCCTGTCATCGGTCTGTCCTGGTTTATGGGTTGGCGGCCGGCACTAGCCGCAGGACTGCTTTGCGCCGCCGTCGGCCTCTTGATGGAGCCCGTCTTCGGCCGCCCGCCAGCGCCGGGGTTGACCTTCTACCTCGGGCGGATCTCCACATTCGCCGGCGCGCTTATCCTCGCCCGGGTCCTGTCGATCGTCAGGATGATGATCCGCTACTATTCGCTCGGCGAGTACCTCCGGTCGCGCCTTGTTCCCATCCGTATCGGGCCTCGGCTCGTGTCGATCCCCACCCGCGAGGCGGACATCCAGACCCGAGACTTTGAGCTCAAACCGGGCGATATCCCCCTGCTCATCCGGCCGGGAAGCGCCTTTGGCAGCGGCTCGCATCCGACGACACAGATGTGCCTGATGCTGCTCGAGGCACACCTCGAGCCGGGTCAGGTCGTCTTCGACTTCGGATCCGGATCAGGGATCCTCTCGATCGCGGCCGCCAAACTCGGCGCACGCGCCGTCCTGGCGGCGGACATCGCCGCAGAGGCTGAGGAGACAATCCGCGAGAATATCGGTCTCAACCAGGTCGGCGAGATCGTCCACTTCCGGCGTGGCTCGTGGCCCGTCTTCTTGGATCCGGCTACTTCCGAAGCGGCCGAATCGCATCACGACCGCGGGCAGCAAGACCACCTGGCTTCGTCCCTGGCGCGCGCGCAGGCCGACTTGCTTCTCGCCAACATCCTGACCTACATCATCATCGAGGCTCTGGAAGAAGGTCTCCTGCGCTGCGTCGTGCCAGGCGGGAAATTGATCCTCTCCGGGATCCGGACCGACCAATGGGATCCTATCCGCGCCGCGCTCGAGAAAGCCGAGCTGAGCGTGATCGGCAGGCGCGAGATGGGGGAATGGCTCGGCCTGGACGTGTCATCCCCTGCCTGAGCGGTTCCCCTGA
>MGOM01000091.1:15762-17843 GCA_001797105.1 Chloroflexi bacterium RBG_19FT_COMBO_62_14
TTGGCGCTGCCTATGGTCGGACGCGAGAGCCGGCGACACGGGTGTCTTTCGCTCGACCAACACCCCTCGGAGTTCTGCCTCGAACGCAGTGATCAGAAGACGAACGGGATGAATCGCTTCGTTGTTTCCATGTAGCCGGTGTATGCCGTCCCGAACCGATTGAGATTCTCGTTCTCTTCGGCTCGTGAGGTCAGAAACAGGAAGCCGGACCCTCCAAGAGCGAGCACACCGGAAACCAGCGAGGGCGCTTTGAAGAAGACGCCCCAGCCGAAGTAGAGGAGAGAAGCGTAGAGAGGGTGACGGATGTATCGGTAGACGCCCGACGTGACGAGTACGGTCGTGGTCTCGAACGAGGCGGATGGTTTGCCTTCTCGACGCAAGATTGTGAAACCATGCACGGCTAGGAATGCGGATGTCAGGAGGAGAATCCAGGACATCAGCTGCGGAATCGACAGGGGGTCCCGGAACCAGACAGAGACGTTGATAACGACCAGGGCGAGCAGCGACTCGAAGGCAAAGAACCGATAGAACCCGTGAGAGGAGGGATCTCTGAGCGACGCACGCGAGCCATAGGCGATCCCGAGGGAGAGAGCAACAAAGACAAGGATCGCCGGGGTCGAGACGCTAGTCATCGACATCGCTCGAAGGCTGTTGCGGCCGAGGCCCAGGGCCGATGCGGTACTGCCGCAACCTGGCAAGGTGGATCAGCCCGATCGCCAGCGAACCGGCGGAGAAGACAACCTGCGAGAGTGGATATCCGGGTCGCGACACCAGGCCACTAAGATCAGGGATCACCAGTAGGCGGCGCAGGGTATATGGCGTCGCGACCAGGATCGTCGAGGGCGAGTGACCGCGACCCCCACCCTTCCCCGGTAAGTTCATCCGGGGCGGACGGCAGCGTTCGTTCACGGACAACCAGGTGGGAGAGAAGATGGCGGGTTGACTCAGCGATCTCAGCCACTGCCGCATCAAACGCGTCGGCATTCGCCCTGGAGGGCGTCCGATATCCGCTGACTTTGCGCACGTACTGGAGCGCGGCCTGACGCAGCTGGTCATCCGAGGGACCATCGTCCAGACCACGAAGCCGCTTGATGTTCCTGCACATCTTCGCCCTCCAGCGCCGCGGTTTAGCGGATCGAATCCAGGTAGACCAGGAACGGCTTCATGAGCTTGAGACCTTTCACGGTCTCCTTCACGAGGTCCGGCGCCAGAAGTTGGCGATCCGGGATCCGGTGGTAGGCGGTGATCTGCTTCATCCGAAGGAGCTCGATCTCGGGATGGTCTTTAGAATAGCCTCTCGGCGCCGTCGCCAGTTTCTCACCTTCCACCTCCCCGAAGTACTCACGAAACGCCTTGGCGCCGATGATCTTCTTGAACGGCCGCGGGTCGCGTTCGATGACCTGGCGGAACTTGGCCAGGCGCTTCGGGTCGGGCTCGTGCAGTCCGCCGGCAATGATCGACTCTCCGCCGGGACTGATTTGAATGTAGTAACCGACCGCCATGGCTTTCCGCCCCCCAGGAGCGATGTAGGCGCTCATGTGGGTCTTGTAAGGCGTCTTGTCTTTGGAGAAGCGGACGTCGCGGTAGATCCTGAATATGCACTCCTTCGGGGAGACGCCTCGAAGGTCCTCCGTCGGTGCGAGCTCGTCGATGAGGGCGACCACGAAGGCTTCGAACGCTTGACTGGCTATGTCGAAATCGGACTTGTGCGCCTGAAACCATGCGCGATTGTTGTTGGGTATCAGGCCCTTCAAGAAGTCCAGCGTCGGTTTCAGATCCACCTGTGTCGCCATGCGTATGTACTCCTGGAGGCTGCACCTACACGAAACCGAGTCTGGGGCCGTCTGCCCCGGGTCAAATTGGAGCTGACTGACCACCATCTTACCTCATCGCCGCCAGAGAGCAGGAGATCTCAGGCACCCCTTGCCCAGCGCCGGATTGCCCCGTCCTCTCCGAGCTTGGGAATGGATTCCACCGTCGCAGGATTCGCCTCCCATTCCCATGACAGCTTACCGCCTCACCCCCTACCCCCTACCCGCCGGGAGGCTCACAATCCGTCCAGGTCGCAGGGCAGAGAGGGG
>MGOM01000091.1:17852-17958 GCA_001797105.1 Chloroflexi bacterium RBG_19FT_COMBO_62_14
ATTGGAATGGGGAGGGGGTGAGGTCAAGAGCCAGCGGCCTCAGGCCGAGGTTCGGGATGCGAGGGCAGCTTCCCCTTTGAGGAGACTGGTGAAGAACATCCCGGCG
>MGOM01000091.1:18051-18185 GCA_001797105.1 Chloroflexi bacterium RBG_19FT_COMBO_62_14
ATCGAGCCAAGAAGGTGGGAGAGAAGGAAGCGTACCTGGGCCGGATCTTCCCGTGGCAGCTCATCCGCCGCGCGCGCCGCCAGGCGATCGAAGGCTTTACGGAGGGCAACGGCTCCCGGCGAATCGTACTCCTT
>MGOM01000091.1:18252-18570 GCA_001797105.1 Chloroflexi bacterium RBG_19FT_COMBO_62_14
ACATTCTCCAGAATCTGACGGAAGGGGGTCCCTTGGACCTCAATCTCGGCGAAGACGTCCTCGAGCATATGGTTGGCGGTCATCGTTAGCGCTTCGGCCACGAGCTGGTCTTTGGTCCGAAAGTGGTAGTTGATCGAGGCGATGTTGGTCCCGGCTTCTTGGGCGATACGTCGGGTTGTCATCCGATCGATCCCAAACTTCTCGATGCAGGTCACGGCCGCTTCCAGAATCGCCCGGCGGGTTGACAGATCGTTCTTGGTCATGCGGCTTCCGCCTCCAACGCCAATCCACACATCACTTCCGATAGAGCCCACAAGC
>MGOM01000091.1:18618-18920 GCA_001797105.1 Chloroflexi bacterium RBG_19FT_COMBO_62_14
GGCCGTGCTTCCAGTAGATTTCGGTCGAGCAGAGCACTTCTGGCTCCAATAGCAGGGAGAGTATCCCCTCGGCGGCTCGCTCAGCCGGTATCCCGTTTTTCCGCCTCATCGACCAAATCCAACGCGCCAGGCGCGAGTTGGCTTTGTGTCCCATCTCCGTGTTCACCAAACCCGGATCCGCGGCGACGGCGCGCACATGAGAGGATGTCCCCAGCCGTCGATTGAGTTCGGCGGTGAAGAGCACGTTGGCCAGTTTGGTTTGTTTGTAGGCCTGCAGCGGGTTGTAGTGCCGCATCAACTGG
>MGOM01000091.1:19122-19265 GCA_001797105.1 Chloroflexi bacterium RBG_19FT_COMBO_62_14
CATCCAGCTCTGCAACCCCCCATTCGTCGAGGCGGCCTCCGATCGCTGCCGCAAGGCCTCGCACCTGATCCTGGAGCGAGAGATCGGCCACCTCGATTGCCAGACGGGCGGGCGGAAACTCCTCTTGCAGAGCCACAGCCGTA
>MGOM01000091.1:19317-25861 GCA_001797105.1 Chloroflexi bacterium RBG_19FT_COMBO_62_14
CCCACGGGCAACTGCCAGGCCGATCCCCGAGGTGACGCCGGTCACCACGAAGAACCTGGGTTGGATCTTGCCGGCCAGCTCGGCCATTTCCTATCAACCTCCGTTCCGCCAGGCATGATAGAGGCAAAGGGCTTCTTTGTCAAGTGTTTTATACATCTGTTTCCAACAACTGTTTGACTTTTTCGTCATTTCCAGCTAGAGTCCTGGGAGCACGACCTGCCGGCAAAGGTCGACCTGGAGGTGGACATGCGCAGCAAGGTCTTGATCACCGGGGCCACCGGAGGACTGGGGAAGGCATTTGCGGTGGAGTGCGCCAGGCGGGGCTGGGATCTCTTCCTGACCGACCTGCATCAGGAGAAGCTGGAAATACTTGCTGCAGGCCTCAAGCGGGCCTACGGCGTGGGGGTGGTCTGCCGCGCCTGCGACTTGACGGACCCGGTCTCGCGCGCCGGGCTCTTCCAGTTCATCCGCTCCGGCCGCACGAGATTCAGAGGCTTGATCAACGTCGCCGGGGGGGACTTCGAAGGCTTGTTTCGTGAGCGCGAGCCGGATCAGCTCCGGACGATCTTGCGCCTCAACATCGAGGCGACACTCGAAGTCACCCATGCCCTGCTGGAATGGACCGACCCAATCGAACCATTCCGGATCATCACCGTCTCCAGCCTGGCGGCCTTCTTCCCAATGCCGGTCAAGGCGACCTACGCCGCCTCGAAGAGATTTCTGTTGGATTTCTCGCTTGCGCTGAGAGACGAAGTCGAAAGGCTCGGAGCGACAGTTACCGTGCTCTGCCCGGCCGGGCTGCCGACCAACGACATCTGCATCGAGGCGATTGAAGCTCAGGGGCTTCTCGGCCACCTGACCACCCAGAACATCGGACAGGTCGCCGCCCGGACCGTGGATCACGCGCTCAAGGGGCACGCGGTCTATGTGCCCGGGTTCCTCAATCGATCCATGCTACTCTTAAGCAGGCTTGTCCCGGCGGCAAGCATCTCGACCCTAATCGGTCGCCGCTGGCGAGCGGCGCATCGACACCGGGCTGACGCAGCCGTGAACGTCTCTGGGGCCCTCCTCCACCGTGACGGCAAAGCCGACCGTTCAAGCCTGCACGAGGACTCGCTCGTTGGTGTTTGACCGACGGGACGGTCGACAACTGTCTTGAGACCGCCTCCCCTGGGGAGGGGGAATCGACAATCGAAGCCCCCTTGATTCAGCTCAGCCAGCCGTCGAGAGTGCCCGATCGGTCAATCGAGATCTCTCTAGCCAGCCCGACTGATCAGGGTTCCCCCGCCTCGTATCAGTCATTGCCAATCACCAATCCGGATCCCGGTCCGATTCGTCTGCGTGAGCCCATCGAGGATCACATCATGAACAGCGGGCCGAAGAAGATGTACCGCTCGAAGTCACCGAAGTCCTTCTCGCTCATGAAGATCGCCGTGAACGAGTCCATCTTGAAGCCACGGGCGAGGAGGTGTTGGATGGCCGAGCGGTTCACCAGAGGTACCTCCACCCCGAACCGGCCCCACTTCCCGCAGGCGTAGCTCTCGGCATGGCTCAACACAGCTGGAGTATCCTCCCGCTCCAGGAGCGCGAAAGGGCCGCTCTGCTCTCCAACGTACCCGTAGCCGACGATCCCTCCGCCCCGCCTGTAAACAAAACCGTCGCGGTCGCTCAAGAGCCAGCGGTGGTCCTCCTGGCGTTCATGTCCAAGCAGGTCCCGATCGATCCGGTTCATCGCTTCGACGACCTCAGGGATCAGCTCAAGTCTCTCGATCTCAAGGTCAGTGTCGACAAGATCCGACTCCGGCTCCCGCTCGAAATACTTGACGGGGAACCGCCCGACCATTCCGGCTTTGAGGTAGCGGATCAGGGCTCGCTCGTCGAGCGTGGCGATAATCGATCGATGGAGGCCGCCGTCTTCGGGGAATGTCCGCCGGAAGAGCTCTCGCCCGACGCCCGAAGACTGCACGCCGGGGATGACGAAGAACTCCGTCAGTTCCTGCATCCCCCCGCGCCGGATTGCCCGGGCGTAGCCGATGGGTATTCCATCAAGCTCGGCAATCCAGAACGCCGACGCCGTCCGAGCGAGATGCTCGAACATGGACTTCCGCCGCGCCCACAGGTTGCGCACAACTTGCGGATCATTCCCTCCTGAGATGGGCACCGCGCCAGTCCGTTGGCCAAGATCCATGATGGCGCGAAAGAAGATCTCGAAGACAAGATCGGAATCCTGGACGGCCCCAGGGCGGTAAGTGATGGGCATCGGTTGCTCTCTCCGGCAATCGGAGATGCTATAGGTGAACGGGGGCGAATCTCCCGGGTGACCGCGGCGAGCGTCGTTGCCGATATGTGGCCAAGAGCCCGATCAGGCGTCGGCCGCTGACGGATTGACGCTTCTGAACACCCCTGCGGCAAGGGCTCCCCCCAGGAGCTCCGCCACAAGGAAGATCCAAATGTTCGCCGCGCGCGACAAGCCCATCACGGTGATCCCGAGTGCCACCGCCGGATTGAACGCACCGCCGGAGACGGAACCCACGGCGTAGGCTCCGACCAGGACCGTGAACCCGATCGCGAAGCCAAAGTAGCTGTTGCCCTCGGTCTGTTTGGCTGTGGCGACGTTCAGCACCACGTAACACAGTGCGAAGGTGAACAAGAATTCGGCCAGAAGCGCCGGAAGCACTTCAGGTTCTGCCGGGGTAAGCACAGGGCTTCCTTTAAGATACGAGACGATGAGCGCAGCCACCACACCGGCGACCGCCTGGGCGACCACATACTGGACAGCCTGCCTTGGCCCCGTCTTGCCGCGCAACCAGACAGACACGGTTACGGCCGGGTTGTAGTGGCCTCCGGAAATGTACCCACCCGCATAGACCATGACTGCCAGTGCTGTGCCGATTGCCAGAGGCGCCAGCGCCCCGGCCCCGGGATCGATCGACACCATTCCGACCGTGAGAACGAGGAAGAAAGTCCCGATGAACTCGACCAGGTACTCCTTCATGCTTGACCCTCCCCGATTGATTAGCGTGATCGGAACCCGTCGCCCGACAGTTCCTTCGTCTCAATCCTGAGTAATCGGGATGTCCGGAACCCAATCGTACCCGTCCGGATCCAAGATGTGTGCTTCGCGCAGGCCGTATGCCTTGTCGGCGGCCGGTGACAGTACCCGAAACCCCGATCTCTCAGCCGCCGCCTGCGCCGCGTCCGGATCACATCCATGCAGCCTGAGCTCCACCCCTGTCCCTCGACCTTCGTCTCCGGTAAGCAGAGAGTGCAAAGGGTGCTCCAGGTAAGTGTGATCGGCATGCAGCATCCACTCCGCCCCGTACCCGCGCAACACGGCGAAGTCGGGGTCGCTGTAGATCACACTCGAACCCAGGACCTCCTGCTGGAATACAACAGACGCCTCAACCTGGCGCACGATCAGATTGACGGTGAACCCCGTGAGGCTGCCCGCGTAGTCATTGGCCGGCATCCAAGGCGAACCCGTTCGGAGTTTCATACCAACCCTCTTATCTGACATCGGATGTGATGGGTGCGGATCTGCTCATCGGCCGAGTTTACCATTCGGGCGTCGTCGCTCACCTCGCATTTGTCCGAGACGAATTTGTCGGCGTCACGAGCCATCTCTGCTCAATGCGCTCAGGTAGAAGTGCCAGAGGACGCGCGCCGCTACCGCCCTCCACGGTCGCCAGGGCTCGCCGATCTCGGTCATCGCCTCGGCGTCCGGGCGGATGTCCAGCCCCTTCAATTCCTGAACCGCGACGGCCAGGGCGAGGTCGCCCGTGGGCCAGACGTCGGGCCGACCCAGCGCCATCAGCAGATAGATGTCCGCCGTCCAGCCCCCGACTCCATTCAACTTGGTGAGCTCGGCCCTTGCCGTCTCGTCGTTCAGCTCTGCCAGCTTTTCAAGGTCGATCTCCCCCTCCAGGATCGCCCAGCAGAGTTGCCGGGCATAGCCGGCCTTCTGCCGGCTGAAACCGATGGCTTTCAGGCTGGCGTCATCCTGATCGAGGAAACCGGACGGCGTGAGCGGCGAAACCACATCACAGAGCCGATCGAAGGCCGCCCTGGCCGAAGCCAGGGACACCTGCTGCTCGAGGATGATGTGGATCAGCGTGGCGAGCCCGCGTTCCCTCTGCCACATCGGAGGATCGCCGAAATTGTCGAGCACATACGCCAGGTCTCGGTCCTGGTCGTGAAGCTGCTTCAGGGCAAATGTGAACTTGCCCGAGGTGAGCCGCGCTTGTGGCATCCGCTCCTTCCGCTAAGACTCCAACCTCGCCGAGGCCATCGATGGGGTCAAGGGGTCTGGTCGCCCTGCGGGCGAGGGATCGGCCGACCGTTCGGGTCAGAGGTCACTCCACGGCTCATGAGAGTGAACACCGACTCGCCTACCCCTCTCCGAGGAGTTCTGCGAGTCTAGGGTGGTCCGAGTACACTCCGCGCCGGTCGGGAGGCAGCAGAGCCGCGATCCGGCACATGATCTCGTCGTCGTAGGCGTCGAGCGCGCGATCCCGGTCGGCGCCGGCCAGTGGCGCAAGACGGAACGGCTCCCCGAACCGCACGTGGATATCGATCCGCCGGAGCCGGCGGAGGCGGGCCTTCACCTCCGCATCCTCGGTTCCAGTGACCGCCGAGGGCAGGATCGGGGCCCCACTCTTCATAGCCAGGTATCCCGCCCCGGATTGGGCCCGGATCAGCGAGCCCGTCGGGCTCCTTGTTCCTTCGGGGGCGATGACCATCATTCCCCCCCGCTTCAGCCGCCGCAGGCAGGCGCGAACTGCGCTGAAGTCGGCGTTGAAACGATCGACCCAGATCCCATCGATCGCCCATGTCAGCCAGCGAAAAATCGCCGTCTCGCGGTACTTCTCGGCCACGAGCATGATGATATCGTCCCGGTCGATCAGAACGTAGGCCAACCCCGGATCGATGCGCCCAACGTGGTTGGTCACCGCAACCAGACCGCCTGATCGAGGGACGTTCTCCATGCCTTGGACTTCGATCCTGGCGATAAGCCGGAAGAACAAACGGATGAGGGCTCGAGTGATCTTGAAGGTCATCGGAATCTAGGTTCAGGATCGGGACAAGAACGAAGCCCGAAGTTCCCGGCTTTGGCCACGGGATCCCTGGGTCTCTGTCGGACAACTCCGAATTCTACTGTATCGGCGCGGGATAGCCGCGTTAGAATCTCGCCATCCTTATGGGGTATTCGCGCTGTCGCTCGGCCGTCGAACACCTGCCCCTCAGCCACCCTGAACCGGGAGATCTCCATGAGAGTCGGCATCATCATAGTTGGGCTCACGCTTGCCAGCAGTCCCCTCATCCGCCTGCAAGTCCTGCCCAGACCCCCGGTTCAGACCCCGGCTCCACAGATCCAGGTGCTGGATAGGGACGGAGCCGCCGTAACTGGGTTGACCGACGGTGACATGATCCGCCTCCGCCTCGAGCTGTCTGAGCCGTCTGACACGCAGGCCGAGGTGATGTTCCAGTTGGAGGGTTCCACCTCGTCGTTACCAGGCTGCAACATCGACCAGGGTGGGAGGGATTGCGAGACCCAGCCATTCTATGCACTCGGATGGTATTGGACCGAGACCGGCCTGCCCTCACCCAGCCGCACGCTCCAGGCCCGGGTGGCTGGTTTGCCAGAGATCGGGACCGTGTCGGTGCAGATGGCGCCGCGGCCGGTGGTCATGGTCCACGGTTTCTCTTCCTCCTGGGAGGCCTGGGTGAACTACCTCGGCCCGTCGGGCTACCTGGAGGCGGACGGACTGCCGGGATTTGCCGTTGGTGATGGTCAGGTGGCTGGCGTGTTGAATACGGGCAGTCTGACTGACCCCAGTCAGGAGACAAACACGATCGCCGAGAACGGCGCCATCTTGGGTAAGTATATGGAAGGCGTGAAGCAGAAGACCGGCGCTCAGCAAGTGGACCTGGTTGCCCACAGCATGGGCGGGCTCATCGCCCGATATTACATCGACAAGTTGATGCAGGCGCGGGATGTGGCCCAATTGATCATGCTGGGTTCGCCAATGGCCGGTACCGATTGCGCTGACCTGCCTGCCTCGCTGGGATTGTATCTCCCGGCGACCCTTGAGATCCGGCCGAGTTACGTTGACAACGTCTTCAATGTCGACATCACCCACAGGCATGGAGTTCCCTTCCGAGCTCTGGCAGGTGTCCCGATCCTGGAGGGATTCAAAGCTCCATGTACCGCGGTGCCATCCGATCTTGCCGTGTCTTTGGAGAGCGTGACGGCGATCCCCCTGCTCTCTCGCCAGATGTCAGTCCTGCACATGAATCTCAACCTCTCCAGGGAGGTGTACTCGGAATTCGTTCAACCGTTACTCCGGACGCCGGCCGGCGGATTCCCCGACGATCCCGACCCGATTCTGGGCGAAGCCAACAATGCGTCGTTGCAGTTCTCTCGGCTCTTCACCGGACATGTCGGACCCGGGGGGACGCAAGAAGTAACAGTTTCAATCGACACAGGGATCGCGCTGGCGAGCTTTGCTCTGTATGACACAACGCGTTCACTGGCCGTCACGGT
>MGOM01000091.1:25953-26054 GCA_001797105.1 Chloroflexi bacterium RBG_19FT_COMBO_62_14
ACGGCTTCCAGGATCCCAGCCCTGGGGTTTGGCGCGTTACCCTGCAAGCGACCACTAGCACTCCGGGTACAGGCGCGGACTTTGCTCTGGCGGCTCATTTC
>MGOM01000092.1:0-1026 GCA_001797105.1 Chloroflexi bacterium RBG_19FT_COMBO_62_14
CACCAGGCAAAGTGCTGGCTGATCAACACTGGGTGGATCGCAGGACCCTACGGCGTAGGACACCGCATCGACATTGCCTCCACCCGGGCAATCGTGGATGCCGCGCTCACTGGCAAGCTCGACGACGTTCCGACGGTTCAAGACCCGAACTTCGGCTTCCACGTCCCGGCGACGTGCCCCGGCATCGACGACAAGATACTGCGGCCGCGAGACGCGTGGCGCAACCCCGACGAGCATGACCGGACGGCGCGCGAGCTGACGGCGCGCTTCCGTGAGAACCTCGAGCAGTTCGAGGGAAACCTCGCCGATGGCGTCAGGAAGGGCGGCCCGCAGCCCTCCTAATGAATGTCGCCCAAAGAAGTAATGGGCGACATTCATCGGAAAGCCAGGAAATGCCTGAAGAAAGACGTTCGCGCGATCTTACTTCATTGCGCGAACGTCGGTAGAGCGCATTTCATACCCCTCACTCGCCCGGCTGTCCGCGAGAGACGCTGGCATGAAATGCGCCCGCTGAAGCCCGGCAGCTTGTGCTGCTGTTTCATGACCTCAGATAGAGGTCATGGAACAGCTTCTAGGCGAGCCGCCCGTTCCCCGAATCGCCATAACCGCCGGCGAAGCTTCGCCGGCGGTTATTCATTGTTCCGCCGCGCAGCATCCACGTTTCCTTCATCGGAGTCTGCTAGCCTGGCAACACTGCGAACGCTGAAGTCGATGAAAGGAGAGCCTCTCCCGTGAACTCGTTGCTACGCAGTTCTGCTCTGTTGGTGGTCTTCAGCTTCCTCACCGGATGCGGCGGGTCTACCCCCACCGCCCCGAGCGGCATTCCCGCCGCGGACTCTTCATCGGGGACCGCGCCGAAGACACGACTCATCGCCTTCGTGGGCGCGGCCAGCAAACCCCCGACGACGGAGGCGAAGGAGGTGTTCGAGAAGAGCCATCCGGACATCGTGGTGGATATCACGTTCGGCGGCTCCGGAACGCTCCTCAACCAGATGACGCTGGAGGAGATCGGCGACATCTACATGC
>MGOM01000092.1:1079-6088 GCA_001797105.1 Chloroflexi bacterium RBG_19FT_COMBO_62_14
CCTCGTGCCCGCCATCTGCGTCCAGGAAGGCAACCCGAAAGGCATCCATTCCCTCGCCGACCTGGCTCGACCCGGAATGACGATCGGGTTGGCGGAGGCAGGCGCGGTCTGTCTGGGCGATGTCTCCGACGAGATCCTCCGAAGCGCGAAGCTCGAGGAGCAGGTCAAGAAGAACGTCATCACCTATGCCAAGAGCTGCGACCAGACCCAGCAGCTCATTCAGCTCGGCGAGGTGGACGCCGTCATCGGGTGGGACGCCTTCCAGCACTGGTCGCCCGATCAGATCGATATCGTGCCGATCGACCCCGCCCATCTGAGGGTGCGCAACATCCCGGCCGCCATAACGGTCTACTCCGAAAAGCGCGCCCAGGCGCAGCAATTCATCGACTTCCTCACCTCAGAGGAAGGGAAGGCGATCTTCGCCAAGCATGGCTACAGTGTCGAGCCGCCGACGATCTAGGGCGGCGGCGTCATCGCGCTGCGATTCCGCCGGAGGTCGGCGCGGCCGGGAGACCGGCCGCGCCGGCGTCGCCGCGCTCGTGCTGTTGCTCTCGCTCCCGCTGTTGCTGTATCTTGTCGGCCCCGTCCTGGGCCTGGTTCTCAGGACCACGCCGACGGTGTGGAAGTCCTACGTCTGCTGTTGGCAGGCCGCAAGCGCCCTGAAGCTCAGCCTCATCACGGCCACGATCTCGCTGGCGACGGTCGTTATCATGGGCACTCCGCTGGCCTACTATCTCGCCCACTACCAGTTTCGGGCCAAAAACGTCATCGACACCGTGATCGACCTGCCGCTCGTCCTTCCCCCCGCCGCTGCGGGCTTCGCCCTTCTGCTGCTGTTCGGACGACAGGGCATGGGCGCCTGGCTTCAGGACCACGGCCTGCGCATATCGCTCACCCCGCTGGCGGTGGTGTTGGCGCAGGTATTCGTCGCCTCGCCGTTCTACGTCAAACAGGCGCGGGCGGGCTTCGAGTCCGTTCCCGAAACGCTCCGCCTCGCCTCCGCCACGCTGGGCGCAGGCCCCCTCAGGACGTTTGCGCGAGTGACGGTCCCACTGGCCAGACATGCGCTGCTGGCCGGCGCCGTGATGACCTGGGCGAGAGCCCTCGGCGAATTCGGCGCCACGCTCGTGTTCGCGGGAGCGTTTCCGGGCAGAACCGAAACCATGCCCATCGCGATCTACACCACGAGCACGACCAACCTCCCCGCCGCCATCGCGCTGGCCGCGACCCTCGTCGTGGTCTCCTTCGGCGTCTTGATCCTCGCCCGCGCCCTTGCCGGACAACGCCTGAGGGTGGCTGCATCGCCCCAGTGAGCGAGCACGCCCCCGCCCGCAGAGCCGCGGAATGCCGCTTGTCGCCTCGCCCTTCAGTCCTGCCCTGTCGCCTCCGGTGAAGTATTGGGCGTCGCTTTCCGAAAAAAGGGTTGACAGTCCCGCGCGCTGTGGTATAATGACCTTCGCCCAGGAATAGGGCGACTGTCGGAGGACGAAAAACGGCTATCGTCAACGACCGATACTGAATACTGCTGACGAGATTGGGTAGGAGCCAACGCAGACGGGGCTCGTCCCCGTCTGCGCTTCTGTCTCCGGCAGATGAACCTTGAAAACAGCATAGGCGTGAGAGTCGAGTGACGTTGTCGCGCTCTCTTGGTCCCAACCAGATCTGTTGTCTGGAAGGGGTTAAGCTACTAAGGGCACGTGGTGGATGCCTTGGCAGAGACAGCCGACGAAGGACGCGGCCAGCAGCGAAATGCCTCGGGGAGCTGCAAGCAAGCTTTGATCCGGGGATCTCCGAATCGGGAAACCGAGCGGGAGTCATGTCCCGCCACCGCCGGGCCAATACATAACCCGGCGGAGGGTACCCGGGGAACTGAAACATCTCAGTACCCGGAGGAAGAGAAAGCAACAGCGATTCCCTGAGTAGTGGCGAACGAAAGGGGAACAGCCTAAACTCGCGCCGTGTCAAGGCCCCAGCCGTTGCGGCGCGGGGGTCGTGGGGCAAGACTGGGCGAACCTGGGGGTTCGCCGGGGAGTTACAAATCGTGTCGTTAGCCGAATTGGCCTGGAACGGTCAGCCAAAGACGGTGAGAGTCCGGTAGGCAAAAACGGCACGACTCCCTGAGTCCTGTTCCCAAGTACCACGGGGCACGAGGAATCCTGTGGGAATCTGGGAGGACCATCTCCTAAGGCTAAATACTGTCTCTGACCGATAGTGAACTAGTACCGTGAGGGAAAGGTGAAAAGAACCCCGCGAGGGGAGTGAAATAGAACCTGAAACTGCGTGCCTACAAACGGTCGGAGCCCGATGTCATGGACTTCGGTTCATGACCGGGTGACGGCGTGCTTCTTGCATAATGAGCCGGGGAGTTGACCTCAGTGGCAAGGTTAAGGGCCTCTGGTCCGGAGCCGAAGGGAAACCGAGTCCGAATAGGGCGAATGAGTCGCTGGGGACAGACCCGAAACCAGGTGAGCTACCCATGGCCAGGGTGAAGCGAGGCTAACCCCTCGTGGAAGCCCGAACCAGTGTCAGTTGAAAATGGCTTGGATGAGCTGTGGGTCGGTGTGAAACGCTAATCGGACCTGGAGATAGCTGGTTCTCCCCGAAATAGCTTTAGGGCTAGCCTCGGGTGGTGACTCGCGGAGGTAGAGCACTGAATGGGCTAGGGGCGTTCATAGCGCTACCAAACCCAATCAAACTCCGAATGCCGCGAGATTCAAACCCGGGAGTCGGACTGTGGGGGATAAGCTCCATAGTCGAGAGGGAAACAGCCCAGACCGCCGGCTAAGGTCCCTAAATCAGGCTAAGTGGTAAAGGAAGTGACTTCGCCCAAACAGCCAGGAGGTTGGCTTAGAAGCAGCCATCCTTTAAACAACGAGTAACATCGGACTGGTCGAGTGGAGTTGCGCCGAAGATGTAACGGGGCTCAAGCCTGATACCGAAGCCGCGGATGTCTGAGTTTCTTCGGAGGCTCGGGCGTGGTAGGGGAGCGTTCGGCCAGGAGTGAAGCGGTACCGAAAGGAGCCGTGGACCGGGCCGAAGTGCGAATCCCGGCATCAGTAGCGAAAAAGAGAGTGAGAATCTCTCTCGCCGAAAGCCTAAGGTTTCCCAGGCAAGGTTCGTCCTCCTGGGTTTAGCCGGGCCTAAGCCGAGGCCGAAAGGCGTAGGCGATGGACAGCCGGTCGACATTCCGGCGCCACTGTGAGACGATAAAGACGCGATGAGGGGACGTCGCTGGGTGTGTCAGCGCGCGATTGGATTGGCGCGTTCTGGGCCGAGGTAGTCCGGCAGGCAAATCCGCCGGAACATCTGCCAGAGTCTGGAGGAGGAAAGGCTTCGGCTGGACTGAACTGACGTAACCAGCGGCCAGGAAAAGCCTCTAGCGAGTCTCACAGTGCCCGTACCGTAAACCGACACAGGTAGGCGGGCAGAAAATGCCAAGGCGCGCGAGAGAACCCTCGCTAAGGAACTCGGCAATCTCGCTCCGTAACTTCGGGAGAAGGAGCGCCTCCTGGTCCGAATGGACGCAGCTTGCTGTGCTCCCTTCGGGCTGCCGGAGGCCGCAGTGAAAAGGCCCAGGCGACTGTTTACCAAAAACACAGGTCTCTGCTAAGCCGTAAGGCGAAGTATAGGGGCTGACGCCTGCCCAATGCCAGAAGGTTAAGGGGAGAGGTCAGCTCACCGCAAGGTGAGCGAAGCTTTGATCCGAAGCCCTGGTGAATGGCGGCCCTAACTCTAAGGGTCCAAAGGTAGCGAAATTCCTAGTCGGGTAAGTTCCGACCTGCACGAAAGGCGTAACGATCTGGGCGCTGTCTCAGCGAGGGACTCGGCGAAGTTGTAGTGCCAGTGAAGATGCTGGCTACCCGCGACAGGACGGAAAGACCCCGTGGAGCTTTACTATAGCCTGGTATTGAATTTTGGGGTCTCGTGCAGAGGATAGGTGGGAGCCTGTGAAACCGCGGCTCTGGCTGCGGTGGAGGCGACCTTGGAATACCACCCTCGATACCTCGGGATTCTAACCGTAGCCCTTATCGGGTGGCGGGACAGTATCAGGTGGGTAGTTTGACTGGGGCGGTCACCTCCGAAAAGGTAACGGAGGTGTTCAAAGGTTCCCTCAGTGCGGTTGGAAATCGCACGGCGAGTGTAAGGGCACAAGGGAGCTTGACTGCGAGAGCTACTGCTCGAGCAGAGACGAAAGTCGGACCTAGTGACCCGGCAGTTCGGGATGGAACGGCTGTCGATCAACGGACAAAAGCTACCCCGGGGATAACAGGCTTATAGCCCCCGCGCGCTCACAGCTACGGGGCTGTTTGGCACCTCGATGTCGGCTCGTCGCATCCTGGGGCTGGATAAGGTCCCAAGGGTTGGACTGTTCGTCCATTAAAGCGGTACGCGAGCTGGGTTCAGAACGTCGTAAGACAGTTCGGTCCCTATCCGTCGCGGGCGTAAGAGGTCTGAGGAGAGCTGCCGCCAGTATGAGAAGACCGCGGTGGACGGACCTAGGGTGTACCAGTTGTCCCGCCAGGGGCATATGCTGGGTAGCCATGTCCGGACGAGATAAGCGCTGAAAGCATCTAAGCGCGAAGCTCACTCCAAGACGAGACCTCTCACCGGGTTAACCGGGTAAGGCCGCAGGAAGACCACCTGCTTGATAGGCCGGAGGTGTAAGCACGGCAACGTGTTGAGCTGACCGGTACTAATAGGCCGAGGGCTTAACCCTTTCCAGAGAGCAGATCTGACGCCAGGACCGCGCGAACACGTTCCTCTCACTCTCACGACTATGCTTGCTTTTGCTTCCGGTGGCTCTAGCGGAGGGGAAACGCCTCTTCCCATTCCGAACAGAGAAGCTAAGCCCTCCAGCGCCGATGGTACTGCACGGGCAACTGTGTGGGAGAGTAGGTCGTTGCCGGGAGCTTATTCGTTCAGCACAACCCGTTCCCGATCCCGGGAGCGGGTTCTGCGCGTCTGGCGACCGAAGCAGGACACACCCCTCCCGGCTGCGAACTCACGAA
>MGOM01000092.1:6178-6505 GCA_001797105.1 Chloroflexi bacterium RBG_19FT_COMBO_62_14
GTTGCGATCATCTCCCCGGCATCCGTAATAACCGCCCCCTGGGTCCGCCTCAAGTGCCAGTTCGGCTGCGGGGGATACGGACAGCGGCTCACCTGTCCGCCCCACTCCCCCACACCCGAGCAGACCCGCGCCGTCCTCGACTGCTATCAGACCGCGCTGCTCGTCCACTGCCCGGGCGACGGCAAACGGCGATCCATCACGCAGATCGTCGCCGACCTCGAGCGCGAGGTCTTCCTCGCCGGACACTACAAGGCCCTCGCCTTCGGCTCCGGCCCCTGCGACCTCTGCGATGAGTGCAACTTCGAGCACTGCGAACACCCCAGCGAA
>MGOM01000093.1:0-2680 GCA_001797105.1 Chloroflexi bacterium RBG_19FT_COMBO_62_14
CGGCTGGCCTGGGACACGGCCCTTTCGGCCTTTGCCTCACGTCAGGTGCTGTATGAACGCTACTTCTTCGGCGACCCGGTGCGGATGTCGGCCGCGCTGCTCAAGGCGCATGACATGACGCCCTATATGGATCAGATCCGGGTTTTTCTCGCACAGAATGACCAAGAGGCCCTGGAACGGACGGGGGACCCATGAGCAAGGAGGCCAGTGAGACGCTCTTCCGCGAGGTGATCGGATTGTTCGCCACCGGCGTCACGGTGATCGCAGCCGAATCGGAGGGTGAAATCCATGGGATGACGGCGAACGCCGTCGCTTCGCTGTCCCTCGAACCGACTCTGGTCCTGGCCTGCGTCAACAAGCGCGCGCTGCTGGGCGATATCCTTTCCCGGGCGAAGGCGTTCTCGATCAACATCCTGCGCGAAGACCAGAAGGCGCTCTCGACCTATTTCGCCGGCGCCTGGAGCGAGAAAACCCCTCCGCCATTTCGCTTTGTCCCGTGGGAAGGCGGGCCGCGGCTCGAAGGCTGCGCCGCCGCTTTGAGCTGCCGGGTGTGGGACTTGATCGAGGGTGGCGACCACTGGATCGTTATTGGGCTGGTCTTGTCGCTTCACCGGGGCATCGACCCGATCCGACCTCTCTTGTTCTACGGCAGTGAATACCGCCGGATCGACACCGGTGAACGAAGTCCGGCCCCGGACCTGGGGTGGGTCGCCAAACCGATCCAGGTATTCTATGACCCGTGGCAGAAAGACTGAAACCTGATGCGTGAAACGTGATGTCTAGAAAGTGATACATGATACGCGCTGCGTGGAAGGGGGAACGATGATGGAAGAGCGGAGTTCGAAATCAAGAGTCAGTTTCGAGGAATGGGCATCGAAGGTTCCGCAGGAAATCACGGGAGACTCACTCTGGCGGATGGAAGCGTATCGGCTGGCTCTGTTTGCGTGCGATATGGGATGGCAGGATGTCACAGCCTTGGCACAGGATCGGAGGACGGTCGCGCTGAGCAATCAGCTCTACCGAGCGCTGGGATCGATTGGCGCGAATCTTGCAGAAGGCTACTCGCGGGGGACGGGTAAGGACCGAGCGCGCTTCTACGAATATGCCCTTGGCTCCGCACGCGAGAGCCGAGATTGGTACTTCAAGGCTCGAAACGTCCTTGGCCCAGCCCTGACCGAATATCGCCTTGCACTTCTGACCCAGATCACCCGGTTGCTCCTTACGATGACCCGAAATCAACGCGCTCGATCGATCCGGGAGGCCAACTCCTCGTACAAGGATCCCGTGAATGATGACCATTTGGAGAGCAGTGCTTCTTGATCACCTCAGGTCTCGGTTCATCCATGATCGTCCAACTCCCTGTTGCCCCACCCCGAGACTTCACCTCTGGCCTGACGTTTCACGTCTTGCTGGTTCGCTCTCACGTTTCACGTTTTACGTTTTACGTTTTACGTTTTACGTTTCACGTTTCACGGTTTACCCCATGTATGACACCTCTCACAACACAGCCCACACCGAGGTAGAACCATGAACTCCTCGATCACCCGCGCCGGACACATCGAATTCCGCGTCACCGACCTCGGCCGCGCCCGCGAGTTCTACGTCGACGTCCTGGGTTTCATCGAAGTCGATCAGGACGCGGAGCGCCTGTACCTCGGGGGCCTGGAAGAGCGTGAGCATCATGGCCTCGTCCTCAAACGCGCCGATAGCCCGGGTGTGACACATCTGGCCTTCCGCGTGTCCGATCCGGAGGCGCTGGACCGGCTGGCCGAGCTGTACGAGAACAACGGCTGCCCGCTGCGCTGGATCCCGGAGGGCACGGAGAGAGGCCAGGGGCGATCGCTTCGGGTCCAGGATCCTACGGGGCTGCCCCTGGAGTTCTATCAGGCTATGGAATCGCGCCCCAGGTTGCTTCAGCGTTTTGAACTGTATCGCGGGGCGACGATCATGCGGCTGGACCATTTCAACTGTCAGGTGCCGCAGGTCCAGCCCGCCTATGACTGGTTCACACAGCGCCTGGGCTTCTCCTGCTCGGAATTGACAACGACCGATGACCAGCCGCCCCGTCTGTGGGCTGCCTGGCTGCACCGAAAGCAGAACGTGCACGACATCGCCTTGATGAACGGCATCGGCCCTCGTCTCCACCATGCCGGGTTCTGGGTCAGCGATCAGTTGTCCGTGCTGAGAGCGTGCGACATCCTGGCGGCCTCCGGCTTCGCCGAGAGCATCGAGCGCGGCCCCGGCCGGCACGGCCTGAGCAATGCCTTCTTCGTCTATCTGCGCGATCCCGACGGCAACCGCATCGAGCTCTACACGAGCGACTACCTCATCCCCGATCCCGATTGGGAGCCCATCCGCTGGAGCATCAACGACCCTCGCCGGGCCACTTTCTGGGGTCACAAACCTCCGGCCAGCTGGTTCGATGAAGCCTCGCTGGTCGAGTCCATCGACGACCGATCTTTCATGCCAACGTCTGCGCCTTCATTGGTTGATCGGCCGGAATTCGTGACTTGAAACCCCTCCCCGTTCGCCAATCTCCAAGCAGGGCTCGCCTGTCGCTGATCTGAGTGAAGTTAACCGCCATGCTATAATGCCGCGCGGTTGGTGTTCCGGGGAGGGGTGCATGTACGATGTGACGAAACTCAAAGAGCTGCGGCAGGCGCTCGAGCGTTGGGAGGAG
>MGOM01000093.1:2688-6956 GCA_001797105.1 Chloroflexi bacterium RBG_19FT_COMBO_62_14
GCGCCGAGAGCGCTTCATCACGACATCCTCGGAGCCGGTCGAACGCCTGTACACCCCGCTCGATGTCGCCGACACCGACTACATGCGCGACCTGAGCCTTCCGGGCGAATATCCCTTCACACGAGGAATCCACCCGACCCAGTATCGCGGACGACCGTGGACGATGCGCATGTTCGCCGGCTTCGGCACGGCCGAGGAGACGAACGCCCGCTTTCTCTACCTGCTCCAACACGGGCAGACCGGCCTCTCCGTCGCGTTCGATCTCCCGACCCTGATGGGATATGACACCGACGCACCGGAGGCCCTGGGCGAGTTCGGTCGCTGCGGCGTTGCCGTCTCATCACTCCGCGATATGGAGATCCTGATGGCCGGGATCCCACTGGACAAAGTCTCGACCAGCATGACGATCAACTCCCCGGCGGCCATCATTTGGGCGATGTACATCGCCGCCGCCGAGAAGCAAGGCGCGCGGCCCGATCAGCTGCGCGGGACCCTCCAGAACGACATCCTCAAGGAGTTTATCGCGCAGAAGGAGTTCATCTTCCCGCCCGAGCCTTCCATGCGACTTGTGACCGACACCATCGAGTATGGCAGCCGGCACCTCCCGCAGTGGAACACGATTTCGATCTCCGGGTACCACATTCGAGAAGCGGGCTCGACAGCCGCCCAGGAGTTGGCTTTCACTCTTGTCGACGGGATGGAATATGTCCGCTGGGCACTCGACCGGGGTCTGGACATCGACGATTTCGCTCCGCGGCTCTCGTTCTTCTTCAACGCCCACAACGACTTCTTCGAGGAGATCGCCAAGTATCGGGCCGCTCGCCGGATCTGGGCCAACGAAATGCGGAACACCTTTGGGGCGAAATCCGCCCGCTCGTGGCTGCTGCGCTTCCATACCCAGACGGCGGGGGTCAGTCTGACCGCCCAACAGCCCGAGAACAACATCGTGCGCGTGGCGGTTCAGGCACTGGCTGCGGTTCTCGGCGGGACGCAGTCGCTTCATACCAACTCTATGGATGAAGCGTTCGCTCTTCCCTCGGAGCACGCCGCCACAGTCGCTCTGCGCACACAACAGATCCTGGCGGAGGAATCGGGCGTCGGGAACACGGTCGATCCGCTGGGCGGCTCATTCTTCATCGAAGCCATGACCAACCGGATGCAGGTGCAGGCCCTCGGCTACTTCGAACGTATCACGCAGTTGGGGGGGGTGCTTCCGGCGATTGCCGCCGGCTTCTTCCAGCGTGAGATCGCCGAGGCCGCCTATCGCTATCAGCGCGAGATCGATGAGCATGAGCGAGTGATCGTAGGCGTCAATGGCTACAGTGACGACAAGCCCTATTCCATCCCCCTCCTGGAGATGGATCCGTCCGGCCACAACACCCAGACCGGCCGTCTGGCTGAGCTCCGGCGGACGCGCGATCCCGGCGCGGTCGGCCAGGCTCTCGATCGGCTGCGCCTGGCTTGCCAGGGCTCCGAGAACACCATGCCCTACATCTTGGACTCGGTCAGGGCTTACGCCACATTGGGTGAAATCGTTGGAGTGATGAAAGAGGTCTTCGGAACCTACGTTGAACCCAGTTGGGTGTAGGCTCCGGACGAGGGGGGCGCCGAGGGATTACTCGGGTTGTCCGAAGAACCGGACGGCGTCCTCCAGTACTCGCTGGGCGTGGAAGACGAACCCGTCCCGTACGACCGGGTGCAACCCCTGCAAGAAAGACTGAATCCCCGTTTCCAGGTCACCCATTGGGCGCTGTGCGCATCGCTCCAACCAGTTGATCGTGTTATGACGGTAGGGCTCGCGCAGCCGGTTCACCCTCCGGGCAAGGACCCTGGCGTCGATCTCGTATCCGAACATCGGGCTCTTCCGCTCGCCTCTTCCGGGGCCAATCGGCCAGAAACTTCCACCCCAATGGTGCAAGACTCAGACCAGACCCCTTGCCCGGCCTGAGGCGTCGCTGGACTGGGCCCCCGGTCGGGATATCCGCCTCACGGAGGACGCCCTTCCTTGCCCGCCAGACGTCTTCCCTGATATGCTGGCAGTATGAGCAGCAGACCTCAACCGTCCTACAGGAAGCTGCATGACATCGGTGAACTCGTCAGGAGGGCCGAGCGGGCTCGCCAGCACGAACGCTCCTGCGACTTGTGTGGCCGCTACTGCCGTGTCGATCGCGGTACCGATCGGCGCGGGGCGTGCCGGACCGGCCTGCTCGCCCAGGTAGCCTCATACGGACCCCACCATGGTGAAGAAGATCCCCTGCGCGGGTGGCGCGGCTCGGGCACGATCTTCTTCAATTGGTGCAACTTACGCTGTCAATACTGTCAGAACCATGACCTCAGCCAGGCCGCTTCCGGCGGAGAGGTCAACTCGTCCCGGCTGGCAGAAATCATGCTGTGCCTCCAAACCTGCGGATGCCACAACATCAATCTGGTCTCGCCGTCCCACGTTGTGGCTGAGATCCTTGAGGCGCTCGCCGTCGCATGTGATGGCGGGCTGGACATTCCTCTCGTATACAACACCGGCGGATTCGACTCCCCCGAAGCCCTGTCGCTTCTCGACGGGGTCATCGACATCTACATGCCGGATATGAAATACAGCCGGCCGGACATCGCCCGCCGCCTGTCCAAGATCGGCCGCTATCCGGGCATCAATCGCGCGGCCGTCCTCGAAATGCACCGCCAGGTCGGAGATCTGGTGATCGGTGACGATGGACTGGCAGTCCGCGGATTGTTGGTGCGCCACCTCGTCCTTCCCGGCGGGCTGGCCGGTACGCGGGAGATCGTTCGATTTCTTTCGCAGGAAGTTTCCCCGCACACCTATCTCAACTTGATGGATCAATATCGCCCGGCTTTTCACGCCGCCGATCTCCCCCCGTTGGACCGCCCCACGACCGCAGGCGAGTTCGAGGCCGCGGTCAAGTTGGCCCGCACGGCTGGACTCACGTCCCTTGACGGAATCCGCGCCTGAAGGGCGAAGTCTTCGGCTCAATACAAGAACATCGGCTTCCCGTCGACATGGCGCACCTTGGGCCGGTAATTCTCGACATCGTAAAGTTCGTCAACGTCGACTCGCCGAACGCCCTCGCGCATCACGGACAGCGGGACGTTGGTGTAGATCCCGTTGCGGAGCGCGACCATCCGGCCGAAGGAACGCCCAACCGCGAGATCCGCGGCCATGACGGCGTAGTTGATTGCCACCATCAAGTCAAGCGAATCCGGGCTACCCGAGCGCATCATGTATGCGACTTGCTGATAGATGATGTGCTCTCCGGTGAGCTCGCGCAGCAGATCACCGGTGATCGCTCCGATCCCGCCCAGCTTCTTGTGTCCGAAGGCGTCTTCGCGCCCCCGCAGGATGACGTCCCCGCCTACAACCTGCGCACCCTCCGAGATCGTCAGCATGGCGTAGTTGCTCGGGTTGGCGGCCTTGTCCTTGACCAACAGCCGGCCCAGTTTCTCCGGATCGAAAGGCACCTCGGATATGACGGCGCGATCGACTCCGGCCAGGTAGGCGCTTACCAGACACGTCTCGCCGCTATACCGCCCGAACAGCTCGATCACCGCCAGACGCTCGTGGGAGCCGGCACTCGTGCGTAAGCTGTGAATTACGCCCACGCTGCGGGTGATCGCCGTCGAGAACCCGATGCAATACTCGGTGCCGTGGACATCGTTATCCATGGTTTTGGGGATCGCCACGATCGGGACGCCTTCGTCGTGCAGACGCAACGCATAAGAAAGCGTATCATCTCCGCCGATCGGAACTACTGCATCCAGACCCAGTTTGTCGATGACCTCCAGTACGTAGGGCGTAAAATCCTTGACCTCGCCGTCCCCCTCACCACCCGCCAGAAAGGCCGGGACGTCTTCCTTGCGCACCTTCCCCGGATTGGTCCTCGAAGTGTGCAATACGGTGCCGCCGGTGCGATCAATCGTCCGGACCGCGTTGTGGTCGAGCACCATCGTGTACCTGGCGACGCTTGCCGGATCATCTGGTTGACACTCCAGCAAGCCGCCCCAACCACGACGGATGCCCAAAACGTTGTGCCCGTCGTCCAGAACCCGGCTGACGACGGCCTTGAGGCAAGCGTTCAGTCCCGGGACGTCACCCCCACCGGTCAGAATTCCGATTCGCATACCCATTCCTCGCTTAGAAGTTCGTCAAGGCCCCAAAAGGCAGCCCTGTCCTTGGTCGCCTATCGGGCGCGGATCAACAACCTGTATTCCACCAGCCGTTGCCGACGCCTGTCCTGGCATCGATCCCGCAGACCCTA
>MGOM01000093.1:7159-7508 GCA_001797105.1 Chloroflexi bacterium RBG_19FT_COMBO_62_14
ACTGCCCTGACCCCCATTCGAGTGGCGAGCAGGCGGTCGAATGCCGACGGGCTCCCACCTCGCGGGACATGTCCCAGGATCGTCACCCGCGTTTCGAACCCGACCTCCTGCTGTCTCAGCTGGTCGGCCACTTCCTGCGGATGCAACCCGGCCCCCTCGGCGATGATGACGATCGCATGCGACTTCCCGCGGGCATAAGCGTCGAGAATGGCGGAGGTTATCTCTTCCATCGGCACATCCCGTTCGGGGATCAAGATAATCTCGGCCCCGCAGATCAGGCCGGCCACCAGAGCCAGGTAGCCAGACTGCCTGCCCATCGTCTCGACCAAGAATGCCCGCTGGTGTGAGG
>MGOM01000093.1:7543-8149 GCA_001797105.1 Chloroflexi bacterium RBG_19FT_COMBO_62_14
ATGGTGTTCAATGCCGTATCGACCCCCAGGGCCATGTCGGTGCCCCAGATATCGTTGTCGATCGAAGCCGGCACGCCGACGACAGGGAAGGCCCGCTTGGATAGGGCATGCGCCCCGCGCTGCGAACCATCGCCGCCGATGACAATCAACCCCTCGATCCCCGACTCATTCAACTCGCGCAGCGCCTGAATCTGGGCCTTGGTCTCGCTGAACTCGGGGCAGCGCGCGGTTTGCAGGAACGTCCCGCCTCGCTGCAAGATCCCACCGACGTCACGTGCCGTAAGCGGAGGCGTCATTTCACCGCGGATAAGGCCGGCGAAGCCCTCCCGGATCCCGATGATCTGAAGGCCATGGTGAAGCCCTATCCGCACAATGGCTCTCAGGCACGCATTGATGCCCGGGGCGTCGCCGCCCGAACTGAGCACTCCAACGATATTCATCTTGGACACCTCGCCGGTTCTATTGGACCCGGAACGGGGTTACGTGTATCGTACCTTCGCCGAGAAGCCGGGCCAGCTGGGTGTGGAGTTCGGGGCAGTAACCTGTCGTGGAGTTGGGGAACTCAAGGTGGTACCGCCGTGAGGCTTCATAAATCTCGAAGGCGAA
>MGOM01000093.1:8159-21817 GCA_001797105.1 Chloroflexi bacterium RBG_19FT_COMBO_62_14
CCGGGGTATGACGTCAGCAAGCCGTGCACCCGCCGCATACGCAGTGCATCCCGCTTGCGATCACCGGTCGAACGCAGGATCAAGGACACCATTCGCTTATCACCCGCCGGTACACGGCCTGCCTGATCGAACGCGGCAAGCTCAGAGGGTTCGGCTGAGGCAACGATCCCCAGTAGGAACGGATCGGATGCCTGCCTCCCGGCGGCGAGGCTCTTCGGGGGCGGTTCTTGCCAGGGCTCGTGCCCCTGTCCCCAAGGCTCGCCCTCCGCCTCCCATGCCAGGACGGGCTCCTCGGCCATCTGGTCAATCTCCAGGCTCGGGGCAAGGACCGGTTCTTCTTGCACGGGGGTAGGCTCTGGTGCAGCCGGGGCCGGGCTGATCTCACGGGTGATCTCGTCGACCAGGATCTTCGGTTCGCCGCGCCCGCTGTCGACCTTTCCCTTCACAACCACAATCTGTCCTGGTTCGACCCAGCTCGAAATCGCACTCCAGACGCGGTGAAATACCACCAGCTCAATTGTCCCCTGTAAATCCTCGAGAGACACGAATCCCATCGCCTTCCCAGTCCGCGTCTGGTATGGACGGACGTGCGTGATCTCACCGGCTACGCAAGCGGCCTCGCCATGTCCCGCATCCGCGAGTTCGGAACTGAAATGCGTCACAACATGCGCGAGATCATCCATGTGAGGCGTTAGAGGATGATCCGAGACGTAGACCCCGAGCAGTTCACGCTCCCAATCCAATTGCTGCCGGCGCGGGATCTCATCCAGTTGAGTGGGAAGGCTCAACATGCCGCCCAGTGTGGCGGCGCCGCCGAACATGGAAAGCTGGCCGACGTCCTTCGCCCTGAAATGGGCCGCAGACGCAGACAGGACCCTGTCCAACGTCTCGAGTAAAGCCCGGCGTGATCCAAGGCTGTCCACCGCGCCGACACGGACTAGAGACTCCAGCGCCCGCTTCCCGACCAGACGTAGGTCGACCCTGCGAGCGAGTTCCTCCAGGTTCTTAAACGGACCCCCACTCTGGCGGGAGCTCAAGATTGCCGCCACCGCTCCCTCGCCGACGTTCTTGACCGCGCTCAAACCGTATCGGATTGCGGGCCTATCACTTTCAGTCTCTTCGATCTCGAAACTCATTCCACTTGCGTCGACGTCTGGAGGCAGGACGTCGATCCCCATCCGGCGGCAATCGGCAATATACAGTGCCACCCGATCGGTGTCGTTCTTGAACACGGACAACAAGGCCGTCATGTACTCGACGGGGAAGTTAGTCTTCAGATGGGCCGTCTGGACGCAGATCACCGCGTAATCGGCAGCGTGTCCCTTGGGGAAACCGTAGCGAGCGAATGCCTCCCAATCGTCGAAAATCGCGTTCGCCACATCAGGGGCGATGGCGTTGCCCTCCGCCCCACGCACGAACTTGTCCCGCTCCCGATGCAGGGCCTCGGCCTTCTTCTTGGCTACCGCCTTCCGCAGATTGTCGGCTTCCGAAGCCGAATAGCCGGCAAGCTTCATCGCCGTGTACATAATCTGTTCCTGGTAGACCGTGATGCCGTAAGTCTCCTCCAGGATTGGCGCCAGGGACGGG
This sequence comes from Chloroflexi bacterium RBG_19FT_COMBO_62_14, assembly GCA_001797105.1. Classification (GTDB taxonomy): domain Bacteria; phylum Chloroflexota; class Anaerolineae; order Anaerolineales; family E44-bin32. The sequence continues at coordinate 9,747 of MGOM01000093.1, forward strand.
TGGCGGAATGACACCAGTTCCTCACCGTGCATCCGGCGGATGTAGTCGGGAATGAACTCCATCGGTCCGGGCCGATAGAGGGCCACCATGGCAATCACATGCGACAAGCTGCGCGGTTTCATCTCCATCAAGTAGCGCCGCATCCCGGCCCCTTCCACCTGGAACACGCCGAGCACGTCTCCCCGGCCGAGAAGGTCGAAGGTCTGCGGATCGTCCAACGGGATGTTGTGAATGTCGAGACGGATCTCGTGCCGCCGTTCGATCAATTCGCAGGCGCGTGCCATGACAGTCAGTGTCGATAGTCCGAGGAAATCCACCTTGAGCAGACCCAGCCACTCGAGGACCTGCATCTCGAACTGGGTGACGCCGCCGACAGGGCTGTCCTCGCCGCCAACTTTGGTTGGCCGGTGGAGGGGGACGTACTCGGTGATCGGCCGATCGGTGATGATGACGCCGGCGGCGTGTGTCCCGGCGTTGCGGGCAACTCCCTCGAGCTTGGCCGCCGTGTCAATGAGCTCACGCAGATAGGGAGCGGTCTCATAGATCTGCTTGAAGGCAGGGACACTCTCGACAGCTTCGGGGATGGTGAGCGGCTTGCCAGGGATATTCGGGATAAGCTTGGCGACCCGATCGACCTCGGGCAGGGGAATATCCATTACCCGGCCGACATCGCGAATCGCGGCCCGGGCACCCAAGGTCCCAAAGGTGATAATCTGGGCAACTTTGTCCCGGCCATAGGTCTCGGCGGCGTATTCGAGCATCTCGGCGCGACGATCATCCTGGAAGTCAAGATCGATGTCCGGCATCGAGACTCTTCCGGGATTGAGGAACCGTTCGAAGATCAGCCCGTGGGCCAGCGGGTCGACGAGTGTGATTTCCAGGCAGTAGGCAACGATCGATCCGGCCGCCGAACCTCGGGCGTTGTACCAGATTCCGTGTTCCCGGGCGTAGCGGCAGAGGTCCCACACGATGAGAAAGTATGTGTCGAACCCCATCTGATTGATCACACCGAGCTCGAAATCCAGGCGCTCCCTCACCTCAGGATCATTCTGGCGATCCGGGTAACGCCGCCGCAGCCCTTGTTCACACTGCAGCCGCAGGAAGCTCGCCGGGACGTGCCCGTCGGGGACCTTGAAATCGGGCAGACGATAGCCTTCGAAGTCGAGGTTGACCTGGCAGCGCTCGGCGATCCACAGGGTATTCTCGATCGCCTGGGGTACCTCCGTGAAAAGGCTCTGCATTTCCTGGGGCGTCCTGAAGTAGTACGAGGGGTCCGTCATCCGCATGCGATCAGGATCGGCCCGGACTGCTCCGGTCTGGATGCACAACAAGATGTCCTGGAGCTCGGCATCTTCTGGAGCGACGTAGTGGACATCGTTTGTGGCGACGAGGCGCGCCCCATAATGGGGGGCCATCTGGATGAGGGCTCGATTGACCGCCGGCAGCTCGGGGATCTCGTGCTGCTGCAATTCGATAAGGAACCGCTCGGGGCCGAAAACGTCAAAATACCAATCGAGAGCCCGCTTGGCGTGGGCTTGGCGGCTTTCGATCAAAGCCCGCGGGACTTCGCCCGAAAGGCAGCCGGTAGTGCAGATCAGGCCCTGGCTGTGGGCCGCCAGAAACTCATGGTCGATGCGGGGGCGGTAATAGAAACCTTCGAGCTGCGAGGCGGTAGCTATCGCCAGCAGATTGCGATAGCCCTCATCATTCTCGGCCAACAAGAGTAGATGATAAGACCGGCTGTCGAGCTGCGAGTCCTTGTCGTGCATCCGGCGGGCCGACAGGTAGGCCTCCATCCCGATGATCGGCTTGACCCCGACGGTTTTGGCCGCCCGATAGAAGTCGATCGCCCCGAACATCGCCCCGTGGTCGGTCAGCGCCAGGGCCGGCATGCCCAGCTCCTGGGCGCGCCCGACCAGCTGCGGGATGCGGCTCAGCCCATCGAGCAGCGAATACTCAGAATGAACATGCAGGTGGACAAAAGACATGGCTGATGGGTAGACCCAGGCGGACCTTCGCCCGGATCCACAGCCGGATTATAGCCGGGCCGACCAGCTTACGCTACGGCAGGAAGGTCGAAGGCCGGAAATTTTAAGCATTGGGTGGGCAAGTGGCTTGTCCGCATACGCCGTCCGATTGCACGATTGGCGGCCCTTGCGGCTCGACGGCCATTCGAGCCGGGCAGAATCGGGCACCTGCCCGGGGAGTGAGGCCAAAGGGGACCCTCCTGGCTGCGGCGTGTCTCTGAACCGGTTCCAGACGGCCCTGCTAGCCGGATGATCCGGGCCCTCCGCCAAGCCGGGGTTTGCCATAGGGCCAGATCGACACGATCCATCCGGATGTGGCAAACTTGGGCTACGCCAATGACCGACTGGTATCATATTCGCCAGATCGCGGGACTCCGACCGTCTGGCGTTCGGCGATCGTGCATCAGGTAGCAGCCGAGATTGGTTTCAGAGACCCGCAACCTCAGGCGCATTCGGAGGCCCAGGTGGTCCGGATCGGATCGACCTGAACCCCCGCAAGGGACGAACGATGAAGAAACCCCTGGCCCTTTTCATCCTCATGCCACTCATCCTCGGCGGTTGTGCCCGGGCCACTAGCATCCCGACGGAAACCAGGCCAGCGCTGCCGAGCGCGACCCTCGTACCTCCGACGTCGGCTCCGATCGAGTCAAGGCCCGGATCACCTCCCGCCGGCCAGTCCGTCACGATCCTCACTTCATTCTCCGGCGAGCAGGTGAGCTTGTTACAGACAACCTTCGCTGGTCTCGAGGCCAACGCGGGGATCAAAGTGATCGTTGAGAGCTCCGCAGACTTCGAGCATGTTGCCCTCGCCAGATCCGAGGCTGGCGATCCATACGACCTCCTTGTCTTTTCGGAACCTGCGTTGATGGTCGACATGGGGAGAAGGGGCTACCTGGCGGATATCAGTCGCTTTATCCCTTCGTCCGAGCTCATGGAAGTGTATTCCCAGACATGGATCGCTTCGGGGATGGTGGACGGGAAGCTGTTCGGCATCATGCACGGCGCACAATCCAAGAGCCTCGTCTGGTACCCCAAATCCGAGTTTGAAGCCGCAGGCTACAGGGTACCCGAAACCTGGGACGATCTCCTTGCACTTTCGGACCAGATTGTGGCCGACGGAGGCGTCCCGTGGTGCATCAGCCTGAATGATGGAGGCCCTGGCGGAGGGCCGGGAACGGATTGGGTCGAGGATATCATGCTGCGCACCACTACCACCGACAACTATGATGCCTGGACACGCGGCGAACTGAAATTCGACTCACCTGAGGTTCGGAATGCTCTCATCTTGATGCAGAGCATTTGGCTCAACCCGGACTACGTGCTGGGCGGAACCAAGGGCATCCTCACGTCGATATTCGCTGACGCCCCGATGCCGATTTTTGACGATCCCCCGGGATGCTTCCTGTACCATCACGCTCCCGCCGTTGCCGGCGATCTGCCTGAGGGGACGAAGATTGGCACCGACATCGCCTACTTCTCCTTGCCTCCCATCGATGAAGCTTATGGGCGGCCCGTACTCGGCACCGGTAGCTTTGTTAGCCTCTCCAAGGATACGCCTCGCGGCCGGCAGGTGATTAAGTTCATGTTGACCCCGGCATCGGTCGAATCTGAGGTCAAGGCAGGTGAGTTGATTTCCCCGATGGACGGTGTGCCCATGGAGTGGTATCCCTCGGAGGTCCATCGGGGCCTAGCTGAGATCTTGCGAACGGCCGACACCTTCCGGCTTGACGGCTCGGAGCTCATGCCCGATGCGGTGGGGAGCGGAAGTTTCCCTGCCGCCCTGATAGACCTCCTCGAGGGCGAAGAACTCCGGGCGGTCCTTCAGGCCATAGACGCCAGCTGGCCCGATCGATAGGGACGGGCACTACCCGGGCATTCGTGGCTATGGCTGTCCTGCTATTGGTCCTCTTCCAGTTGCAGTGGTACTTCGGGCGCGGTCTGACAGCGGGTTCGGTGAAGGGCTAGTCACGCCACCCGGGATAGGGCCGGGGAAGGGCGATCGTCTTCAGCGACTACTCTGAGGGCGGATACGGAAGCGGCAGGGCGGTCTTCAAGCCCCCAGGCTTGGCCGCCCTGTTTGATTCGGCATGTTCGATCAGATCGACGGTTGGAAAAGGCAAGGAGTGGTCCGGCCGCAACACCGCCGGACCACTCCCACGACGTTCTTGTGCGATCCCCACGGTTCAGGACTTGGTTCTCTTCCTTGGAGATGGCGGGGGCACTTCGACGACGGGGGCCGGGATGCTGACCGGGACGGTCTCGTAGACGCGTGTCCCGAACCGGGTCAGTACCACGCCCCCCAGTCCGACGGCGCTCACCAGAGCCGGTGCGATCCACCCGATACACGGGATGAACCCAATGCCTCCGGCTACGAGTCCTACGATCAATGTCCCTAACCCGGCCGCGCCGGCCGGATGCAACTGCCAGTTGAACATCGTCCCGATCCGCTTGCCGACCTCGGTCCCGACGGCGATCCAGCCGAAGACGCCAGCCACGACGAGAACAGAAGCGCCCAACAAGCTGATCGGGATCAGGCAGATGGTCACGGCAAGCAAGACCAGCAAGGCCAGAAACACGATCCCGGTCAAGATCCCCAGTCCGCCGGCGATGATCGGCTGATCGACGATCGCCTTCGAGACCCGGTTTGTCGCCTCAGGGGCGAACATTACGACCAGAACCGCCAGAGCCGCCATCATCAGGCTCTGGAAGATGCCCCAGCCGATGCCGGCCAGGGGGCGGAAGGCGTCCGACCAGATCCTGCCTCCCATGTACGGCACTTCAACGCCGCCCGGGACGCCTGTGAATGGTTGGATTTCGAACGGGATATCGAGACCCTGGCCGGCGACTACCTGACCCAAGACCTGGGCGCCCTCGGCCCGACTCACGTTACCGCCGACGCTGCTCACATCGCCTTTGACGATGGCATGCGACAGCAGGCTGACGTTACCACCCAGTACCGCGATATCTCCATCAACCGTTCCGTCGACCTGGAGGTTCCCTCCGGCGATGAAGACCGAACCGGAAATCCGCGAGCCTTGTTGGGTTGTCCCGTTTCCACCGAGGACGATCAGATCCCCGTCCAGTATCTCCCCGCTGGCCAGGGTGAACTCTCCGCCCAGGATGACCCGACCGTCGAGTTGGCCGCCGGCGTAGGCCACGGCAGGCACTGCCAGCACAATCAGCAGCACCAACCCGACCCAAAGAATGCTACGTTTCATTCCGTCCTCCTCACTCAACAGGTTGAAATGCAAAACGATAGAGCGACAACGCCCACGCCAACACGAACCCTAGCAGGGCAAGTCCGATCCCAAGCCAGGCAGTCACTGGAAGCTGCGCAGTCGCCTCGACGAGCAAAGCTCGCATGAACTGTCCGGCGAGCCTGCAGGCCAGACCCAGAGAGAGAATCTCTCGGATTACGGCGCTGCCCACCGCCGCCGGAGCCTCGAGCAAGGAATACACCTCGAGTGCGATCGGCCAGGCTAAGAAGCCGGACCCCAGCAGTGCCAAACTGAGTACCCACGAGACCTGACTTCTGGCCGCCTGCCTCCGCCGCTCGGCCTGCCTTGCCTGCCAGCGGGTCACGAACCCATGAGTGGGCTCAGACACCTCCGGATCCATCAGGCCCAGGCGCGCGCCGTGCCATGCATCAGAAAGCTCTCGGCACCGCAGACAATCTTCGAGATGGGCCTGGAGAAACCTGGTCTTCTCCGCGGGCAAGACCTCGTCTTCGAAGATCAACTCCTCATACGGCTGATGGCTCATCTTGAGTACCTCCCAGCCGGACGGGCACGCCCTCTCTCTCGCGCCATTCTTGGGCTAGCGTCATGCGGGCCCGGTGCAGGCGGCTTTTCACAGCTCCGCTAGAGAGCGAAAGGGCAGCCGCCATGTCTTCGTAGGTGTAGTCATACCAATAGCGCAACACGATCAACGTCCTGTCTTTCGGGCTCAGCTTTCGAAGCGTCCGCCAGATCCTCCGTCGTCGCTCTTCGAGGGCGAGCGCGGCTTCCGGCCCCGCCGAAGTGTCCGGTAAATGCTCGGCCTCTTCGAGGTCTGTGACTGGCCTGGTTCCCCTCCGCCTCAGACGGTCGATGGAATGATTGGAAGCGATCTTCAAGAGCCAATTCACGAATGGTCTGTCCGGATCGTAGCGGCTGAGATTCTTGTAGGCCTTCAAGAAGGTCTCCTGGGCAGCATCCTCGGCCTCGTATCCATCCCCCAGCAACCTGAAGCACAGGTTGTAGACCGGCGCCTGGTAAGCTCCGACCAGGTTGGCGAATGCGCCATCGTCACCCTGCCGTGCCCGTTCGATCCACACGGCTTCGGAGGTCCCCTCCACGACCTTCATCTCTTCCTTCCGCCAGCGGCCTGTTGCTCTACCAAGCTATACGAACTGTCAGGGGAGAAGTTGCGCCCACCGGGATCCGCCGCGTGACGGCTCCGCCGGGGCAGGATGAGTTTCCGAAGGCAGACCTGCAGGGTGCTGGTCAGGTTAGCGCCCGGGCCGGGATCCCGGAAGAGAGCCTTCTCGGGAGAGGCTCGGGAGCGGGCCAGAACGTTCGTCGCACTCGGCTCTATCGGATGCGTCGGGGGCCGCCAAGTCGATCGGGGGTGGATGAGTAACTCAGAGCCTATATCCGGCCGGCAGTCGCCCCCTCGAACTCACCCTTGCGGCGGACGCTTGTCGACAGGCCTGATCGTGCCTCATCCCACCCCGATCGAGGCCTTGCAACTCAAGCGGGAGTGCGTTCGGCCCCAAACTGGGTCTCGTACAGGCCGGCGTAAAGCCCGCCGAGGGCAAGCAGCTCGGAGTGCCTCCCTTGCTCGACCAACCTTCCTTCTGAAATCACCAGGATCCGATCGGCGCCGATGATCGTGCTCAGCCGGTGAGCGATGACCAAGGAGGTCCGCCCGCGCATCACGGTCTCCATCGCCTCCTGGATCAGCGCTTCCGATTGAGAGTCAAGATGGCTGGTCGCCTCGTCCAGGATGAGAACCTTGGGGTCCTTCAGAATCACACGCGCAATCGCCACCCGTTGCTTCTCGCCGCCGGAAAGCCTGTAGCCCCTCTCCCCGACCAAGGTGTCGTAGCCATCCGGCAGGGAGTGGATGAAGTCGAGGATGTTGGCCGCCCGGCAAGCGGCCTCAAGCTCTTCATCCGTGGCCCGGGGCTTGGCATAGAGCAGGTTGTTGCGGATGGTGTCGTGGAAGAGATAGGTCTCCTGAGTCACCATCCCGACATGGTCCGAAATAGACGCCAGAGTTAGGCCGCGCAGATCGTGGCCATCCAAAGTCACCCGACCATCGGTCGGATCATAGAGCCGCGGCAAGAGGTAAGTGATTGTCGTCTTTCCAGCTCCGCTGGGCCCGACAAGCGCCGCGACTTCCCCGGGGGGGATCTCAAAGCTCACGTCTTTCACCGCCCAGCGCTTCTCGCCTGACTCGTCGGTGCCGCGCCCGGAACCATCTCCGCTGGGCTCACGCACGCCCGATGGAGGGACCGGCATATGCCTGCCAAAGCGCCTGACCACCTCGAGTACGGCCGGCGGGCCGATCGATTCGAGGTAGTTGAACGACACATGCTCGTATCGGACATGGCCGCGCACCACTTCCAGCGCCAGCGCCTGCGGGGCGTCGTCGATCTCGACCGGCAGATCCAACACCTCAAACACCCGCTCGAAGCTGACCATCGAGGTGGCGAAGTCCACTCGCGCATTCGTCAGGGCCATCAACGGCCCGTAGAGGTTGGCCAGGTATGCCCCAAAGGCGACGATCGTGCCGACCGTGAAAGCGCCCTGCAGCACAAGCCTCCCGCCCAGCCAGAAGACAAGCGCCGTCCCGATTGCACTCACCAGGCTCAGCCCGAGGAAGAACCAGCGGCCAATGACGGCCTGTCGGATGCCGACATCCCTCACCGACGCCGCTTTCTCGGCGAAGCGGCTTACTTCGGCGTCGTGCTTCCCGAACAGTTTCACCAACAGCGCGCCGCTGATGTTGAGGGTCTCATTCATCATGGCGTTCATCAGGGCGTTGAATTCCATCCCCTGACGGGCGACGCGCCTGAGCACCTGGCCGATCCGGCGCGCCGGAAGGATGAACAAGGGCAGAATGGCGATGCTCAACAAAGTCAAGCGCCACTCAAGTGAAAGCATGATCACTAATGTCGCCGCCAGCGATACGAAGTTGCTTAGGAGCGAGACGAGCGTCCCGGTCACGGCGTTTTGCGCCCCAACAACGTCGTTGTTCAACCTGGACATCAGCTCGCCGGCATGCGTCTGGGTGAAAAAGCGCAGACTCATCCGCTGTAAGTGGGAATAAACCGTCCGTCGGAGATCGAAGATGATCCCTTCCCCGATCCTGGCGCTGGCGTACCGCTGCCCGACGCCCAGGAGGCCGTTGATCAGAGGGACAGCCACCATCCCCAGGGCAAGCATGTTCAACCGTCCGAAGTCACGCGCCGGCAGGGCGACATCGATCAGATTGCGCATGAGGAGGGGTGGGATCAAAGACAAGAGGGATATACCGAGGATGGTGATCAGCATCGCCAGCACTCCGCGCCAGTACGGGCGAGCATATCCCCAGACACGGCGGATCAGCGCTCGATTGATCTCCGGCTGATCTTGCTCCTCATCATATTGAAGGTAGGACCACCAACCGCCACTGTGGAAGCCCATTCACTAACACCCTTTAGCGACCGGCACGCACAACTCAAGATTCAAGAATGGCAGAACTCACAAGCCGGGCCGCATCTCGCGATCCAGTCCGAAGTGCATCCGGGGCTACCGACGTTCCCGCCCAATTCCCGCGTCGCATTATAACGCAGTGGCCACCTCTGCCACTTCGCACTTGATCCCGCATCCTATCAGGCGGTCCGCGCCCGGGCGCGAGACTCGAACGGGTTCAGCCTCCGGGGAGGCTCTGAGCCAGCAGGCCCTTCGACCTGGAGGAGAGCCCTGCCGTCTTTGGCCTGTGATCACGTGTGGGGAGTGCAGGGCGGCGGCCGCCGGAAGGTTTCGGGAGAGGTTGGCAAACCCCCTGAGCCGCCAGCGATTGCGCCGGGCTGGTCGGTCTCAAGCCTTCAGTTCTCGGATCCGCCTGAAACCGACAACGAGAAGGACGAAGCCCGAGAGGACGATGAGCCGATGGATAAAGGACTCCGTGCTCGACTCCATTGGCGTGAAGCGATGCATGAGGGTCGCCAGCAGATGCGCAAGCCCCAGCACGACAGCCCCGATGGTGATCAGGTTCAGCGTCCTTCCGACGATCCCGCCAAGGCCCGAAACCGTCGCCACCATCCAAACCGAAGCACCGACCAGAATGATATCCAACACAAGATTCACGGTACTCATGAACGGCCTCCTCACACTCAATAACGATTGTCAGTTATTTCACGCAACCCGAGTCGGGCGGCGATCTCCAAAGATCGGTCTCCCATCTGAGCATCGACGGCCTTCATCTGCTTATGCACAACACCGGCGCCGATAACGCTGGTTGCATATGCGACTGCCTTGGCCAGCAGGCCATGATAGATGAAGGGCTCGGGCCTTGAGTTCGTAATCTCCGGCCGTCCATCTTTCATCCGGAACGGCCACCCACTGCGGGCGGATGTCTCATTCAAGATCCTCTCGAGGGTCTCACCCAGGCGCAGGCCACCGAGCCGGATGACGAGCGCCCTCAACCCGTCGAGTTGAGACATGAAGTACATCTGAAGTAGTGTCCGCTCGCCGGTGTCGAAGGCATACTCCGCACCCTGCGACCTGTCCAGCGTTTGGCTGTAGGTTGGAAGTTGCAGGAAGGTGAAGTCGGCGCCGACGCACTCGCCTTTGTCGTCGAATGTGCCGGTCCCCGAGCATGAGATACTCAGCGAGGCTCCGGATTTCGTTCTGATCGCCAAGGACTGACGGTAGGCGTGACCGATCTTGCAGACATCCCTCATGAGCGTGTCGGCCTCATTGGCATCCAGCCCGAGCACCTCCCTCAGCGGCCGCCCGACCGTGTTTCGGGCTTCTGTTTCCGGTCGACCAAGTAACTTGAGCATGAAGCTGTTGGTGAAAATGACTTCGCCGCCCTTGTCGGTGAAGAGGAGAGGAAGAGCAGAGCCCTGCGGAGTTCTCAGCGCCCCGTGCAGTTCGCAGGCCAGGTCCCCGGCCGTTGGGAAGCGCTCCGCGGCGTTCTTTGCCATGGATAGGTTGATCACCTGCTGGACCGCTTCGCCCAGGTCGGGGCGATCGATCCGGATGTCCGGGATGGGTGCCGACATGTGGGCCATCAGGACGCCCATGGGTGTGCTGGCCTTGAAAGGCACATGGCCACTCAACATCTGATAGAGGGTCACACCCATAGCATAAACGTCGATAGAACGCGTTACGCCCTTTTCGCTGACCAAATCCGGGGCCATATAGTCGGGCGTCCCGACCAGTCTGCTCCCAGTGAGCTGGACGCTCGCATCCGTGACCTTGGCCAGCCCGAAGTCAGCCAGGTATGTATTGCCACGCTCGTCGAGCATGACGTTGCTGGGCTTGAAATCCCGGTGAATGACTCCACTCTTATGGGCGAAGTCGAGCGCGTCGGCCAGCTGGGTGATGATCCGCGTGGCTTCCGACAGCACCATCGGCCCCTGCCGGATGACGTCCGTCAGGGATCCTCCCTTGAGGTACGCCATGACGATGTAAGGAGAGCCTTGATACTCGCCGAAGTCATACACAGGCAAGATGTGGGGGTGCTGCAGGGTGGAACTCACTTGGACTTCGCGGTGGAATCGGGCCAGGAACCCCTCATCCTGCGCTGCGAGAGAACTGAGCAGTATCTTGACGGCGACTTCGCGCCCGATGGACGTCTGAATCGCCCGGTAGACGGTTGCCATACCGCCGGCGCCGATTTTCTCGATGATTCGATAACGGCCAAGGCTCTGGCCTACTCTCTCAGTCATGCGAGGGCCATGGGTGCGTATCCCGCTCTGGATGATTCGTGGCTTATTGGCAGGAGGCAGAGCAATTCGTCGGATGCGGGAAACATGCTCTGCTAAACAAATCCTTTGACTCCCGGTATTATACGCCAATTGGGTGTTGCGTACAGGCCGCAGGGGGCCGCGCCCCCTCTTGCCAGTCCGGCGCCCGGCGGTCTTCTGCGAACATGATCGAGCCACACGCCCGCACCCGCCGCTCAGGAGTATCGATAGGCTCATCCATGACCATCCTCTCGATCGACCTCGCCAGCAGGAACTATTCGGACCTCGGCTTGTGTCACCTGGCCGTGCGGGGGCGGCCAGAGATACTTAACCCGGCCGCCCTCGGTCTGACGGGGGCGCCTTCACCGGTCGACCTCGCCAGCGCCATCGATCGGTTCTGCCGGCAGGAAGACGTCTCCGTACTCTTGCTGGACGGGCCTCAGGGCTGGCGCTGGCCCGAATCCTCGATCCAGCACATGCGCCTGTGCGAACGTGTCTTGAACACCCCGGCCCGGACGGGCGATCCCGGGCAGGTGAAACCAAGAACCTATCTTCACTTCGTACAGTTCTCGATCGAGGTCTTCCGCGAATTCCGCCTGAGGCATGGATGGTCTCTCCTGGTCGAGGATTGGCCAAGCCATACCAACAAGCGCTGGGTCGTCGAGACCTTCCCCTCCGTCGCCTGGGACCTGTTGGGGCTTCCGCGCCTACCGGGCAAGCAGCGCTGCGGCGCGCTTGAGGTGGAGGCCTGGCGGATCCGCTTGGAGGGAGCCACTCCCTACACCCTACCGAAGGGGCTCAGTCATGACGAGTTGCAGGCCATCGCCGCCCTACCGGCCGGTGTGGCGATCGCCGAAGGCCGCCAAGACAGAGTCCTTCTGGCCGGGATCGACCCCATCATCTCCGAAGACGGTCTGGTTTTTGAGGGCCTGATCGCGTGCCCGCGAGCGGCGACTGGCCGCCGCTCAGGGTGACTGAAGAGTGGGCGTCGCTACGCTCCGCCCTCCGCTCAGGGTGACAAGGGAAAAAACCTATGTGTCAGAACCGAAGAATACGATGAGGACCCGCGAGGGTTGACCTCCCCTGGCGCACCATCGCGG
>MGOM01000093.1:21872-22787 GCA_001797105.1 Chloroflexi bacterium RBG_19FT_COMBO_62_14
CAACCCTGGTGATACTCATCCCCCATTCCATCGGGGATCTCGCTGTGGATCAGAGTCAATCGAGTCCCACCCTTGACCTTTTCAAGGAGAATCTCGAGGCGCGAGTCGGTGCTGTCGGAAGGAAAGTCGACCGTCCGCCAGGCCTGCACGATGCGGCGATCCTCTTCGAGCTCAAGGGTCTTCCCTTCGATGTAATCCCCCCAGGCCGAAAAGGCCCCACCCACGCGAGGGTCGATGCGTGCCTCGGCTCCGATAAAGGCGCTGTGCTCCTCGCTGTCCAGCCAGGCCACGTACACCTTGTGCGGGCTTGCAGTCAAGACAGTGGAAATTTCGAACTTGTCGGCCACGCGAACCTCTCCTGAAGCGCCTCAACCCAACCAGTAGCGGGATTATCTGCTGCAGGAACCTTCGCCGCGTCCGGGCCATCCACCGCGGACGATATCAGACTTGGAGCGCCTTGACCATATAGGTCTCGCCCAGCGTGTAGCCCAGGCGCTCGTAGTACGGGCGTGTTCCCAGGGCCGCAATGACCGCCAGCCGGCTGTAGCCCTGCTCTTGCGCCACTCTCTCGGCGTAGGCCATCAGAGTCACCCCCAGTCCGGCGTGCTGGGCGGCGCCCTCCGTGGTCGATCCGACAGCCAACGACTGACCATATACGTGGAGCTCCCTCACCAGCGCGGCCTGAGCGAGGTCAACCAGCCCGGTTCGTGGGGATTGCGCTCCCGGAAGGGACAGACGGACGTACCCGGCAAGATGGTCGTCGGGCGTGACGAAGGAGACGAAGTGCTCCTCCGCCCCACCGGCGGAGTAGATCTCATGCTTCAACTCGAGGGATTGCGGATCGATCTCCCGTCCGCGTATCTCACGACAACGGATGCATTGACAGCACGTGCCACGACTCGTCATCTCCTGATG
>MGOM01000093.1:22800-22913 GCA_001797105.1 Chloroflexi bacterium RBG_19FT_COMBO_62_14
AGACTTGTCCGCTTGTTCCCGGCCACAACATTGGTGGATGGAATATCCCGGATGACTCGATTCACTCGGCAATAGCGTGGGATCGACGGCTTGATGTCGGCGATCAGGTCGAT
>MGOM01000093.1:22983-23933 GCA_001797105.1 Chloroflexi bacterium RBG_19FT_COMBO_62_14
AACTGACATGGATAGATCTTGATTTCATCCGGCCGAAGTCTCCCGTCATCCCACAATCGGAGAAAGTCACGCCGATCCGACTCCGGTGTCGCCCCGAGCAGGTTCGGCATCCAGTGCAGAACGAGCTTGAAGCCAGCAGCCCGCAACATAGAGACTGCCCGCCGCGTGTCCTCCACGGTGTGGCCGCGCTGATTGAGTTGGAGTATCCGATCATCCAGACTTTGCGCGCCCATCTGAACCTTGGTCACGGCCAGACGGCGCAGGTGGGCGATTTCGCCCTGGTCGACATGGTCCGGCCGAGTCTCGATCACCAGGCCGACGTTCCGATGCTGCGCCCGAGCGTTGAACACCTGGGCTTCGTCGAGTGTGTTCGAGGTGAAACCGTTCATCGCATCCAGACAGCGCTGGACGAACCACTCTTGGTAGTCCTTGCGGTAAGCGCTCCAGGTCCCACCCAGGATCAGAAGTTCGACCTTGTCGATAGGATGACCGATCGCCCGCAGGGCTTCCAACCTGGCAGCGGTTTGTTCGAACGGATCGAACTCATGCTGCAGCGCACGCATCGCCCCGGGTTCATCGGGCAGGTAGGACTTCGGCATACGGAGATCAGTCGGACAGAAGATGCACTTGCCCGGGCAGGCGTAGGGCTTGGTCAAGACTGTGACCGTTGTTACGCCGGAGAGGGTGCGGATCGGTTTCATCCGAATGCGGCGTATCAGTCCAGGATCGGCACGCCACTCGCCGCGCGAGATGAGATCGCGATACGCAAAAACCAGAATGTGCTTGGGGATGTACCCGCCGCTCGGTTGTGGGTGTCGCTGAAGGGCCGAGCGAAGCTCGCGGCCCGCCTGGACCTCCTCCAAGATCGTCCGGGCCAAGGAGAGCTGATCAGGCGTGTATTGGCGTGCTTCGAGCCAGGCTTGTTGGCGCATGGTGCGTCTTATAATCCC
>MGOM01000093.1:23941-33421 GCA_001797105.1 Chloroflexi bacterium RBG_19FT_COMBO_62_14
GCTTCTGCGGATTAACCTGGAATTCTACCAAACCTTCGCCGGACCGTTCGCAGCCACGCGGCGCAGGCTCCAACCAGGCGTCGTGCGCGCCCTGCGCTCGGTCCAGTCCGAGGCAAGTGTGCTAGATCTCGGTTGCGGGGCGGCTGAACTGGCGCGCGGTCTGCGGTACATCCACCTGTTCACCCACGACGACCTGCAGGCCCTCGCCACGCAGGTCGGACTTGTCGTCGTCGATCGCTACCGATCCGACGGTGATGCGGGCCAAGCCCAAGAACATCCGGCTTGATGTGTTCGACCTCGACTACCCCTGGGGGTCGGAGCGGTCTTTGTGACCGGGCCGGGAATTTACCACCGCCTGGCTACGCGCGCGGAGCGCCGAGAGGCGCTGCCGCACTCCGGCCAAGGTCGCCTCGGTCTTCTCGATCCGCTCGCGCTCCGCGCGGATGAAGCGCGTGAAGGGCGCCATACCCTCCTTCATGCGGGTGACGGCGCTCTCGGCCTCGCTGGTAAACTGAGTCGTCAAGGCGCCAAGCAGCTTTGTGCGCAGAGTGCTCGTCTTCGTTCTGAAGCTATCCTTGGCCTGTTTGCGTTTGTGGGGGATCACGAAAAAGCCGAGTATGGCCAGTGTGCCGGCGGCCAGCAGGCCGGTGATATCGAGGGTCGAAGAAAGCACCGCCAGGGTTACGAGTGCTCCCAGGCCGACAGCGCCGGCCTCTAGCAGGGCGGTCTGTGCCACGGCGTTCTCGACGCTGGTCGCCAATTCGCTCGCTTCCCGATTGCGGTCATAGCTCTCCACAATCGTTTGGGCGGTCCTACCCACCGTGTCGATCAACTCGCGGCGACGAGTCTCCCGCGGTCCGCCGACTTCGCCGATCCCAAGCTCGATGTTGCGCGCTCGGCGCCGTTGCAGGTAGACCATCACATGCTGCCACTCATGCAAGTCCTTCTGCACCAGCCAGTCGATTAGCCGCTGAACCTGGTCTTCAATCTGCTGCGGCACGTCGGCCAGGACCTGATTCTCAAACTGGGCCCGCACTCTGTCCCCGCGGGCCAGCTGTGTGATCTTGCTCAGGCGCAGGGTGTTGTCGAAGAAGTCGAGGCCGCGCTGCTCGAGCCTGTGCAGGATGTTCTCGACCTCGGCGAGGCGCGGCGCAAGCTCGCTCCGCAGCACCCGCTCGTAATCGGTAACAGCGGACTCCAGGGACGCGGCAGTCTCCTTGTCCTCCTTCAGCTCCTCCGCTTGGGCCTGCGCCGTCTCCTCGGCCTCCGCAACCAGATTGGCAGCCACGCCCAGCGGATTGTTCAACTTAAGCTGGAGCCTTGTGGCCTCGTCGAGGGTGGCAGCGATGTACTCCTCCAGGTCGTCCAGCCGGCTGGCGGCACGCAGGCGGCGGCGCTCTTCGGGGTCTGCCTCGGACTGGGCGCGCTGGGCTAGCCTGGCCGACACCGGGAAGAACTCGGGCGGGTCCCCCAAAAGGGTCGAGGCGTGTTTGAGGACGAAGTCCCGGACTTCCCCCAGCGCAGCACCATCCTCGAAGATGTCGGCCTTGTTGAGCACGAAGACGATCTTCTTGCCCCAGGCGAGGATTCGCTCCAGGAATTGTCGCTCGCTTTCCGTCATGGGTCGGTCGGCCGAAGTGGTAAACAGCACCAGGTCACTCCGAGGGACAAACTCGTCCGTGAGCCGCTCGTGGTGGCGGATGACGGCATTGGTGCCCGGCGTGTCCACGATGTTCAGCTCCTTGAGGAGCGCCAGGGGGTAGGAATAGACGGCGAAGTTCTCGTCCACTACCTGCTCTGCGGCTTGCTCGCCCCATTTCACCAACGTCACCCGGGAGGTGGTAGGCGTCGCGCCTTCGGCCAACACCCTCTCGCCCAACAGGGCATTCACCAGGGCGCTCTTGCCGGAGTTGAACTCCCCGACGACGACGAGCAAGAACAGCTCGTCCAGTTGGAGGATAGCCTTCTGTAGGGTTGCCAGCCCGCCGCGCGACAGATCGATCTCAGCCAGCGCGAGATGGATCTCCGCCAGGGCTTCTTTTTCTTGGCGCAGGAATTCGGCTTGTTCATCGGTGAGCATGGAATGCCGCATGGGGATCTCCGGAGGAGCTCGTCACAGGCTGTCTTCAATCTGGGACCGCCCGACAACCCCTTGTGTCAATTCTACTGAGAATCCAGTGACCGATAGTGCAAGGAAAGGGGCGTGCGAGCGTCTGCGGTGCTTTCCCGCCGAGGTGCATCATGAGCGAGGGAACGCGACCCTGCCCCAGGCTGAGGGGCAACCGGCTGTCTGGCCTCGATCAGGACTGTTCGCGCTTCAGCCCCGCGAGCTCCTCCTTGACGGCTCGCGCCTGCTCGTGCTGCCCACTTTGTTCGTATGCCCGACTCAATTGCAGATACAGCTCGCGAATTTGCGCCTCAGACTCAGCGGCTTGCAGCGACGAATCCCGAGCTATCTGACGCGCCCTTTCTAGATGCGCAATCGCTTCACTCGTGGCGGAGAGGAGCAACGCATCGTGTCCGGCGACCAGGCTGCGGCGGAAAGCGGCCGCCTCTTCTCCAGTCGCTAGCGCGTGGTGGGCCAGGGCAGCGGGGGAGGCCTTGCCTGCTTCCAGGACTTCTAATGCGCGGCGATGGAAAAGCCGTCGGCGCGCGTCCCCGGCTTCGGTATAGACCACCTCACGGATCATGTTGTGCGCGAATGCGTACGCGCTTGGGGGATGAGGCTGCACTCCTTCCACCAAGAGCCGGCTACTGATCAGCTCGTCCAAAGCAGGCAACCCCTCATCTTCCTCCAGACGGGAGATGGCACACAGGCGCTCGAACGTAAGGCGTTGCTCGACGACCGCTCCGGCTGCCAGCAACGCGAAGCCATTGGGGCTGATGCGATTCAAGCGAGAGCGGATCACCGCCCACACGGTTGACGGAACGCGAGCTGCTTTCCCGAGATCGTGCTCGGCGTCAACCTCGAATGCCCACTTACCGTCTGCCTTCCGCTTCGGGTGGAGTGCGCCACGTTCGATAAGATCCTTCAGAGTCTCGATCATATAGAAAGGCTGCCCGCGAGTCTCGTCGAATACCCATTGAGCGAAGTCGGCATCGGGTGGGGCCAGTATGGATTGCACCATCTGCACCGTATCGCGTTCACCCAACGGTTCCAGGCCGAGATGAAGCGGCTCCAGCATTCGCTCCATTTGCGCCAACCATTCGGCCAAGCTCGCTCGCCGGGACTGGGCTAGCGGGCGCATGCCTTCTGACCGCAAGCTGACCAACAGCATGATCCGGGCAGCGCTCTCCCGCCAGCGCCGGGCGGCATACTGCAAGACGTCCAGCGTGGCGCGATCCGCCCATTGCAGATCGTCGACAAACAGCACCAGCGGCGCCCTCTCCGCCAAGGCCAGGGTCAGGCGGACGAGTGCTTCAAGGAGATTCGTTCGGTCCACTTCCGTCTCGCGGAGAGGGGGAGGCAGGTCAGCAAACCGCTCTCGCAATTCTGGCAACAGCGCACTCAATGGGGCCAACCACACTTCCCCCAACAACTCCCTGGGCATGTTACCGCGGTCGAAAAAGGACCGGATCGCCTCGACCAGTGGCTGAAACGGGGTATCGGAGCCAATCTCGAAAGCGGATCCCTGCAGCACTTGTGCCCCTTGGGCCCGGGCCCAGGCCAGGAACTCGGTTGCCAGGCGGGTCCTGCCGATCCCGGCCTCGCCGACCAGCGCGACAACCTGGGGAGACCCTTCCAAGGTACGCTGGAAGCTCTCAGCCATCGCTGTCTGCTCGGACTCCCGTCCGGCAAACAGGTCTTCGAGGACCGTCAGGGGAGTGTTCAGCCGTTGTGGCACAGTCGGAGATTGCGGGAGGGGGTGTTGAGTGCGGATTCGATCGGCCAAAGCTCGTGTTTCTGGATCCGGCTGTACGTTCAACTCGGCCGCCAACATGGCGCGGCACGTCTCGTACGCCTCGAGAGCCTGGCCGCGCTCACCGGCCGCGAAGTGGGCGCGCATCTTGCGGCGGTAAGCCACTTCATTGAGTGGATCGAGCGCGATCCAGCGCGAAACCGTCTCGGCAACGCCGGCGAACTCGCCCCTCCCGAATTGGATTTCCGACAGCCGGTCGAGGATCAGGCCCAGCCGGCGGCGCCAGACTTCGCGCTGGAGATCGGCCCAATCGTCGAAACCGGGCGCATCCCCGAGCGAGAACCCCGCGAGAAAATCGCCTCGGTAGCTAGCGACCGCCCGCTGCAACACGGGCAGGCTGGTCGAATCCTCGGGGGGCGCCCGTCTCGAACGTTCGGCGCGTGCCTGTGCGTAGGCGGTTTCCACGCTACGTAGGTCAAGGTCGAAACTAGGGTTTGGATGGAGGGTCAGCGCAGTGTGATCGATGGAGAGAAGGGAAGTTTGGGCCTGACCGCCCGCTTGGCGCAGGGTAGACTGCAGGCGGTTGAGGGTGCTACGGAGTGAGGCGCGGCTGCGATCGGGGCTTGATTCAGGCCACAGGAGGGCGGCCAAGTGCTCGCGCGGCTGGGGCCCTCCCTCCAACGCCAGGTAGATCAACAGCGCCAACGACTTGCGCGTGGGAAATGTCAGCGGTCTCGCGCCCAAGCGCACTTCTGGCGGCCCCAGCAGGAAAAGGTGCAATCGGCTCATGCCTCTCCACCGTAGGGGTCTTTGTGACGTTCTTGATACGCTGTGTCGTTATGCTAAAGGAAAAGCACGAAATGAGTCAAGGTCTTCGCCTTTGAGGCGCTTAAGCCCACGAGTGCGGTGGACAGGTGGAAGCTAAAGCCGGCAACCGGGTGGTACAGCAGACCGATCCATTGCCGGAGCCCGAGGGCGACGCAGCTCACCCCGCTGCCGATTCGATGGCACCTCGCTTGCGGAACTTGCGGAGGTCGCAGCCTGGAGGGCCCGGATGTCTGGCATAGTTATGTCAAACCCCATAGCCCCCGGCAAGGTGGAAGCCTGGCGGCGATTCTGCCAGGAGTTGGCCGGCGCTCGGCGGCAGACCTACGAAGCAACCCGCCGCAGGCTGGGCATCACACGCGAACGGCTGGCGTTGGTGGAGACCCCCTTTGGGTCCGCGGCCATCACCGCCATTGATGCCCGCGATCTAGGTCAGGCGCTGGGCCAGATCATGACATCGGATCTTCCGTTCGACCGCTGGTATCGCGAGACGATCCAGGAGCTACAAGGCGTCAACCAAGCTAGCTACGATCTTCTCTCAGAACGACCGCACCTCTCACAGGACCAAGAGCTGCTCTTCGAGTGGACGAGTGAACCCGGGTCCTCATGAGGCCCGGCGCGTGGGAAGTAGCGAAAGTCCAGTCAAGCCGCGTATCCGAAACAACTCAACAAGAGAGGGCAAGATGGCAAACGTCAGAGAGGTCCGAACTACAGAACGAGAACCAGAACGCGAGCGGCGCATCTTCACTTTCAAAGCCACGCAGTTGATCTGGCTCTTCCTGGGCGTCCTCGAAGCCCTGCTGGCGCTGCGCATCCTCCTCAAGCTAATGGCCGCCAACCCCAGCAACGCCTTCGCCGCCTTCCTCTATTCCATCACCGACATCTTTCTGTCGCCCTTTGTGGGCCTGATAGGCACACCAGCGGTCGGTGAAATGGTGCTGGAACTCACGTCCTTTATCGCCATGTTGGTGTACGGCCTGGTGGGCTGGGGTGCGGAACGGCTGATGTGGGTGATTTTCTACCGCCCGCGTGGTCCATCCGTGGCCACCACGCAAACAACGACCCAGGATCATCCCAGACAGTAGAGACCCATGGGTTGATTGAGGGGTGATCCTGAAGCGACCTATCGGAACATCTGCGCACGGACACAGGAGTGTGACATGACCTGATCAATGGGAGAGCCACCAGCAGGCGAGAAGTACCTGAGACACGTATCACCCGCGAACTCGAACACTCACACCGGAGGAGGACAAGAATGAACTTCATCATATGGCTCATCGCTGGGGCTGTCGTAGGCTGGGTGGCAAGTAGTATCATGGGAACCAATCGCCGACAGGGACTTCTGCTCGATATTGTGGTGGGCATCGTAGGGGCGTTCGTGGCGGGCTACTTCCTGAGCCCTTACTTTGGCGTCGCCACCATCAACCAGCGCGACTTCAGCATGCCGTCTTTGCTGCTGTCGTTGGGGGGCGCGGTCATCCTGCTGGCGGTCGTCAATGTACTCCGTCGGGGGAGAGTGACCGGTTGAAAGCTGGGCCCCACGGCCCAGTAGTAGTGAGAGGGGCGGCCTGCCAGGCCGCCCCTTCAAACGCGCACCAAGCTTATCGCCAGACCAGCCGTCGTGAGCTCAAGCCACTCCACGAGTTCCCAAGGTAGAACTAGGTCTTCCCAAGCCAGCGGAGCGCGGCTGGCATCGCTGCCCATCGATCGTTCCCAAGGAGGATTCTCATGCTCTGGACAATCATCGTGATACTGTTCGTGCTTTGGCTCATCGGCTTCTTCGGTCCGTCGCGCTTGCCCAGCATCCCGCGCACCGGCAACCTTGTTCACGTGTTGCTTGTCATTGCGCTCATCCTCATCGTTGTGAACCTGCTGCAGAGGTGAGTCGCCGTCCCGCGCCTCGATGGGAACACAGGCTTCTCTCCCGTTGAGTCAGGACGGATGCCCACGGAGTGGCCGGCAGCCAACGTGTGGTTGCCGGCTTTGCCCTGCGTGGCGCCCTCGAGGGCAAAGCTTCCATTCCGCCGGGGCACATAGACCCCCGCCTTAAGTCCCTCAACACCTTAAGGAGGAGCACCATGAGGAAGTGTAGCGAAGTGATGACGATGAACCCGGCCTGCTGCTTGCCGAATGACACGGTCGCAAAGCTGGCGCAGGTGATGAAGGGCAAGGATATCGGTCCTGTTCCCATTATCGAGAACGAACAGACCCAGAAGTTGGTCGGCATTGTGACCGATCGCGATCTGGCCTTGAAGATTGTGGCCGAAGGGCGCGATGCCACGACCACGACCGCGGCGGAGGTCATGACGCGCAAGGTCGTCACCTGCCATGCCGAAGACGATCTCCAGAAGGCGCTAGATGCGATGTCCGAGCACCAATTGCGGCGCATTCCCGTCGTCGACGACGACTCTCGGATTATCGGGATCATCGCCCAGGCGGATGTCGCCACCCGGGTGGACCAGCCGGAGACAACCGCAGCCGTGGTCAAGGGAATCTCACAGTCCAGCACGAAGTAAGGGAGCTCTCAAGATCACCGCGACGGTGGTGGGCGCGGCTTCTGGCGCCGGCCCTTGGCCACGACCTCAGCGATCATGAACCGCTCCTGGCTTACGTGTTTGGCCCGGCTCCCCATTGCGACCACAATTGTGCCCATCCGGTTGAAGGCACCACCTTAGCCGCGAACGGGTTCCGTCGGCTGGCTCGGCACTTGGCCAGAGGACCCACTTAGGACGCCCTGCAAGGAGCATGGGTAAAGACCCCAATGGCTGAAAAGGGAGAGCGTGATGTTTCCAATCGGTGATGATAATAGCGCTCGAAGAACGGTTCCTGTGGTCACATTTGGCCTGATTGCTCTGAACGTCCTCGTCTTCTTCGCTGAGCTCAGTGGCGGGGATGCTCTAATCGAGCAATGGGCCTTCGTTCCTCGTCGCTTTCTTGCGAATCCCGCCGGCGATTTCCTGACACTATTCACTTCAATGTTCATGCACGCCGGGTGGCTTCACCTCTTGGGCAACATGCTGTACCTGTGGATTTTCGGTGACAATGTGGAAGACCGTTTTGGACACATCAAGTTCACCGCTTTCTATCTCGTCTGCGGCCTTGCGGCAACCGCCGCGCAGTTGGCTTTCAGCACCGGGTCAAACGTGCCCAATCTGGGAGCCTCCGGAGCGATTGCCGGCGTACTGGGTGCGTACATCTTGATGTTCCCGCAGGGAAAGGTCAACGTCTTGATGGGCAGACGGGTGATTCCCATGCCTGCCCTGGTGGTCATTGGGCTCTGGATCGTTCTCCAGTTCTTTAGCGGAATCGGTTCCCTTGCCACGACAACGACAATGGAGACGGGCGGGGTGGCCTACATGGCGCACATCGGCGGGTTCATCGCAGGGTTTGTGCTGACCTTCTTGCTTCGGGGGAATCCACGCGCGCAAGCGAGGATCTAGGTCGCAGCGGATCCAGACAGGGGCATAGCACCTCGGTTCAGTTTATGCAAAACTGGCGCAAATGATGAAGAGCAAGGATATCGGTCCGGTTCCCATTGTCGAGAACGAGCAGACCCAGAGGCTGCTCGGGATCGTGACCGACTCGCAACCCGCGGTTGCCCATCCCGCGATATTATTGACCAAAGCACTGACCCATCAATGATAAACATCACTGTGTCGAATTGACAGCATATCGGCAGGAGCAGGAATAATCGATGACCTGACGAGGAGGCTTGGCGGATGCTTGGCAAGCGGTAGGCCGGCCGTAACCCCACAACCACTTCTTCGTTAGAGAGGAAGACCCGAAATGTTGAGGGAATTCAAAGACTTCGTCATGCGCGGCAACTTGCTTGAATTGGCGGTGGCATTCATCCTCGGCGTAGCATTCGGCCGAGTCGTGACCTCGCTGGTCAATGACGTCATCATGCCACCGATCGGACTGGTGTTGGGCGGCGTAGACTTTAGCAATCTGTTTATCAATCTGTCCAAGGCCCCTTATGCCACCCTCGTTGAGGCGCAAGCCGCGGGCGCACCCACCCTCAACTACGGTGCATTTGTCCTCACCGTGATTGATCTTCTCATTGTGGCCTTTGTCGTCTTTATGCTGGTGCGGGCAGTCAATCGAATCCAACGACCGAAACCTGCGGCGCCAACTACGAAGGACTGCCCATATTGCTTGTCCATTATTCCGCTCAAGGCCACTCGTTGCCCGCAGTGCACTTCAGAACTGAGAGCGGCGTGAAGACAGCACGCGGTGCGACACTCAAAGTCAATAATGCCTGTCTCTTTCTCTAGCCGGTATGGCTTGGCCTACGGCAGGCTAACACTCCTGCCTCAGACTGAGATACTGAAAGGACTCTACCCATGAAACTCACCAAGAACCTCGGGATGTTGTTATTGGGCATTTGGCTCATCCTGACCGGGCTGCTATCTCTTTTGAGTGGCGGCTCTTCGGGACAGGCTACTCTCCTGGCCATCCTCGCCATTGCGGCGGGTGCTTTCATCCTGGTGCAGCGATAGGGCGACGGGTTCATCTTCGATTGTCAACCATCGAGCCTCCGCCCGAGGTGGTTTACCTCTTCACTGGAAGGGCATAAGTAGAGGAGATCCCCGCATGCCCTCTACCCACTCGTCAGCCGCACGAAGTCGATGAAGCCGCGCTCGACATTGGTGCCGGCGAGCTCGACCCGCACCCGGTCCCCGACATCGAGGCCCTCGAAACCGCGCACGACCTTCCCCTCCACCGGTGGCTGTAAGATACGGACCCAGGTGCCCTTCTCCGAGGCGCCGGTCACGATCGCCTCGAAACGATCGCC
>MGOM01000093.1:33538-36328 GCA_001797105.1 Chloroflexi bacterium RBG_19FT_COMBO_62_14
CAGCGCGGCCTTAAGCAGCCGCTGCGTGATGAGGTCCGGAAAGCGACGATTCGGCGCAGTGGAATGCGAGTAGTCTCTGACAGCCAGCCCGAAGTGTCCGTCCACTTGCTGCCCGGGGGGCTCGACCGCGTACTCGCCCGAACCGAGGAGCTTGACTATGGAGAGGGAGAGGTCGCGAAACCGCTCCGGATCTGCCTGGCGGCGCTCGGCGAGGAACTCTTCGAGGGCGGGTGCGCTCGGCACCGGTCCCAGGCGCCCGCCAAGGCGGGTGGCCAGCTCGACAATCCGATCCCAGCGATCGGGAGAGCGCAAGACCCTGCGTAAGGACGGAAACCCCTTCCGATCGAGATACCTGGCCGTCATACCGTTGGCCGCGATCATGAAATCCTCGATCAGTTGTTTAGCCCGATTCTTCTCCTCGGGCCGCAGGTCGATAAGAACGTCGCCCTCGAACACGGGCCGCGTTTCGAGAGTCTCCAAGCTGAGTGCCCCATGCTGGCGCCGCAGGGTTTTCAGCGCCTGGGCTGTCCGGTCCTGTAGATGAATCTGCTCCTCGAGCCCGGGAACCGCGGCCAACCTAGGCGGCGCGGGCGCCGTGCCTTCCAGCCACGCGGCGACGCCGTTGTAGGCAAGCTTCGCCTGATTGCACACGACCGCCCGATAGACATCGGCCTCGGCGAGGGTCCCGTCGGCGTCGATCCCCAGCTCGATGACAAGGGCCAGGCGCACCTGGCCCTCCCCCAGGGATGTCAGGTCCGTCGAGAGTTTCTCGGGAAGCATGGGGAAGACTCCGGCGGCTGTGTACACGGAGGTCGTGTTCCTCCGAGCATGGCCGTCGATGGCGGAGCCAACCTTGACCATGGCGTCGACATCGGCAACGGCGACAAGGATCGTCGCCAGACCGCCCGGCCTCGTTTCCGCGGCGGTAAGCTGATCCAGATCGCGCGTGTCGTCATTGTCGATCGAGCACCACAGCAGACCACGCAAGTCGCTGATCGACGGATCCATCTCGGCCGCGGCGGTCACAAGAGCGTCCGTCTCCGCCAGGACCGCAGCAGAGAAGTCGGGCAGCAATCCGCGCTGCACCATCGCTCGTTCTGCGATGACCCTGAGTTCGTCGCGGCGCGGGAGGCTAGGTTGATTCATCGCGCGAGGGTGTGACCGGGGCGGAGGCAAGATCCCTTCAGCACCAGCGGCGGAACGGACCGGTCAATCGTAGACCGAATCCGGGTGGAGGCCAATGCCGAGCTCGACTCGTTGTGGGTGTCCGGGGCGCATGCCAGAATGGCAACACGTCGGGCGCGTGGCTCAGCTGGTTAGAACACACGGTTCACATCCGTGAGGTGCGTGCTTCGAGCCAGGCTTGTTGGCGCATGGTGCGTCTTATAATCCCGGTATGCGACAAGAGGTGGCTTCTTTGCTTCTGCGGATCAACCTGGAATTCTACCAAACCTTCGCCGGAGCGTTCGCAGCCACGCGGCGCAGGCTCCAACCGGGCGTCGTGCGCGCCCTGCGCTCGGTCCAGGCCGAGGCAAGTGTGCTGGATCTCGGGTGCGGGGCGGGGGAACTGGCGCGCGGTCTGGCCCGGCGTGGTCATCATGGACCTTACCTGGGGTTGGACACCAGCCGTGAGATGCTGGCTGCAGCCGGCGAGATTGTGACCTTCCCCTGGGCCCGCTTCCAGCATGCCGAACTGACCTCGCCGGATTGGCCGGCAGGATTGGAGGAACGCTATCGCCAGGTCTTCTTGCTGTCTGTCCTCCACCATATCCCGGGTCACGAGCACCGGATTCGACTCTTGGAGCAAGTCTCGATGTGCCTCGCCGAAGGCGGGTCGGTGACCCTCTCAGCCTGGGATTTCGCTGCGAGCCCTCGCCTGGTGAAACGCGTTCTCCCTTGGGGCAACGTCGGTCTGTCCGACTCCGATGTTGAACCAGGTGATTATCTGCTGGACTGGCGTCACGGCGGTCACGGTCTGCGGTACATCCATCTGTTCACCCACGACGATCTTGAAGCCCTCGCCACGCAGGTCGGGTTCGTCGTCGTCGATCGCTACCGATCCGACGGCGAGGGCGGCCGCCTGGGCCTGTACCAGGTGTGGAAAAAGGGTACGGGAGCACCTGGGCCGCAAGATTGACATGTGCGGCAGGGAAGAACGCGGGGTGATGTTCTCAGACGGGGGAAACGCGCCGTGCGCGCCTCTTGATTCGACACACGCGATCTGGAACGGGGCGGGAATGTGATTTCTTTGACTCGCGATTTTCAGCATGGTAGAATGCGATGATTCGGGAAGGGGACCTCCGGGTCTGGAGGGATGGCCGAGCGGACTAAGGCGGCTGTCTTGAGAACAGCTGTGGGGCAACCCACCGGGGGTTCGAATCCCTCTCCCTCCGCCTTGGTCAAGATGGGGAGGTGCCGGAGTGGCTGAACGGGGGCGCCTGCTAAGCGCTTGTAGGGGTGTTAAGCCTCTACCGAGGGTTCGAATCCCTCCCTCCCCGCCAGACCGCAACCGCGATCGCATGGTTGCGGCCGAGGGTTGAAGCGGCGTCGCCTCAGTGGCTCTGTTCCTCTCCCTTCGACATCGGATGCCCTCGTAGCTCAGCGGATAGAGCACTTGCTTGCGGAGCAAGGGGTCGAGCGTTCAAATCGCTCCGAGGGCGCTGGAAACTCAAGCAGACGTGTCTTGGGGGCCTGCGACGGCCTCCCAAGATGATTCTGGGGCCTGACCTGCTCCATGCTCCTCTTTTCCGGTTGTCATGCGAGATACCGGCCTCGTGATGTCTGCCGATA
>MGOM01000094.1:0-114 GCA_001797105.1 Chloroflexi bacterium RBG_19FT_COMBO_62_14
GGATTATGTGCGTGGGGTACCTCCCGGTAGTTCTGCGTTAGGGGGAGGCGTCCCTCTCCCCACGCACCGCTACGACGGCGGCCACCAGCGCCGGCAGTATGTTCCCCACCCTCC
>MGOM01000094.1:144-265 GCA_001797105.1 Chloroflexi bacterium RBG_19FT_COMBO_62_14
TCGCCGTAGACTCGTCGTTAGCGATGATGACTCCAGCCCCGCGGGCCCTGGCGACCTCCGGGAGCCAGGCCGCAGGCGTGACCTGGAGCGAGGAGCCGGCCACGAGCAGGACGTCCGCCTG
>MGOM01000094.1:355-7676 GCA_001797105.1 Chloroflexi bacterium RBG_19FT_COMBO_62_14
AGGGCCTCGGTGATGGCGCCGATCGGGACGACCCGGCCGCACTCGACGCAAACCGCTTCGCGCAGATTCCCGTGCAGCTCGATGACGCACCGGCTCCCCGCGGCCTGGTGCAGACCGTCCACGTTCTGCGTGACCACCGCGCGCAGCCCGAAGCGCTCCAGATCCACGAGGGCCCGGTGGGCGGCGTTCGGCGCCGCTCCCGCGAGCGTCGCCAGGCGCCGGCGGTAGAAGTCGTAGAACGCCTGCGGCCGGCGGCGGAACGCGGTGAGGCTGGCCACCTCGAGCGGGTTCACCCCCGCCCAGAAGCCCCCAGGGGACCGGAAGTCCGGCAGGCCGGATTCCGTGCTGATCCCCGCGCCCGTGAGCGCGACGAGCCGGTGCGAACGCCCGAGGAGCGAGGCCGCCGCCTGGAGCGGTTCCGTCACGCCAGGTCGGCGAGCATACCGTCGGCGGTGAAGCGGAGGATTTCGGAGGAACCCACGGTGATCTCGGAGCGCCCCCGGAGCTCCGGTAGCAGCGGCTCGGAGACCCAGAGGCGGTCCAGGTGCAGGGTGTTGGGGATGCGGACGATGCGCGCCTGCGAGGCATCCGGCAGCGCCAGGCTGGACAGTGCCGCGGCGATGGCGTCGCGGTCGGTCGGCATGGTGATGGGGATGAAGCCCCGCTGGAGGAACGTGCTCGTGATGGTGTTCATGTACGTGTTGACCGGGTCCATGGCATCCACCAGCCGGCGCGTGACGAAGTCGGCGAGGCCGACCCCCTGGGCGTTGCCATCGGACTCGGGAGAGAGGCGCAGCGCGACGATGCGCTGGACCCGCGGGGAGGACGGCTCCGGCATCCCCGGCAGGCGCCAGCGGCCGATGACGTTCACGTCCATCCCGCTGCCGCTGTAGTTCTTGCCGATCTCGTCGATGATGAGCACGTCGATGTCCTCGACCGGGAGGCGCGGCATCATCGCCTTCGCCCGCTGGAAGAGCTCGCGCTCCTTCTCGATCATCTCCTCCGGCCGAACGGCGACGATCTCCGCCGTCTCATCGTAGGCATTCTCGATGATCGCCAGGCCGCCGATGACCTTGCCCGAATCGATGAACACGCGGGCGATGTCCTCGATCGCCTGCGCCATCTGCGCCGGCCCCTGCCGATGGATCTGGGCCGCCCCGGGGACCTTCCCCAGGCCGACCGCCAGCATCTTCAGCAACCCGCTGCCGAAGGGCTCCGCGAACCCGGTGTGGGGCTTGACGCGGTTGATGACGAGAATCCCATCGCACTCGGCGGCGTTGCGATCGCAGTAGGCGATGAGGCCGCTGGGAGTCCGGCCCAGCTCCACGACATCCATGTCGGTGAGAATGGGAGCGCCGATCGTCTCCTCAGTGATCCCGAGGTGCGCGAGTAGTTTCCGCTGCCCCTCAGATGTGGCGCCTCCGTGACTGCCCATCGCGGCAACTGCAAAAGGCTCGGCCTTTACGCGTTCAAAGAAGCTTCTTGATTCTTCGAGAATGTTGCCGATGTTACGGATTCCTCGACTCCCTGCGGTCAAGGCATACCTTCGGCCTCGACTCGGGCCAGACAGGAGGCTACCAATGCGGGAATCGACGACATCGGGGATTCGGTCGAGCTTCAGCCGAGGGAATTGGATCCTAACACCGACCATCGCAAGTGGCTCACGAAAACTGGGGGTGATGGATGGAAGGATTTTCCGCCTCGCTTTCCGCTGTTGAAGGAGCGCAGCAACTCCCAGCCACAATGGCTAGATGAAACTAGCAATAGCTTCAAGCGCTCTGACCACATCGGCATCAAACTGTGTCCCCGAATGCTTTCTCAGCACCTCAAGGGCCTCTTGCTTCGACCGACCTTGTCTATAAGGGCGATCAGTGGTCATCGCATCAAAAGCATCCGCCACCAAGATGACCCGTGAGCCGATCGGGATACGATCTGCCTTCCAGGCACTAGGGTAACCACTGCCGTCAATGTGTTCATGGTGGTGTCGGACAATCTCCGCGGCTTCGGCAAGCAGCTCAATCGGCTGCATGATGTCCGCACTCATCATCGGGTGAGCACGCATGATCTCTTGTTCTTGAGGATCCAGTTTTGAGGGCTTTCTGATTATCGATGTGTTCACTCCGATCTTCCCGATGTCGTGCATTAGGGCACCGATCCGAATCTTCCTCACTTCCTCTTCCGGCAGGCCAAGGATACGGGCTATCCTGACTGCTACCTTCGCCACGTTCTTTGAATGTCTAGCTGTGTATGGATCCTTGATGTCGATCGCCTGCGCCACGAGGGTCAGATTGGAAAAGAGGACTTCATCTTGTTCGCTGAGCAACTTCCATGGATGATAAAACTCGACCAGCGCAATCGTGACAAGAATCAGAGTGAAATAGCCGAACTGAACAAATAGATACAGTTTCAACCCTAGGGCAAGGATTCCCAAGAATAGCAGATTGAGAACGTTGTTCTTGCTCGCCCCCAACAGATACGCCCTCGGACTAATCCCCTCGTCGGCATTGGCGCCGATACTTCCGACTACGATCTTGCCGAGTACGTAGGAAGCGATTCCAGCAATGTAGGCCGATGTGGTTTCGCCGCCGGCAAGAATGCCAATGCCAGATGTGCTGGCAAAATAGAAGATGGAGGCTGCGAGCAGACTCGGGATTGCCTCCTCCCCCAATCCCTTCAGGGCTTGCGTCAACGGAACTCTTCCGAAGATGAGAAGGCAGACGAAACTCACGCCTGTGGCCACCGTGAATGCGGCCCATGGACCCGTTATCAGCAGAGCGAGAAAGAATGCAATGGGTGCGAGAGTTAGGTACCCTGCGGGGGCAAGGCTGAATCTGAGCCATCCAGCAGAAATGCCAAGTGCTATTAGTACCAGTTCGTCCTGGGCCAGACCTTGGACTGTGGCAATTGCTACCCCGGCAACAATTGAAACCGCTCCGAACGTTCGCATGAAGCGCGTGTAGAACGTAGACATGCTCTAGCCTTCAGGCTGCCTTTGGAGTGGAGTGGATGCGTCACCATGTTCCCGGAGCTCGTTTTCTGCAAGACCACCTGATTCGATAGCAGAGACAAGTGCGTCCACAACGCGGGGATCAAACGACTTGCCAGCTTCACCCTTTAAGACGGTGAGGACATCAGCTAACGACTGGCCCTTACTGTTCGGAAATCCCCCGGCCATGAGAGAGTCGAAGACTTCAGCCGCCGCGACCACTCTCGCGCCGATGGGGATATCATTCCCTCTCAGCTTGTCCGGGTAGCCATTCCCGTCGTATTTCTCGTGGTGGTGCAGTATGATGCCTTCGATCCCTTTTCGAGGAAGTTCACGGACGAGCTCTGCACCGATTCGGGTGTGCTCGCGAAATCTCTCGCTCGAGCTCGCAGCGGCCGCAGTCTCATCGGGCAAGTCTATCCCAATAAGACCCACATCATGCAGGAGTGCGCCAAGTTCAATTGCCTCCACTAAGTGTGGAGGCAGGTTCATCTCTCGAGCAACGGCAACGGAAACATTGGCAACTCTTCGAGAATGCCCTCTTCCTTGAGGGAAGTTCGTGTCAATCGCGAGTACCAGTGAGTTGATGGCTTGATCATGTATGCGTTTCTGCTGAAAGTAGAGCAGATGAGCGCGTCTCTGTAGCGGCAGTGTAACCAAGTAGACCAAGAGAACTGCGGGCCCAACTGTAGTGTACAGAATCGCCAGCAACGCGGCCGTCGGAATGCTCAACAAGTTCGACACTAAAAGGTCCTTTACGTCGGAGAGCCAAGTTGGCACGAGCGGCGTATTCCGCAGCCTATTGAAATAGAATGCCACAAGGAAGTTGTTTACGAGCTGAAAAGTCAGCACACTCATTGCGAGTGGGAGGAGAAGCGTCCTCAAATCAGGATGCGAAACGCTTCCTCCGCTTATTCGGAACGCCAAGCCTGCCGCTGCCACGCTCAACCCCATTTGAGCCCCGTTGGACAATGTTCGCCATGGAACCCATTTCCTTGAGACCGCAGCACCGACCGCATATCCGGGGCCTGCAATCAAAAGCCCCGCGCCTGGTCCATGCAGGCTTATTAGTACGTAGAAGAGGATGCCAGCTGCGGTAATGAAGCCGCCGCGCGGGTCGGGGATTGGGAACATGGAAGCGAGGGCGATAAGGATCAGGAACAGAAAGAGCTCGCTGCTCGAATCAAAGGGGATCGTGGGCAGCAGAGACCACAGAACGATTGCTGCCAGGACGATCACGCCGAGAATATAGAGTTGGAGACTTCGTGGCAAAGGCTGCATAAAAAAAAGAAACCGAACCGCCAGCTTACCAACCTCTCTCGCCAGCCAAGCCCCTCAGAACGAAACGGGATTTGCGGCCTGACTTCAAATCGCTCACCCTAGCAGGTGATTGGTCCGATTGCTCCCGCCGTATGAGGTCTGCAGCATCCCCGACGAAAGCTACTCGCTTTGCAGTGAGGAGATGCCCATCCTTGGCCTTTGATTGGCCCAAATCGATTCTGTCGGTCCGGTTAGAGTGGCCCTTCTACAGTTCTCCCATAACTCCTCCATGGCAAAGGCCTCCACTGCCTCCGCCAACCATGAGCCCCGAGGGGCTAGGGGAGCAGCCCCCTACGCCTCAACCAGGAACCCAAGAGTCCAAGCGATAGCGCAGTAAGTAGTAGGATCAGGGCCGTTTCGTAGTGTCTAATCGCCACCCCGAGCCAGGCGATAACTACGACAAGGATTGCGACTCCATTCATCAGCCGCTGAGGGCCCTCTTCAAAATCAGCGTCAAGTGGCTCTGTGATCGATTTCAGGAACGAGGAGGTGCGGCCGCGTACTGCTCTCCATTCACGATCGAACTGCCTGACGGATGGATACATCAATATGGCACCGGTAGTTCCAATCGCGCCTAGAGCGGCCATCAAGATAATTGAGGGTCGTATTCCAGTCACTCCAGCGATGGCGCCGAAGACCAAAGGTGAAATTACGCGCGCGCTCGCAAGAGCGACCTGACGCGTGGATACTACTCGGCCAACAAGATCCGCTGGCGTATACTCCATCAAGACAGTTCCGAGACCAACGTAATAAAGCGTGTTTGAAAAACCAATGACGAAGGCCGTTAGTAGAAGTGTGTTCAATCCTCCGCTAACGCCCATCAGTGCTGTAGCCACAAAGCCGAGGTAATAGCCTCCCAGGATGATCCTGCTCTTCCGGAACTGCCCGCCATACCACCCTAGCAGGAGCGAAGCTACGACAAACCCCATCCCCCAGATACTTTGGAACGTTCCAAACTCAGCGTCGGTAATACCGATTTCGCCCTTCGCTAGCGGAGTCTGAAGGGCGTTAAGCCCGGCTCCCACGAGCGTTGCAGGAAAGATGAGAACAAATAGTGCTCGCTGTAACTCATCTCTCCGGATATAGCGGAGCCCGTCGACCACACCGTTCCAGACAGTCCGGACGTGAAAGTTGACGCGCTCCCGGAGCCCGGATCCTACTGACATGAAGAAGATGCAGAGTGCTGAAAAGATGTACGTCAAAGCGTCAATGTATAGTAGAGGAGCGTAGCCGTAGGACTGAGCAAGAAAGCCTGCTACAACCGGCCCAAGTACCTCCGTCCCTGTGTCCATGGCCGTAAAGAACGAGTTCGCCGGTAGCAAATCCCTGCGTTGCACGACTTGAGGCATGACTGCAAAAATCGCTGGTCGGAAGAATGCCGTCGCCACTGAAACTAAGGCGAGATCTAGGTAGACAAACCAGAGGTTCATATCGATGAGAATTGGGATCAGAGCGACGAGAATGCCCCGGATCAGGTCGGAGAGGATCAGTATTGCCTTTCGGTTTAACCGATCAACAAAGACACCAGCCCAAAGACCAACGAGCAGACCGCCTACGAACATGGAGGATATGGCCAATGATACAGCGGCTACCGAGCGAGTCAGTGAAAAGATCCAGAGGGATACTGCGATCCAATGGAACCGGTTGCCCATCTCTGAGACAAGCTGTCCGGACCAAAGCAAGGCATAGTTCCGGTTCCGCATGAGGCCGGCGAAACCGGTGGGATGTTCTCCGTGAGGCCCTTCCGCCTCTACTTCCCTTGCCAACCCCCACCCCCGAAGTCGCAGCCTTCTTTCACATGCCCGAAACGAAGTCCTTGCGGGGTCTGAGCCGGGTTGGCGAAGGGGCACTACAGAGGCAGAAGCGTACCTCTAATAGACGATCTCGGTGGCGCCGTTGCGGTAGCGGACCACGACGACGTCCGCGGTGCCTTGCAGGCTCTGGACCGCGGGGCTCACGGCGTCCACCCGGACAGTCCGGAAGGCGAGTTCGCCGTTGGACCCGGGCTGGAAGGGGCGGCCGCACTTGAAGCAGAAATGGCCTCGTTCAGACAGGAAGGCGCCCTTGACCTGGTTCCACCGAATCGTGATGTTGGAGATCACGTGGCGGCTCCCACACTGCGGGCACTTCAAACTCACCGGGCTCACATCCGCGGAATTCTTGCCGCGGCGTTAGTTCTCCTCGTCGTGGGGACCTTCTCGCCGCCCGCCGGCTCGGCGCAGGTGCGCGTCTGGCCGGGCGTCGACGTGCTGGTCGCCTACTACACCCAGGTCCTGGCCGGAAAGCGGGTCGGCCTGATCACGCACCGAGCGGCCGCCGGCGTGGGCGGGTGGTCGACGGCCACGATCCTCACCCTTGACCCGCGTATCCACGTCGTCGCCCTGTTCGCGCCGGAACATGGATTCTCGGGGATGCTGCCCGCGGGTGCCCCGGTCCCGGTGAGCATGGGCAAGATCCCCGTGTACAGCCTCTACGCCGCGACGAAGCGCCCGTCGGCCGAGATGCTCGAGGGGGTGGACGCCCTCGTGTTCGACCTCCAGGACGTCGGAGCGCGAGCGTACACCTACATCTCCACCATGGCGTTGGCGATGCAGGCCGCGGCGGAACACGACAAGCTGTTCATCGTCCTGGATCGCCCGAACCCCCTCGGAGGTGACCGGGTCGACGGTCCGGTTCTGGATCCTGCGTTCACGTCGTTCATCGGCATCTATCCCGTGCCGGCGGTGCACGGCATGACCATCGGCGAACTCGCACTCCTCTTCAATGAAGAGTTCCGGATCAACGCGCGGTTGGCCGTCGTCCCTATGAGCGGTTGGCGCGGGATGATGCACTGGGACGATACCGGGTTATCCTGGGTGCGGCCGTCGCCGAACATCACCTCCCCCGCCGCGGCGGAGTTGCACGCGGCGACCGGCCTCCTCGAGGGCACGAACCTGAGCGTTGGGGCGGGAAGCGCTACGCCGTTCCAGACGGTCACGGCCCGTTGGCTCCAGGGCGAGCGGCTCGCGGCGCGGC
>MGOM01000094.1:7763-8094 GCA_001797105.1 Chloroflexi bacterium RBG_19FT_COMBO_62_14
CAACACCAGTTCCAGCCTGCGGCGACGGCGGTCCATATCCTGGACGCCATCCACCGGCTGCATCCGGGCGCGCTGCAGTTCATCCAACCCCGGAATGGCAACCGGTATCGCTTCGACCTCGTGTGGGGAACGGATCGGGTGCGCAGAGCCATCATGCAGGGGGATCCGGCGGACGCTATCGTGGCAGCCTGGGATGCCGACCGGCAGTGGTTCCTGAGAATCCGTCAGCGCTACCTGCTCTATCCGAGGGCGGTCCCCGAGATCGCGCCCTAGGCTAGAAACACACGAGGGACCCGAGTGCTCGGGTCCCCTTCGCCGCGCGCCTGTTGCG
>MGOM01000094.1:8140-8402 GCA_001797105.1 Chloroflexi bacterium RBG_19FT_COMBO_62_14
TGCGGGCGGCGGCAGCCATCTCTCTAGGACGCCTGTTGCCAGGCGCCTCCAGCAGCCTACCCGGGGATGCGGCGGGCCGCCTCATCTCCCCCTACGTGGCCTTGCACCGGGCGGGGTTTGCCCGCGCGAGCGGTCGCCCGTCGCGCCGTGCGCTCTTACCGCACGATTGCACCCTTACCGGC
Source organism: Chloroflexi bacterium RBG_19FT_COMBO_62_14 (assembly GCA_001797105.1). Classification (GTDB taxonomy): domain Bacteria; phylum Chloroflexota; class Anaerolineae; order Anaerolineales; family E44-bin32. The sequence goes on from MGOM01000094.1 coordinate 8,323, forward strand.
CTTGCGGCCGGCGGTATGTTTCTGTGGCACTGTCCTTGGGGTTGCCCCCACTGGGCATTACCCAGCGCCCTGCCCTATGG
>MGOM01000094.1:8481-8686 GCA_001797105.1 Chloroflexi bacterium RBG_19FT_COMBO_62_14
TCTTAACATGCTGCTCGGGGTCACTCAACCGCGTCCCGGGTGATGCGGACGCGGATGCGTTCTTCCTTCGGGATGGGACGTTGCGCCGCGCTCAGCAGCTTCACTTCCTCCAGGATCGCCGCCCGCGCCCGCTCGAGCGCCTCGGACCGGGTCTTCCCCTCCACCTCGATATTGAGCGCCGGCACGCGCGCGAAGAACCCCACCC
>MGOM01000095.1:0-1322 GCA_001797105.1 Chloroflexi bacterium RBG_19FT_COMBO_62_14
AAGACTAGGCCCGCAAACAACCGGTCTTTCTGAAGAATGTGTGATTCTGAGGCTATTGACAATGAAGAATCGACAAGGAAGAGTTCTCGCCTTTGGTTTTGTTGCTATTAGCCTGATGGTGATTACGGCATGTGCATCGGCCACAACAGAGATCGTCGCGGCGCCCCCAACTGCGCCTCCTGCGACCGAAAAAGGTACGGCTGCCCTTCAATGGTCCTCCCCGCCGACGATGGAGATCGATCCCTCCAAATCTTACGAGGCCGTATTCATGACCGATATCGGCGATTTCAGAGTGCGGCTTTTTCCTGATCAGGCTCCGATGACGGTCAACAATTTCGTGTTTCTGGCCAAGCAGGGCTATTACGACAACACAACGTTTCATCGCGTCCTGCCTGGGTTTATGGCCCAGGGCGGCGATCCGACTGGAACAGGGGGAGGAGGGCCGGGCTACACGTTTGAAGACGAGTTCGATCCGGATCTCCTGTTTGACCAGGCAGGCTTGTTGGCGATGGCCAACCGCGGGCCAAATACCAACGGCGGGCAGTTCTTCATCACGTATGCACCGACGCCTCACCTCAACGGCCTTCACACTATCTTTGGCGAAGTTGTCGAAGGTGCTGTAGTCCTGAGCAGGCTGAAGCCGCGGGACCCGCTAGCCAACCCCGATTTCCAAGGAGATGGTCTGGTTTCGGTCGAGATCATCGAGATCGATGATTGATCTCCCGCACGGTAGTGGCACCCTCTTAGACCGACCAGATTCTCTTCAAGCCTGGGCGCGCAAACATGATTCTGAGGTTCCCGGCTCTTCCATGCTAGGTTGAGTCGCAAACGAGAGTACCGGCGCTTTCGGTCTGGATATGAATCTGCGGCTGGGGGTCCAGCCTCCCCCGGGAGCAGGTCCAGCAATAGCCCTGAGCTTGGAGGTTTCTCCGATTGTGCTAATCCAATCGCCGCGATCCTGAATTCGGCAATTGCTATGATGTGAATTTCCTTTGCGGCATTAGGATAGCCGCCTCGCCACTCGCTGGAGCCCCCTCCGCGTCGCTTCGGGGATGCATCGCGACCCTGGAAGTAGACCAGGGTCCCGGCAAGACCATCCGGGACGAACCCCCGCTAAGAGCGTACGGGGCGAACGGCCTCGTCCAGAACATCCGGGGCAGGCGGTCTCCGACCCCATCCGCTTCGATCCTGGGGCCCTGGAACCGCACCAGGACAGGCAGGCGGACCCGGCCAGCTCGGCGCGGCAATCAGAACGGGGTCTTGGCCAGGCCGCGTGCCGGCTTGTCCTGATGTATTTCCAGGGCGTCCGGAGGGTGTCCCTG
>MGOM01000095.1:1358-2861 GCA_001797105.1 Chloroflexi bacterium RBG_19FT_COMBO_62_14
CTGCGACAGCTCCCCATCAACAACATGGGGCAGGCGAGGCCGTGGGGCGCTCGCCTTCGCAGGGGATTTCTCACTGGTGAGGCATTATGGACATAAAGGCATTCTTGGATCGCGTTCCCACTCCCAGCTCGGCTGACATGGCCAGCCGCAGACAATTCGCCCGACGTTATACGCTGGTCTTTTTGCGCAAGGGCCTTGCATCACGTGACGACGAGACTCGCAATGAGCGCCTCCAACTCGAGCACCTGCAACACCTGACAAAGCTTCAACTAGTGGGCAAGCTGTTGTTGAATGGCCCCACACTGGTGGACCATGACATTCTTGGCGTAAGCGTCTATGCCGCCGAGTTGGAGGAGGCCCGGGCCATGGCAGAGGCGGATCCGAAGGTGCGGGCGGGCTACTTGACCGTGGAAGCGATTCCGTGGATGGCAGTGCCAAGCGACACGAATTCCGGATAATTCCGGCAGCCTGTGCCATGGAGTCTTTGCCCCTGGTCGCTGGCGAGGGGCTTGAGTCATTGATGCCCCGCAAGGGGGTGGCAGACTGGGCCATCACATTGCTCTATGATCTGAGCTACTTTGTTGCGATCGCCACGGGCCTACTTTCTCTTATCCACGGTCCTCCCTGAGTTCCTCCGCATACCAGGGTCAGCTCCGCGACCACTGCAATCCCGCGGCTTCCCCTCTAGCAAGGAGGGTTGTGCGCTCGATCCCAAGCGGCCCTCCCCAGGACGCTGCCCATCAACTCAATGGAGCCCTGGAAGAGCACCAGGACAGGCCGGCTCGGCCAGCCGGGTCGGCTCCATCTGCGCGATACTAGGCTTCGGCTGGCCGGGCGGCTCCGAAGACAAAACGCGGGATCTGCGACATCTCGAGGCCGTTGGGCTGCGCTAGTGAATGACATCGCTACCGGAGGGCAGCAGTAATGATTCGATTGTACGAAAAAGGGACAAATGCCCCGCTGGGGGCCATTACCGAGGCTCAGCTTCAGTTCCTCATTGATCAGCTCGAGGAAGAGTGGCTTGAAGACCAAGACTACACCATAACGCCACTTCTACTTGACACATTTGAGGCCGAGGGGGCAGATCGGGAGCTTGTCTCAGTACTGAGAGGTGGGCTCGGAGATCGGGAGGAGATTGAAGTCTCTTGGCGCCGATGAGGGCGCAGCCTAACCACTCCCTGCCTGCCCCCGGATCACCGAGAATGGGTGCCTGCGCCACACTGGCCTGCCTGCCCGCCTGCCAGCACCCGGAGCGAAGAGAAGGTGTGTCCCGGTGCTCTTTCGGCGCCCCCGAAGCGAGGCATACTGGGGTCCTTGTGTTCTTCAAGGGCAGTCTGGGCAGGCAGGTGCAGGCAGGACGCCCTTGAGGGTCATAGGGGCCCCACCTTCGCTTTGCTCCGGATGCCTCGGAGGATCACCGAGACAGGCAAGCTGGTAGGCTGTCGCTGCCGTTGGGCGACCCACGTAGGCATCACCTTCCAATACCGCCGCATCTCGCCACTG
>MGOM01000095.1:2985-5038 GCA_001797105.1 Chloroflexi bacterium RBG_19FT_COMBO_62_14
GTTTGAGATCTTGGCTTCCTTTAGGACTCGATTGGCATTGGCGGTCGAAACGAGAGCGTACCATCCGTCGGGGACTCCGTCGAGCGGCAGTGACTGCCCATCGAGGTACGACTGATATGTGTCGCCCCACCCGACGGACAGCCCCTGCCGGGCTCGGCCGCAGCCGTAGTACTCCCTCGCATTTGGGCGGAGGGGATTGTCGTGTTCGACGACGTCAGAGTCGATCAGGCAGTACGACAGCTTGTCGCTGCTCGTCATGAGCTGGTCGAGATCTCCCCCTGGGCCGACGGACCACAACTCATAGACGACGAAGCCGTCCAGATGCCAGTGCAAGTGGGTCGGATGGAAATTGAACACGCCCACCGGCCACTCGGCGACGAGCCCGGTGGCGGTGTAAGCGCGCTGAACAACCTGGGTGGTTCCGGTTGCCGGGTCGGGTTCGCCGAAGAGTTCCAGCGGCCCCTTGCCGTCGTTCCACACCACATTGGTGAACCGCAAGAATCGCCCGGTGCTGTAGCTCCGAATTCGCAGGCCGGCCGGAGGACTCGTCATCAGGTCCGGCAGCAAGAGAGGATCGTCCACAGGTGCGGGCCCATCCGGGGGAGTTGGCGTGGGGGTGGGGGAGAGCTGGGGTAAGTCCACGAGAGCGGCTGACGAGGCGGCAACCATGTCACCGCTACTCCACGAAGCAGGCGCGAGCGCATCCAGGCCGATCGGGGAGAGGGCCCAGCTCAGCGACATTACCACCCGGAGGATACGAGCGGCTCGGAGGAGATGCCCATGGAAGGCGGACGGGAGACCGAGGACTGACGACGGGGGCTGGACACAACTGAGGCACCTTTTCCCGGTCCGCCGTCGCCCGTTTCCCGTCATCATCGGAACGGCCCGGCGCATCCTCCCGTTGCGGTGGCTTGTTTCGGGACCTACCATCAGGGAAGGACGCGCTCCAGACCGACTTGTGCCAAACGCCACGATGTTCTCCTCCCGAGACTTCCTTTTCTACCATAGAGCACACTTCCTCAGCCACTGAATCCGCTGCGCTCCCGGGACCCCGGGAGAGCACCGGGACATCGGAAGAGCACCGATGCGGCAGGCGGGCGGAACTGTCGGCCAACGCGGCCTCGCGCCCGGATGGAGGTATCATGTTGATGGAAGACCAATCATCACCGGTCTGGATACGCCGCTTGATCTTGCACTCAAAGGAGAGTCTTGCCATGGGGAGATTCCACATCTTCACCGACGGCGGCGGCGCCTACCGCTGGCGGCTCGTCGCGCCGAACGGCAAGATCATCGCCGACTCCGGAGAGGGCTATACCTCCAAACAGTCCTGCCTCGAAGGGATCGCGGCAGTGAAAGCCCACGCTCAAGGTGCCGAAATCGTAACGGACACTCCCGGAATCCAAGCTTAAGCTGGCAACTCAACGCGCGCCCCAGCTCGCCGCCCGACGGCTCGCCCTTAAAGAGCACAAGGACGCCCTCCGCGTTGCTTCGGGTGCAGGCAGGCTGGAGCCCTCCCCGCTTCGCCTCCGGGGTGCTTCGCGACCCTGGAAAAGCACCAGGATCCGGGCAAGAGCAACCGGGACGGAGTCCGCCAAAGGGCAGACGGGACGAACCCCGACAAGGTCATCGGGACGGACCCCGCCGAGTTCAGGCGGGGCAGGCAGGCGGCCCGGCCAAAGAGCAAGCGGGACAGGCGGTACTGCGCGACCGCGGCGGTCAGCCTTACCCCCCCACGCTCTCGATGTACTCCAACGACTGGTGCCGGAAGTACGTGTTATAGAGCTCGGCGTAGTGACCGCCTTGGGCCAGTAATGAATCGTGCGTGCCCTCGGCGATGATCCGGCCGTGATCCATGACGACGATTCGGTCGGCGCGCTGAACCGTCCACAGCCGGTGGGCGATGATCACCGATGTCCGGTCGCGCATGATTTCGCGCAAGCCCTCCTGGATCTGTGCCTCTGTGAAAGGATCGACGCTGGCGGTCGCCTCGTCCAGGATCAGGATCGTCGGATCTTTGAGTAACACCCGCGCCAGCGCCACGAGCTGGCGCTGG
>MGOM01000095.1:5055-5130 GCA_001797105.1 Chloroflexi bacterium RBG_19FT_COMBO_62_14
GCCGCGCTCGCCGGCCTGCGTCTCCAGTCCCTCCGGTAGATCCTCCAACCAGTCCCCGCCCCCGATGTGCATCGC
>MGOM01000095.1:5145-8438 GCA_001797105.1 Chloroflexi bacterium RBG_19FT_COMBO_62_14
CGGGCGTAACGGACGTTGTCCCCGACACTCCCCGAGAACAAGAACGGGTCTTGTGGCACCAGGCCCAGGTGGCGCCGGTATTCGGCCAGGTTGAAGCGCCGGATGTCGCGGCCGTCGATCAGAAGCTCGCCGCCCTGGAACTCGTAGAAGCGGGCGATGAGGCTCGCCACGCTGCTCTTGCCGGCCCCGGTGTGGCCGACCAGGGCCAGGGTCTCCCCGGGCCGGATGCTGAGCGAGTAGTCCGGCAGGACGACCTCCGTCTCGGTGTAGCTGAAGCGCATGTTGCGGAACTCGATCCCGCCGGCGAGGCGCTCGACCGGCTCCGAGGCCGTTTGGACCACGACCGGTCCGGCGTCGATCAAGGCAAAGACCCGTTCTGCCGCCGACAGCCCATCCTGGAACTGGCTCCAAAAACTGGCGATGCTCATCAACGGAAACCAGAAGTAGCCGACAGCCTGCATGAACAGGTACCAGTCGCCCGGAGACAACCCCCCGGTCTCGACGCGCAGCGCACCGGCGTACATCAGGACGGCGACCCCCACCCCGGAGGACAAGCCCATGATGGGAAAGATCGTGTTGAGCGTCAGCCCGCGGCTCAGGCCCACCCGGAATGCCTGACGGTTGTTCTGATCGAATGTGTTGTAGATCGAGCGTTCCTTGCGGAAGGCCTTGGCGACCGTGATCCCGCTGATCGACTCCTGGATCTGGGCGTTGATCTTGGCCGTCACCCGGCGGGCGTTTTGCGTCACGCGACGCGCCACACGCCGGAAGCTCAGAGCGACCACGATCGCAAACGGCGCCATCACCAGCAGCAAACCGGTGAGCGCGGCGTTGATCCGCACAAGCCACACCGCCAGGAACCCGACCAGGAGGATCTGGCTTAGCAGGCTGACCACCAGCGTGACCACGTCGGAGAAATCTTGCGTGTCGGAGGTCACACGGCTGACGATCTTGCCGGATGGGTGCTCCTCGTAGAAGGAAATGTCGTGGCCGAGCGTGGCCTGCAAGGCATCTTCGCGCAACTTGAGAACGACGTCCCCAACGACGCGCGCCGATACCCATTGGTGAACGAGATTCGAGACCCAGGCGATTGCGCCCAGGATGAGCACCAGGGCGCTGACCTGCGCCAGGGTCAGCAGAGTGGGATTGGTGGAGGCGAGATCGAGCGCCCTGGAGATGGCGATCGGCGCTCCACTCCCCGCGATGGAGTTGAGGGCGAGCACACCGGCCACCAGGACCACCTTGCGGCTGAACGGCCGGAAGTACGACAGGATGCGCGCAAAGAGGTCCCGGTCGCGATACTCCCGGTCGTAGGACTCGCTCTCGAGGCCGTCCAGAATGAAACCCATATTGCCCTAGTCGGCTCCAGCCGTGCCGGCGGCCAGCCCGCCCGGTGCGCGGCCTTCGTCTTTCTCGTAGCGGGCAAAGATGCGCCGGTAATCCCGGCTTCGGGTGAGCAACTCATGATGCGCGCCCTGGTCGACCACCTCGCCCCGGCGCAAGACGAGGATACGATCCGCCCACCGGATCTGGCTCAAGCGGTGGGTGATCAAGAACGTCGTACGCTGCCGGCTGATGCGGCGCATGGCGCGCTGGATCTGGTCTTCCGTGGCGCTGTCGATGGCGCTGGTGCTGTCGTCGAGGATCAAGATGCGCGGGTCGGTGAGGAACGCCCGGGCGATGGCGATGCGCTGGCGTTGGCCGCCCGAAAGCGTGACACCGCGCTCGCCGATTTCAGTTTGGTAGCCCATGCTGAAAGACCGGATGAATTCATCGGCCTGGGCCTCGCGAGCGGCCTCTTCGATCATGGCCTGGGTGGCGTTCTCGCGTCCGAACGAGATGTTCTCGGCGATCGTCCCCGAGTACAGGAAGATGTCCTGCTCGATGGTCGATACCTGAGAACGGAGCGACTCCATGCTCCACTCGCGCACGTCGATCCCGTCGACCAGCACGCGCCCGGCCTCGACGTCGTAGATGCGGTTGATCAAGCGAGTGAGACTGGTCTTGCCGGAGCCGGTCTGGCCGACGATGGCGATCGTTTCTCCGGGAAGCGCGTTGAAGCTTACGTCCCTCAGGACCTGCTTGCCGGAATAGCTGAAGCGAACATGGTCGAAGGTCACGCCGCCGCGGATGGGCTGACTGATCCCCCCGATGTTCTCGTCCAGCTCGGTTCTGGCGTTGATCAACTCCAGGATCCGCCGGGCGCTGGCGATCCCGAGCTGGACCAGGTCGAATGAAAAGAGCGAAATAAACGTTGGGAAACGCAATGCGCCCATCAAGCCGACGAACGTGACCACTTGCCCCAGGCTGATGCGACCCGCCTGCCAGATCAACAGAGCGTGGAAGAGCCCGACCGCCCAGGCAAGGCTGAAGACCAGCATCGGCCAGTACAAGGCCTGGATCTCGCCGTGGCGGACGAAGTAGTCCCGGTAGATCCGGGCATTCTGCGTGAATTTGGACCACTCGTGACGTTCCTGGACGTTGGCCTTGACGACTTCGATCCCGGCGATGGCCTCGGCCAGCCCGGCGTTCATCACGCCGAACTGCTCTCGCATGGCGATGCTTATGGGATTGAGCCGGCGCGCGTAATCCCGGATGGTGACGATCAGGAGCACCAGGAAGACGAGTGGGACGAGCAAGAGCTCGCGCTGGATGGTGCCGATCAGAATGATCGGGATGAGCAAGTTGAAGAGCGAGTCGGTGATGAGCATCACGCCCGGGCTGAACATGAAATTCAAGTTGTGGACGTCGTTCGTGGCGCGGGCCATGATATCGCCGATGCGTTGCCGGCCGTGGAAAGTCAGGCTCTTGCCGAGCAAACTGACATACAGCTCATGCCGCGCGTCGCGCTCGACGAGTTGGGCGATGAACTCGGCGACGTAATTACGCATCAACCCGGTCAGGCCCTGGCTGGCGGCCGCGGCCGTGATCGACAATGCCGCCGCCAGCAGGGCGGCATGCGTCCATCCCGGATGGGTGATCAGATCGAAGGAGCGGCCGACGAAGACCTGGACATAGCTGAAAGCGGCGTTGTTTCCGGCGGCGGCCAGGAACAACAGGATCGGCAAACCCGGGTAACGCAGCGCGTGCGAGAGGATCCAGCGCACGGGGCCGGCGCGGTTATAGCCGTACTCTTCTTCGAGAGAGAACTCGCGTGCGTCCACGATGAACCCGACCGCAAGACAGACGGAGAATTATACCTGTGGCTTTTACCGAGCCCTCGGCGACCCCGCGCCGGGGACGGCGCCCTTGAAGAGCATAAGGGCAGGCAGGGAGCGGGGGGACAATGGCGC
>MGOM01000095.1:8458-9492 GCA_001797105.1 Chloroflexi bacterium RBG_19FT_COMBO_62_14
CTCGGGCCGCCGTCCTCGGCGGCCCACTTTGTCCCCACCCCCTTGCCCCCGGTAAGATCATCCGGGGCGAACGGCCCCTCCCCGGCCTCGGGCGCGGCCTTGATCCCCCCGTTCATTGGCCGGGGAGGGGAGGTTAGTTTGAATGAAGGGATCAGGGCAGCGCAGCTGCCCTGATCCCTTCATTCAAACAATACTATCTGCCCAGGGGATTTCACCTCTAGAGCGGATATGGGGGGTCAAGGTTGAGTAGCCTTACCGTCCGGCGGAGAGGGGGGTGATGTTTGAGGGCAGCCCTCGGTGTGGCCTTAGCCACTCGCCTCCCGGATCAAGGAAGACTCCCTCAGTCCGCGCGAGAGGACAAGCGAGACCACGAGTAGAAGAGCCAGGGCGATGAGCGACGGCGTCATCGAGCCGGTGGCCGAATCCTTGAACGCGTCCATGGCGAAGATGAAGACGACCCCGGAGATCTGGCCCATCTGAAGCAGCAGCCCATTGGACGTCCCCTCGGGGGCCGGATAGCCGATCTCGGCGCCGTATTGGAAACCGATGGGGCCGGAGCTCAATAGGCAGAAACCCAGGAGCGCGGCCGAGACAAGCAGCATTGCGTAGCCTGGCGCGAATGTCAGGCCCAGAAGCCCGAAGACCGCGCCCGCGAGAGCCAGCAGGATGAACGGGACACGCCGTCGCGAGCGATCCGACAACATCGGAACGACCAGCGCCCCAAGCACACCCCCCAGGATCAACACTCCGCCTATGACACCGGCCTGTGTGATCGCGAATCCCCGCGGCCGGACGATATCCTCAACCCAGGTCGTCACGGCGTTGAACACTCCCAGACCGACGAAGAACACGACCATCAGCAAGACGAAATCCCGCTTGCGCAAGAGATCGCGCAGACCATCCAGCATCAGCGATCGCTCTTCTTGCTCTGGAGGGCAGGGTGGTGACGGAGGGCGTTCGCGTGAGAACGCCAGGAAGGCGACTGCGGCCAGGGCGGCGGCAATACCGTAGGCCATGAGCATCCCCGGGATCCC
>MGOM01000095.1:9523-9876 GCA_001797105.1 Chloroflexi bacterium RBG_19FT_COMBO_62_14
AGACCGAAGAGGATGCCGACGTAGATCGCCAGTGAGCCAAAACCGGAAGCAGTGGCTCGCTCCTCCATTGGGAACCAGCGGGCGGCGACTTTGGTGACCGAGTTGAGGATAAACGGCTGGCCGACGGCGATCCCGATCTGCGAAATGAGAACGATGCTGTAATTACCCGCCGACAGCCCGCGCAGCAGACCGAAGACCCCGGTGAGAATCGCGCCGATCCCGACGGCAGATCGAATTCCGTACGTATCAATCACCCACGATGCCGGGATGGAGAGGAAGATGTAGACGATCATGAAGCTCACCGACAGGATTCCGATGCTCAAGTCGGAGACCTGATAGAACGCGGCGGCGGC
>MGOM01000095.1:9943-10239 GCA_001797105.1 Chloroflexi bacterium RBG_19FT_COMBO_62_14
AGCACGACCCAGCGATAGCGATAGACCCGGTACGTCGAGGACTCCATCAAGCTTGCCTCCTTTGAGCGCTCAGTACGGGATGAATGCGGGGAGGCCGGCTACAACATGTCGATCCCTACGGCCGGTTTGCCTGCCCGGAGTGACCCATAGCATCGGCAGCCCGCCAGGTGTAACGGGCCGCCGAAAAATAGAGATGCTTCTCTACTCAACCGTCGCCGTCTTCGCGGCGTAGGAGAGCTGCGGCCAGCCCGATGGCGACAAGCCCTCCGCCGGCCCCGATCATGATCCAACTCGTC
>MGOM01000095.1:10310-10568 GCA_001797105.1 Chloroflexi bacterium RBG_19FT_COMBO_62_14
CGGGAGTCGCCGGCGAGGTAGGCTCCGGCGTGGGGGTCTGAGTCATGGCGGGCTGGACGACGATCTTATCGCCGGTGTGCAGTAGAGGTGAGGCCGCCAAGTTGTTCAGCTCGCGAAGGACCCCAATGTCCACCCCGTAGTACGCGGCAATGGTCCATAGGCTCTGGCCGGCCTGGACGACGTGGACGATCGATCCATCAGGCTCCGCGGTCGACAGGATGAAGCCCGGAGATACGGGGGCCGCGCCGGCGCCGGCCG
>MGOM01000095.1:10642-14839 GCA_001797105.1 Chloroflexi bacterium RBG_19FT_COMBO_62_14
GGACCGAGCATCGTGTTCAGGTGCGGATCGTCGCCCTGCCACCATCCGACCGCTTCCGCCGGCGTCAGCCCGGTCCCGCCGGCGATGTTCTCGGAGATGAAGACTATTGCACCCCCGCCGTAACCGGCGGCGATGGCCCGGTCGCGCGGTCGCGATCCGTCCGGACTGTAGTGGGTCGTCGTCCCGGCCGCCACCTGATAGTCGGTGTGGGCCTGGGCGACGGCCATGAGGATCGGGTCGATCCGATAGGGGGGCAGGCCGTTGTCGGCGCGCAAGGCATTGACCTCAGCGATGAGGTCGTAGGCTTCTTGCTTGGAAGGCGCGCCGGTCGTTCCGTAGGGTCGGGCGGCCATCACGGCCAGGACGCCCAGGAGAAGCGCGCCGAGGCGGTTCCACCTTCTGGGGATTCTCGGAGGGCTGGCTGGCGGGTGCATACTGGGGCGCGGTCTCAGCGTCATTATCTCACAAGGGGCGAGGGGGGCGGGTGCCTCGAATCTGCTGTACATCGAATTGGGGCAGAATGGCATGCGGAGGAGCCCTCCGTGGCCGCAAATCCCTCCTCGCCCTTGTCATTCTGCCCCTTACGGGGTGCTGCGCGAAGCTCGCCGGTCTTGGGCGAGCGAAGAATCCTCATGATGATTCAGAATAGCGCTCCCCTCGGGTCGGGAGAAGGCCCTCCTCCTTGGGTGAGGAATGCGTGAGTGATGCTGACACCGGCCTTGACAGAACGCCTATCCTCATGCGAGAATAGAACATCTGTTCTGTCCCGCCAAAGGAGGAGCAGCGATGTCGATGGTCCAATATGAGGAAATCGAGGCCCGGAGCGCGATCAACCGCGTCGAAGGGATGCCGTTTCGTTGGAGCCTCAACCCGTATCAGGGCTGCGTCCACGGATGCCATTACTGCTATGCGCGTCGCTACCACGGATTCCGGGAATTGGACGCCGGGAAGGACTTCTCCAGCGTCATCTTCGTCAAGACGAACATCGAGCGTGTCCTGCGCAACGAGCTGCGGCGCCCCTCCTGGGCCAGAGAGACCGTGTCGATCGGCACGGCGACTGACCCGTACCAGCCGATCGAAGGGCGGTATCGGCTCACCCGCAAGTGTCTTCAGGCCTTCGCCGACCACCAGAACCCGGTGTCCGTCGTCACCAAAGGCACGCTAGCCTTGCGAGACCGGGACATCCTCGCCGCCCTCTCGAATGGCCCGGGTTGCACGGTGTGCTTCAGCCTGACGACGCTCGACCGAGATCTGTGGTGCAGGCTCGAGCCTGGGACACCGCCGCCGAGACAGAGACTCTCCGTCATGCGGCGGCTTGTGGAGGCCGGAGTGCACGCCGGCGTCTTCCTGGCGCCGGTGATCCCTGGGCTGACCGATGATCGCCAGAACCTTGAAGCGGTCGTCCGGGCCGCGGCCGAGAACGGGGCCCGGTTCCTCGGAGCGCAACTCTTGTACCTGAAACCCGGGACCCGCGAGCATTTCCTGGGGTTTCTCGAGCGGGGCTACCCGGACCTTCTGAAGGAGTATCGCCGCCTCTACCCCGGCCCTTACGCCCCCAAACGCTTCCAGGAAGACGTGAAATCGGCCGTTCGCGACATGAAACTCGCCCTGTCTTTCGAGGACCACGCGCGACCGGGGAACGTGCTGAGACAGTTGACCCTCGGCGTCTGACAGGCGTCGGTCTCACCCGGGGGAAGGGCGAGAGGCTCCCGGGTCCGCGCAGGCCCAACGATGATCGCTCTTTAGCCGGCTCCTCCGAAGGAAAGTCCGGCATGATCCGACTGCCGCCTAAGCCGATTCGGAGTTGATTCGCCCCGTCCGGAGAATGAGGGTAAAGTTACATGGGGCCTAGCGCCGGCCGGGGGATGGCGGCCTCAAGGATCTCGGGCCATCGAAAGGGCTAATAATGACCGAGACGATCCCCATGCCGATCGAAAACGCCTACTGGGTAATCCCCGGGAGGCTGATGGCGGGAGAGTATCCCGGTGCGCACGCCGCCAAAGAGGCGTCGCAGCGGCTGTCCCGGTTCATCGCCGCCGGGGTGAGAAGCTTCATCGACTTGACGTACCCCGGGGAATTCGGGATCAAACCATACGATTCCATTCTGGACCAGCCGCGCATCAGCAATGGCGAGCCGATGAATTACAGTCGATTCCCGATTGGCGACATGCGCGTCCCGACGCCGGAAGGCATGAAGGCCATCCTCGATTCGATTGACGAATCGATGGAAGCAGGACGCACGGTCTACCTTCACTGTTATGGAGGCCTCGGCCGAACGGGGACCGTCATCGGGTGCTATCTTGTCCGGCATGGAATGAGCGGTGATCAGGCGCTGCTCGAGCTTCGCCGATTGAGGCGCGACACGCCCGAGAGCTACCTCGACTCTCCGCAAACCCCGGAACAGGCCGAGTTGATCCTGCTTTGGAAGAGCCTGGACAAGAAGTGAGACTCACGGCGCCGGGCAGATATGGTTGGCGCCTGGTCGGCCTCGCCTCGATCATGTGGGCCGTCGGTTGCCGGTCGACACCGCCCGTCGACCCGCTTCCAGTGGCAGCCACGCCCCAACCCTCGAACGCCGAATCAGCTTCGGAGGTCACGCCGCCCGGGGAAGGCAGCAACTCGCTTGAGTTGACAAGTCCGGCCTTCCCTCCCGGCTCGCCCATTCCGATCGAGTACTCGTGTGACGGCGCCAACGCCAGCCCTCCGCTGGAATGGAATTTCCCTACAGGGGAGGCGCAGAGCTTCGCCCTGATCGTCGACGATCCGGACGCGCCCGGCCGGACATGGGTGCACTGGGTGATCTACAACATACCGGGGACATCAGCAAGCCTGCCGGAGGGCCTTCCGCCTGAGGCGGACTCAGCGAACGGAGTACGCCAGGGGGTCAACAGCGGCGGAGGATTGGGGTACGCCGGACCTTGCCCTCCAGGCGGCACCCACCGCTACTTCTTCAGGCTGTATGCACTCGACAGCGCGTTGGATTCGGCCTCGGGTCTCACTGCCGAGGGTCTGACTGAGGCCATGAAAGGCCACATCTTGTCGACGGCCGAGCTCATGGGCACGTACGGCCGCAAGTGATCCCCGCTCTAAGCCCTGCGATACAGCGCGACCTGCCAGAAGATCCCCTCATGGCGATAGCGTCCCTCGAAGCCGCGCGTGAGAATCTGGTCTTCAACCTCACGGTTCGGATGGGCGAAGACAAGGAAGGGATCCCGGCGAAGTCTTTGTACGAAGTTCAGGATCCTTATGGCGAGCCGGACCCACCAACGATCTCTCGGATAGACCAGGCCATAGTAGCGTCGGGCGCGGTCGGTGGAATTCGAGACCAGCGACGGCATGTCCGAATAGCAGCAGATCACGCGATCGAGCGTGACGATGTCGGCGGCGGCGATGCTCGAGGCCAGCTCCACAAAATCACCGTGCACGAAATCCACCTGATCCTGTGTGCCGTTAGCCTCGGCGACCCGGCGCGCAGCTCCCAGGTATGGGCCCGAGGCGTCGACGATGACCGCCCGGCGGACGCCAGAGGCGAGCAGGGCGTGGGTGATCGCGCCGACACCGGCGCCGATATCGAGCAATGTCTTCCCTTCCACGCCTTCGCTCTTCAGCGCCTTGATCAACATGCGCGTTGTCCGGTCCGGCCCCTTACGCCGATATCGGCGGAGATCGTTCGACGCCAGGTTCTCGTCGAATTGCCTCTCATAGGTTTGTGTCTTGCAGCAGTCCATCGGCTCCCTCTAGCAGATCGGCCCTTGAACGCTCAATGGGCTCCCTCGCCGTATCAGAGATCGATCTGATCCACGAAGCACCACATCCAGTCTTCACCGGGTTCGATGGACCTGATGATCGGATGTCCGGTGGTGTGGAAGTGCGCGGTTGCGTGCCGATTCTTCGACTCGTCACAGCAGCCGACATGCCCGCACGTCATACACAAACGCAAGTGAACCCAGGTGTCACCCATCTCCAGGCACTCTTTACATCCCTGTCCGCTCGGCCTTACGTCGCGAATCTCGCGCAAATGCCGGCACGCGCCTTGTGATAGGCCCGCCATCGCTGTCGGGTCTGGATCGTTGAGTTTGCTCATGCGCTGTCCCTCTCGATACGGACCAGTTTCATGTCGTCGAGTTCGCCAGGGCTCGCGGGAATCAGGGGGAGCAAGACGCGAAACCGCGTGTCACCCGGCGTAGAGCTCACCTG
>MGOM01000095.1:14865-17129 GCA_001797105.1 Chloroflexi bacterium RBG_19FT_COMBO_62_14
CGATGCTGTAAACGATGTCCAGCCCGAGACCGGCGGAGTGGCGGGTGTCTTTACCGAGTGTCGTGATGAGTTCTTCCACTGAGAAAACGCCCCCGACCCAATTGAGCGCATCGCTGACCGCTTCGGGCGCAAGCCCGTCCGTGAAGTCCGCCAGGTGTGCCGGGGACATTCCCGCTTCGACGACACGAGGCGCGAGATCCCAGGCGTCTCCGATCTGGTGCACCGTGAGCCAACGCCCAACCGCCTCTTGCGCATCGGCCCGGCTCACGAGGTCGAGCGAGGGGTTCAGCCTCGCCCGGCGATCCTCCGCCGAGAATCGCAAAAGCGTGCGCGGGTGATCGGCATCGAGGTCTAATTCGCCGAGTCGGACAGCGATCCGATAAAGCCGCCTCAGTTTGCTGCGCACCTGGCTGGCGGCGCGCTTGTCGGCCGCGGCCGGGTTGTTCAGCTCGTGGGTCAGCCCGGCGGCCAGCTTCCCCAAGGATGCCAGTTGCTCGCTCTGATGCAGGATGGCTTCTGTGGTGCGGAAGCGCCAGATCAAACCCGAGAGGATCAAGCCGCTGGCCGGCGATTGGGAGGCGACGCGCTGCAAGTAGTCATCGGCCCCGACGCGCAGCAGCCTGCAATCGGACGCGGCCTCGAGGTTCTTCAAGAAGATGGCGCCCACCAAGAGAAGGGGCTCTCTTGGCCGACGCAAGAACCGACACGGCTCGCCCGAGCGCGGTGCGGCTCGTAGCTCCCCCCTGAGCAAGATGGGCAAGGGATCGGCCGAGTCACCTGCGGCGACCAGCGTCTCCTCGGCGCGGAGCCCTGCCGGCTCACACGACTGGGATAGCCATGCGAACTCTTCGCTTCCAAGTTCGGCCGACAGGAGTCCCGGGGTGTCTTCCACTTGCGGCTTTTCCGATTATCGAGACAAGTTGGAGCAGGATTACCCCATTGTGCCACGAGTGACCCGAATCCGTCGAGGTGTCCATGAGTGGCAAGTGACTGTTGGCGGCGCACTAAATATCGGAGAGTCCTCCGCTGGGCCAGCCCGAACCCCCTCGGGTGGTACACTTCTGACTTCGCCGCGGGCGGAGGAGGGTGAAGAGATGATCCCGAGGCGTGCGAAGTCGTCCCATCTACTCCATGCGTCTGAAGGCAGTCATGCACAATCCGACACTCGAAGTCGTCGACAGCGCTCGTGCCGTGGAGCCGGAAGACGAGGCCCGAGCAAGCTTCGAGACCTCGAGCGTGGTGACGCTCATCGCTGGGCATGCCATCCACGACATGTACACGGCGTTCCTCCCGCCACTGCTGCCGCTCTTCATCGCCGGCTTATCGTTGAGCTTGACGCAAGCCGGTGCACTCTCCTTGTTCTTGCTTCTGCCGGCGACGATCCAACCGATCATCGACCGTGTGGCCGATCGCAGAAACCTCCGCCCGCTCGTCATCGTCGGCCCGCTGGTTGCGGGGGTCACGATGAGCCTGCTCGGGGCCGCGCCAAGCTACGCCGCTCTACCGATTCTCTTGACTGTCGCCGGGCTGAACACGGCCGGCTTGCACGCGGTTGCGCCGGCGATGACCGGGCGACTCTCCGGAAAATACCTCGGGAGAGGGATGGGGCTGTGGATGGTGGGTGGGGTGCTGGGGAGGGCCGTGGGGCCGCCGGTCATCATGGCCCTGGTTCAGGAAAGCTTCCCTGAGTACCGCGCCCTAGCCAACGGCATGTACATGGCGGCGAGCTTCGCCACGGCCTCGGTCGGGGTGGTCATCGTCGGGTTGATGTCCGATCTGATGGGAATGCGCCCGGCCTTTGTGGTCAGCGCGTTGATCATGCTTCTGGCAGTCCCGATATTGGCCTTGCTTCCCGGCCGGGGTGTCCGGGCATACGATCTGGTGAAGTGACCCGGGCGCGTTCCTCCTGCGCGCCTACTCGGCCGGCTCGACCGAGACGACCGCGTTCAGACTGTTCACTCTGAGGATCCACTCGCTTCCCGGAAGGAACTGGCTGAACTCGGCGAGGTCCGTCGGGGTGTACTGATACGTCCCATCCGGCGTCTCGAGGATCACCCTGTAGGTTTCACTCTCCTCGCCTGCACGCGTCGACCCAGCCAGACTCACTTCCGGCCAGTGAGGATCGAGGTTTGAACCGCTGGCGGTGAGGGTGTCGACTGTATGCCATTCCTGCGCAGTGTACTCGCACCAATCGTCATAAACCTGGTAGCTGCAATCCTGGACGACCTCACCGTACCCGCCTCCGGTGTCGAGGGTGTAGGGTG
>MGOM01000095.1:17225-17776 GCA_001797105.1 Chloroflexi bacterium RBG_19FT_COMBO_62_14
CCCGCCAGTCCTGGAGTTGGACCGGACCGAGGGCCTCGACGGCGATACTGCGCGTCCACTCGACTCCCTGGACTTGGCCCTGCAAGTCTTCGGTACGCGTGAGCAGGAACAGAGCCAGAACGGCAACAACGCATAGCACGACGCCACCGATCACGAGGCCGATGAGCGGGAGTTTCGCGGCGGGCCTCGCCGGCGTCTTGGCGCCAGCAGCGGGTTGGTCGGATGAGGGGCGGGCGAGGGCGCTCCCACATTGGGAGCATGCGAGGGCGTCGGCCGGGTTCTGGGTGCCACATGAAGGGCAGGTGATCGGCGCCGCAGCCGCAGCCCGGTATGCGCCGAGGACGCGCCCTGACTGACGGGCCTGAGCGCCGGCGAGATCTCCACCACATGCGCCGCAGAACTTCGCTCCGGCCGGGTTCCTGGCGCCGCAGTACGGGCAATGGACATCCGGCCCGGCCTTGGCCCGAGCGAGTTCCGCCTTGTCCTCGATCAACCGTTCTTGCGCTGGTTGCTCGAAGACCACGTCTTCCGGCTGCGGCGCTCCGCAACCG
>MGOM01000095.1:17869-19573 GCA_001797105.1 Chloroflexi bacterium RBG_19FT_COMBO_62_14
GCTATCTGGACGGCGACCTTCCACCTTCAAGCCGCAAGATTATCCCGCAAGTCTCGTTTCCGCCACTCCACGCTACTCCTATCTCGGTTGGGATGCATGAACATATTGCCGGGACGTCGACCAAACCTTGGGAGGGCAGGGCTCTGGCTGCCTCTCCTCGACACGCCTGGGCACTCGGTGTATAACTCGTCAGGTCCCCCTCCCGATCCTCCGAGGCGAGGTGCACACACCGATGCCCTGGTATACGATACCCGCTCTGATCGCCGCCGGCTTTGCAGCCGGTTTTATCAATACACTCGCCGGGAGCGGCTCGCTGATCACCCTCCCGGCGTTGATCTGGATCGGTCTTCCGGCGACGGTCGCCAATGGCACGAATCGAATCGGCATCCTGATGCAGAATGTGGTCGGGGTGGGGAGCTTCATGCGCCATCGCATCCTCGATCTTCGCGGAGCTCTCTTATTGGGAATCCCGGCCACCATCGGCTCGGTCATCGGGGCCCAGGTCGCCGTCAACCTGGACGAGGTCATGATGCGTCGCACGATCGGCGTGGTCATGATCTTGATGTTAGGGATCATCATAGTCCGGCCTCAACGCTGGCTTCAGGGTCGCCAAACCGAGATGACCGGCCGTCCGACGTGGACCCAGCTGGTGATCTTCTTCGTCATCGGGGTCTACGGCGGCTTCATCCAGGCCGGCGTCGGGATCTTCTTGCTGGCCGGTTTGGTTCTTGCCGTCGGGTATGACCTGGTGCGGGCCAATGCCGTCAAACTCGGCATCGTCATGCTCTACATCCCGTTCGCGCTGGCCGTGTTCATCCGAAACCATCAGGTCGATCTCCTGGCCGGCCTGATCGTGGGAGTGGGGAGCATGCTCGGCGCGTGGGTCGCGGCCAGGACCGCGATTGAGAAGGGGGCCATCTGGGTGAGACGCCTTCTGATCGCCGTCGTGCTGGTGAGCGCGATCGACCTCCTCGGAGTCGCGCAACTGGTCACCGGGCTCTTTCGGTAATCTGTTCTCGTCCTCGACTTGACAACCACCTCGGGCATCCGTAGGATGAAGCAAGGCGGCTCGTGGCCGGCGGTCCACCTTAAGACGTCCATTCATGCAATCACTGATCATCCGTATTGAGCTGACCGTTCGTCTCATCAGTGTTCTTACCTACCACAGTCTCGCTTCGCTTGCTGTGCTCTTCCTTTGGTTGAATGTCACCGATACGTTGCCGACGGTCACTGCGGGCATCGCCTCGGTCGGGATCCTGACGCGGCTGATCCGTTTGCTGCCTCCGGCGCGGAAGGAGTGGTCGCAGGTGACGCAGCGCCCGATGTCGATCCCTATGCCCGAAAGCCGACCTGGCGAAGCGAGGCCGGCGAGCGCGGCGAGAATTCAGGCACGCACAAGCCCTGACTCAGAGCCGCTTCGAGAACCGGTAGACCCCGTGGCTTCATAGGGGCGAGCATGAACACCGCGATCTTCCGCTTCTACGCCGAGCTCAACGACTTCTTGCCATCGGCAAGGCGTCACAAAGGGTTCGAGCACCACTTCCGGGGGAGTCCGGCGGTGAAGGACACGATCGAGTCCCTCAACGTACCTCACACCGAGGTGGATCTGATCCTCATCAATGGTGTTGCAGCAGATTTCGGCGCCAGGCTCAGCGACGGCGATCGGGTCAGCGTGTATCCCGTGTTCGAAACGCTCGACATCGG
>MGOM01000095.1:19618-19899 GCA_001797105.1 Chloroflexi bacterium RBG_19FT_COMBO_62_14
CCTTCTCGATGTTCACTTGGGCCGGCTGGCCAGGTCCTTGCGCCTGCTTGGTTTCGATTCCGATTACGGCAACAACTATGAAGACGATGAACTCACAGATCGAGTCACGCGCCAGGGTCGAATCCTCCTCACCCGAGATCGAGGCCTCCTCAAGCGGTCGGCGATCGAGCGCGGCTATTGCGTGAGACAGACCAGACCCAGGGAACAGGTCCTGGAGATCCTGGCGCGGTTCGATCTCGTGAGTCTGATCAAACCCTTCTCGCGGTGCATGGCCTGCAACG
>MGOM01000095.1:20046-20127 GCA_001797105.1 Chloroflexi bacterium RBG_19FT_COMBO_62_14
GCAGGCTCTCCTCACTAAAGCGCGAGGTTGACGCACACTGTGGGCAATCGGCAGGAGAGCTCTCCTTGTCAAACTGTCTGC
>MGOM01000095.1:20212-20332 GCA_001797105.1 Chloroflexi bacterium RBG_19FT_COMBO_62_14
TCCCACCCGGCCGATGATCGGGCGCCGTCCACGGTCCGAGGCGGTTGAGAGGCCGAAGGTCAGGAGCCGTCGATGACTGTGCTCGGCTCAAGGCGAATCATCGCGGGGCTGGTCCTTACC
>MGOM01000095.1:20353-21230 GCA_001797105.1 Chloroflexi bacterium RBG_19FT_COMBO_62_14
CCGCGTCTTCGCCGTCCAGCAGTTTCACAGCTTCGCCTTCGTTGTAGTCAGTCTGGCCGTAATGGGGACGGCCGCCAGCGGATTGGTCATGGCGCTCCGGCCGAGGGCTCCGTCGCTGGAATGGCTTTCATCAGCCGGAGCTGTCGGCATGTTTGTCGCTTACGTGACGATCAACTTTGTCCCGTTCGACTCGTATGTGGTCCTTTGGGACCGGCGTCAGCTGGCCGTACTGCTGATCTACTTCCTGGCGGCGAGTGTGCCCTTCTTCTTCACCGGTTGGGTCACCGGCGCGTGTCTGGCCGAGGCGGGGGAGAGTGCCTCACGGCCTTACGCGGCAAACCTCGCCGGCGCGGGGTTGGGTTGCGTTGTTGCGCTGGGCGCCCACACGCTCCACGGCGTCGAGAGCGGGATGGGCGCCGCGATCGCTCTGGCTTTCCTGGGGGCGGCTGCCTTTTGCGCGCGCCGCACGGCGATGAGCGTATTCGCGCTGCTAGGGATTCTCGTGGCACTCGTCGGCTTCGACCCGCCGGCTGCCCTCCAGCTGAGTCTGTCGCCCTACAAACCTCTTTCGAGTGCGCTGCTCTCCCCAGGTGCGCGCCGGACAGTCACCCTTTACGGGACGGGGGAGCGACTGGATGCGGTCGAGAGCGAAAGCACCCATGTCTATCCTGGCCTGAGCCTGAACGCGGCCGTTGCCCTGCCTTCCCAGGTGGCGTTGTACATCGATGGCGACGGACCGTTGCCGGTTACACCCATCGGTGCGGATTCGCCGGAGGCGAAAGAACTTGCCATGCACCTCCCTGGTGGACTGGCCTACCTCCTTCGGCCCGAGGCCGAGGCGATGATCCTGGAGCCTGGAGGGGGGTTGGAGGCGTTG
>MGOM01000095.1:21252-23185 GCA_001797105.1 Chloroflexi bacterium RBG_19FT_COMBO_62_14
GCAAGGTCTTCGTCGCGTTCGACGAGCCGCTGGTAATGGAGGCGCTCAATGGGCAGTACTTGGCATTCTCCCGGAATCTCACAGCCGATCCGCGCATCGTGGCACTGAATCGATCCACTCGTGGGGCGCTTCGTTCCGGAGCCGATTTCGACGTCGTGGACTTCGCCCTGAGCAGCCCATACCGCCCGGTCACTGCCGGCGCGTACTCGCTGAGCGAAGAGTACACGCTCACCCAAGAGGCTATCCTCGAGGCTTACACGCGGTTGAATGGAGATGGTCTGTTGATCATGACCCGCTGGCTCGGCACTCCGCCCAGTGAGGAGACGAGGCTGTTCGCGACCGTGGTGGGTGCCCTGTCCGAATTTGGCGTGGATCAACCGCAGGACCGACTGGTCGCCTATAGAGGCATGCGAACGGCGACGGTGATCGCGAGCAGGCGGGCGTTTACTGCCGATGAGCTCAACCTCGTCCGAAGGTTTCTTGAGGCCAATGGATTCGATCCGATCTTGCTCCCCGGGCTCGATCCGGCAGAGCTCAATCGTTTCAACCGATTGCCCGAGGACATCTACCATGAACTGTTCGAGGCCCTGCTTGGCGATCCCGCCGGTGTGGAGGGCTCCTACACGTTCGACATCCGCCCTCCTGTTGATGACTGGCCCTACTTCTTCCACTTCTTCCGCTGGAGCCAGATCCCGGAGGTCATCGAGAGCCTCGGCTCAACTTGGGAGCCTTTCGGCGGATCCGGTTATCTGGTCCTGATCCTGCTGCTCGCCGTAATGGCGTTCCTCAGCCTGCCATTGGCGATCCTCCCGCGAGTCTTACTGATCGGGAGAACCGGTCTGACAACTCGGGAAGGGCCCTTCTTGTTGTTTTTCGCCAGTCTGGGGGCTGGCTATCTGTTGGTAGAAATCCCTTTGATCCAGCAGATGACACTTCTGCTTGATAGACCTTCGACGGCCCTGGCGGTGGTCCTCCTTATTCTCTTGACGGCCTCCGGCTTGGGAAGCCTGGTTTCACCGAGCCTGAACGCGAGGAAGGTCAGCCTGGGTCTAATCCTCGCCCTCCTTGCCACACTTCTTATCCTCCCCACCGTTGTCCATGGAGCTCTGGGGTGGCCGCTGTCGGCAAGGGTGGCTATTGGGATGGCGCTTTGCGTCCCTGCCGGTTTCCTCATGGGGATGCCATTCGTTGCCGGATTGCGATCATTGAGCCGCGGCGCGCCGGGTCTCATCGCCTGGGCGTGGGCCGTCAACGGCGCCGCTTCCGGGGTCAGTGGAGTGCTTGCGGCGATGATCGGCCTGACGTGGGGGTTGAGGGCGGCGATGGTGGCCGGTGTGCTAGCCTACGTTGTGGCGGCATGGGCAGGCCGGCCGTTCCTAGCCCAACCGGACAGGGACGCAGTCCGCCAGCCAAGCAAGCGAACTTAACTGTAGCCTCAAGAAGCCTCGTCCGGCTCCTCCCGCAGAAGCGGGACGAACCGCACGCCTCCAAGGCTGGAGGACTCATACCGTTCCTCGGCCACTCGCTGGATGCGCCAGAGCTCTTGGTAGCCTCCGACCGGTCCCACGGGGATGATCAGGAGGCCGCCCACTTTGAGTTGGGCGAGAAGCGGTTGCGGTACGTGGTCGGGGGCGGCCGTCACGATGATCGCGTCAAATGGCGATTCTTCGGACCAACCAAGGTACCCGTCACCGTGCCGCACCTGGACGTTCGCGTAGCCGAGATCGATGAGCCTGCGAGCGGCCGAGTCAGCCAAAGGGGCGATGAGCTCGATGGTGAACACCGTTGCCCCCAAATCCGCCAGCACGGCCGCCTGGTACCCCGAACCTGTCCCAACCTCGAGAACGCGCTCGCCGGGCTCGAGGTCGGCGTCCTGCGTCATGAGGGCCACGATATAAGGCTGGGAGATCGTCTGCCCGTAGCCGATGGGGAG
>MGOM01000095.1:23209-23665 GCA_001797105.1 Chloroflexi bacterium RBG_19FT_COMBO_62_14
GAGATACTCGTCCGGTACAAACACGTGTCGAGGGACGCGCCCCATCGTGTCGATCACGGCCTGGTCTTCGATCCCCCAGCCGACGATCCCATCGGCAACCATTCTCGCCCGCGCCTCGCGATTGGAATCCGAGGGCAGGGGAGTGGGTGCCATTTCTGGGGTTGAGCATGCCACGGTTACCCCCAGAGCCAAGGCTGTCCAGATCAGATGCCGACGGTGAATCCGTCCTGCGAGGTAGATCACCTTCGTTCCTCCACCATCGATGGCTCATGTCGCAATGCGAGGCCGACGCCATGGGGTTGGGACGTATCCCCATTGTAGCGGATGTCGTTTGGTGAGAGAGCACCGACAATGGGTACCAGGGTCGCGGAGGCCTCCCCGCCTGACCGCTGTCCGCAACGGCGGGGGATGGTATGATGCTGGCGTAAGGCCATTTCAACTGGCGGAGGGACGTTT
>MGOM01000095.1:23688-23968 GCA_001797105.1 Chloroflexi bacterium RBG_19FT_COMBO_62_14
TTCCTGGAGGCGGCGTGGCGATCCGGACGAGCGACGGCCGCCGGTGCACTCCTGGCTGCTTGCGGGGCGGATCTGAGCCAAGCGGCCTTCCAGCCTGCGACGCTCGCCCCCAGCTCGACGCCGCTAACTTCCGCCACGGGTACGCCGCGTCCTCAGGCAAGCGTGACACCGACGGCCGGCGGCGGAGAGCAACGGATGGGACGAGTATCACTGGTCAACACCGAGGACCGTGCAGCCGGGGTCCGGAAGGCAATCGAACTTCTGGGGAACGTCCCGGTAG
>MGOM01000096.1:0-1972 GCA_001797105.1 Chloroflexi bacterium RBG_19FT_COMBO_62_14
AGGCGATGGCCACCGGCCTGATCCAGAAGGCTGAGGTCGGCGCCGATCAGATCACGTTCAGCGGGCCGAGGCCGAAACGGCTTGAAGAGCTTGCTGAGCGCTACGGTACACGGACCGCTACGGACAACAGGAGCGCGGTCGATGGAGCGCAGGTCGTCGTGTTGTCGGTTAAACCACAAATGGCGCCGGACGTTGCGGATGGGCTGAGTGGGGCGATCCCGCCGGCGGCGCTCGTGCTTTCGATTGTGGCCGGCGCACGTCTCGAAAGCCTGGCTTCGCGCCTCAAGCATGCCGCCCTCGTCCGGGCGATGCCGAACACGCCCGCCCAGGTAGGCCAAGGGATCACCGTCTGGACCTCGACCGAGGCTGTGACCGCCGCCCAGAAGGAGCAAGCCCAACGGATCCTGAGTGCCTTTGGTGAAGAGCTTTTCGTCGGAGACGAAGATTATCTCGACATGGCCACCGCACTTTCCGGGACTGGGCCGGCGTACGTCTATCTGTTCATGGAAGCCATGGTCGACGCCGGTGTCCACCTCGGGTTTCCGCGCCGGATCGCAGAACAACTCGTCGTCCAAACGGTCAAGGGCTCGGTTGCCTTCTATGAGAAATCCCCCAGTCACCTGGCACGCCTGCGCAATCAGGTCACCTCTCCCGGGGGGACGTCGGCCGCGGCCCTCTATTACCTCGAGAAGGCCGGGTTCCGCACGGCGCTTTCCCGGGCGATCTGGGCGGCGTATGAGCGGTCCGTCGAGTTGGGTATGGGAAAGAAACGCGGACCGGTCGGCGAGCGCTAAACCCGCCTCAATTGTGAAGTGCTGGACAAAATGGAGTGCCTCAGGTATCATTCCGGCGCCCCGCAGGATCCGGCGGATTACGATATCTTTGAAGTCAACGGCGGGGCCATGACATGGCCTCGCCGCCGCGGCGCGATTCGTCTCGCGCCCCGTCCGAGCACCAGGGCGGCTAGAAAAGAGGGGCGCGCCGTCGCCCCCCCGGGCGCGCCAGGTGCTCTCAACCGCGATTTCGTTTCCTGACCTCCTGTTCTGGAGGGAACATGTCGGAAGACCTTGTCTCCAGCCTCTCCTCAGAACTACGCCAACAGATCGAGTCATTCTCCCCCACGATTGAACTCAGAGACATCGGGAACGTCCTTGAAGCCGGCGACGGGATTGCGCGCGTCTCGGGTCTGGCCGACGTGCGCTCCCAGGAGCTAGTCCGTTTCGCCAACGACGTGATGGGCATCGCCTTCAACCTGGAGAGCGACTCGGTCGGCGTGATCGTCATGGGAGAGTACTCGGGGATTGAGGAAGGCATGGCGGTCTACAGCACTGGGCGCATCGCCTCGGTCCCGGTGGGCGACGGCCTGGTTGGACGCGTGGTGAACGCCCTGGGTGAACCGCTCGATGGGAAGGGCCCGCTCAAATTCGAGCGCTACCGCCCGATCGAGCGGATCGCGGCAGGGGTGGTCAAACGAAAGGACGTGGATACCCCGGTCCAGACAGGGATCAAAGCCATCGATTCGATGATCCCAATTGGTCGAGGGCAGCGCGAGTTGATCATCGGAGATCGCCAGACCGGGAAGACGGCTCTGGCGGTCGATACGATCATCAATCAGAAAGACAAGGATCTAACTTGCATCTATGTGGCCATCGGGCAGAAGCGCGCCTCGGTGGCCCGACTGGTCGCGACCTTTGAACGAGCCGGCGCTATGGAACACACCGTGGTCGTCGCTGCGCCGGCAGATGACCCGGCGGCCCTGCAATACATCGCACCCTACGCCGGCTGCGCAATCGGTGAAGAGTTCGCCGAGCAAGGTCGCGACGCCCTGGTCGTGTATGACGATTTGTCGAAACACGCCTGGGCCTATCGTCAGGTATCGCTCCTCTTGCGACGCCCGCCCGGACGCGAGGCCTACCCCGGGGACGTGTTCTACCTGCACAGCCGTTTGCTTGAGAGAGCCGTCCGATTAGCG
>MGOM01000096.1:2020-3805 GCA_001797105.1 Chloroflexi bacterium RBG_19FT_COMBO_62_14
ATGGACCGCTGGCCCGCCACACTGCGGACGAGGCGCTCGAATCCTTGCCGGACCCCGCCTCCTATCGGGTGGCCAAGGTGAAGGGATCGGGCGGATCGCTGACTGCCCTCCCGATCATCGAGACGCTGCTCGGCGACGTCTCGGCCTACGTCCCGACAAACGTCATCTCGATCACCGATGGCCAGATCTACCTCGAAGCCGATCTGTTCAATGCCGGCATCCGCCCCGGGATCAATGTCGGCTTGTCCGTATCACGCGTGGGGGGGGATGCGCAGACCAAAGCCATGAAGCAGGTCGCCGGTCGATTGCGCCTGGACATGGCCTCGTTCCGCGAGGTGGCCGCCTTCGCACAGTTCGGCTCGGATCTGGACAAGGCGACGCAGGCCCAGCTTGCGCGTGGCCAGCGGCTTCAGGAGATCCTCAAACAACCGCAGTACCGACCGGTTGACCTTGCGGAGCAGGTGGTTCTATTGTTCGCCGGTACCAATGGATTCGCAGACGAGGTCCCTGTCGGCAAGATGGCCGAATGGGAGGCGGCAGTGCTGCGCAACATGCAGGCCTCGCACCCGGAGATCTTGCAGGACATTGCCGGACGCAAGCAAATCACACCCGAGACCGAGGCCGACCTGCGGAAGGCGCTGGAAGCCTTCCATATCGGCTGGCAAGCCTGACCTAAGCCTGGTCACAGGACGGATCGATGCCTTCCGCCCGCGAGATGCGCCTCCGCATCCGAAGCGTCAACAACATAGCCCAGGTCACGCGCGCCCTCCAGGCCATCAGCGCCAGTCGGGTCCGCAAAGCGATCCAGGCCGTGACGGCGACACGTCCGTACGCCGCGCGGGCCTGGGAGGTGCTGCTGCATCTATCCACTCAACCGGCGCGCGGCAACATCCACCCACTCCTGACGGAACGCGTCGAGGTCCGGGACAAGCTGGTCATCCTCGTGACCGGTGACCGGGGCCTTGCCGGCGCCTACAATACGAACGTCGTCCGCTTCACCCTCGAGCGGTTCAAATCCTCAGACGTACCTGTTCGCTACATCGTCGTGGGCCGCAAAGGAAGAGACATGATGGCCCGCAGGCGGGCTTCCATCCTGGCCGAGTTCAGCCGGCTGCCGGCCGAGCCGACTTTCGCCGACGTCTCGGCTATCGGCAGACTGGCTGTGGGGGAGTTTCTCGAAGGTCGGACCGACCAGGTTTATCTCGTGTACACCGACTACATCAGCCTGCTGCGCCAGGTACCGACGATGAAGAAGCTTCTGCCCCTCGAGCTGGACGAGGGCGCCGAGACGGTCATGGAATTCGAGCCGCAGCGGACCGGCCCGGCGCAGGCGTACATCTACGAACCGGGCGAGGCCGAGCTCATCGACCATGTCGTGCCTCGCTTCACGGCGCTGCAACTCTATCAGGCGGTCCTTGAATCTCTTGCAAGCGAGCATGCCGCCAGGATGGTGGCCATGCAGAACGCCACACAGAATGCTCACGATCTTTCGTCTGCTCTTCGCCTGGATTACAACAAAGCCCGCCAGCAAGGGATTACTAACGAGATGCTCGACATCGTCGGAGGTGTCGAGGCTCTGGGGTGACGGAACTCGTGGGGGGTATCCCGGTTGAGAGATGTAAGCGCGCCGTGCAAATAGAGAGACACGGCGAGCAACTGTCGCCACACCGAGATTGACCGGAGGCGAGGATGGAGCGAGTCAGCGGTCAGGTCGTCCAGATCAGGGGAGGCGTAGTGGATTGCGAGTTTCCTCCCGGGAACTTGCCCGAGATCTACGACGCGATC
>MGOM01000096.1:3863-4164 GCA_001797105.1 Chloroflexi bacterium RBG_19FT_COMBO_62_14
ATCGTTTGGTTCGAACCGTGGCCATGGATACGACCGATGGCCTTCGGAGAGGCACGCCGGTAGAGGTGACCGGGTCGCCAATCCGAGTCCCCGTCGGCGAGTCCACGTTGGGAAGGGTCTTCAATGTGCTCGGGGTGCCCGTGGATGGGCGCGGAAGCTTGACGGCACATGAGACCTATCCGATCCATCGCCCGGCGCCATCCTTCGAAGAACAGGCCACTCGGGTCGAGGTATTTGAGACCGGCCTCAAGGTCGTCGATCTGATCGCCCCATTCACCAAAGGCGGGAAGACGGGGATCTT
>MGOM01000096.1:4303-22438 GCA_001797105.1 Chloroflexi bacterium RBG_19FT_COMBO_62_14
GAATCGGGGGTGCTGAAAGACACGGTCCTGGTCTATGGTCAGATGAACGAACCTCCCGGTGTCCGCTTGCGTGTCGGTCTGACGGCCCTGACCATGGCCGAGTATTTCCGCGATCAGGGCCGCGATGTGCTCCTTTTCATTGACAACATCTTTCGCTTCAGCATGTCGGGCTCGGAAGTCTCGGCGCTCCTCGGACGGATGCCCTCGGCGGTGGGTTATCAGCCGACCCTGGCGACGGAGATGGGCGAGCTCCAGGAGCGGATCACCTCGACTCGGACCGGATCGATCACATCGATGCAGGCTGTCTATGTCCCGGCGGATGATTACTCCGATCCGGCGCCGGTGTCGACATTCACCCATTTGGACGCCACCATTGCACTCGAACGATCGATTGTGGAGAAAGGAATCTACCCGGCTGTCGATCCACTGGCTTCGACCTCGCGCATTCTCGATCCGCAGGTCGTGGGCGAGGACCACTACCGGGTCGCCCGCGAGACGCAGCGTGTGCTCCAACGCTACAGGGACCTGCAGGACATCATCGCCATCCTGGGCGTCGAAGAGCTCAGCGAGGACGATAAGCTATTGGTCAGCCGGGCCCGCAAACTCGAGCGGTATTTCTCGCAGCCGATGTATGTCGCCGAGCAGTTCACCGGTCAGGAAGGTCGCTACGTCCCGCTTCGAGAGACGGTGCGCGGATTCGGCGAGATCCTCGAAGGCAAACACGACGATCTCCCGGAGCAGGCCTTCTATATGGTCGGCTCGATCGACGAAGCAGTCGAGAAGGCGGCTCGCTTAGCGGCCGCCTGAGGCGGCCGGCACGGCGGCGCGAGGCAGACATGCCCATCCAATGCCAAATCGTCACCCAAGACAAAGTGCTCTTCGAAGGACCGGTTGACATCGTTGTCGCACCGGGTACGATGGGGGAGATGGGCATCCTGCCGAATCACGCCCCGCTCCTGACGACGCTGGCCTACGGAGTGCTCCGCCTGCGCGAAGGGGGGCGGGAGCATGCCTTCACGATCGCCGGGGGCGTGATGGAAGTCCGGCCGCAGATCGTGACTGTCCTGGCGGACGTGGGCGAGCGGATCGAGGAAATCGACGAAGAACGGGCCGAATCAGCCAAGGCCCGAGCCGAAGAGCTGCTCAAGCAAGGGCTGCCGCCGGATACGGACCAGTACCTGGCGCTCCAGTCGGCGCTGCGTAAGTCCAATTTGCGCCTGGATGCCATTCGCCGCTATCGGCGCGGTCGGCAGAAACGCAGCTCGTCCGAATCCGGTCAGGAAATGTAGACCATGCCGCTGTTCGGCAAGGATCTCGGGATCAATCTGGGCACGGTCAACACGCTCATCTGCGAAGGCGATGAGATCGCGTTGCACGAACCGACGGTCGTGGCGATCGACGTCGAGGAATCGAAGATCGTCGAGGTCGGGCAGGCGGCGCGCGAAATGGACGGCCGAGTGCCCGAGGCGATCCAGATCATGCGTCCGATGCGCGACGGAGTGATCGCCGACTTCGGGGTGACCCAGCGCTTGCTCGGCCATTTCATCGAGAAGGTCTGCGGCCCGGCGAGGCTCTTCAAGCCGCGCGTGATGATCACCATCCCCTATGGCGTCACCAGTGTCGAGAGCCGGGCTGTGCATGAGGCGGGCTTGCAGGCCGGGAGCCGTGAGGTTCACTTGATCCAGGAGCCTCTGGCCGGGGCCATCGGATCCGGCCTACCGGTCGCAACGCCCTCGGGGAACCTGGTGGTCGACCTGGGGGGCGGGGTGACGCAAGCCGCGGTCTTGGCGATGAGCGGGATCGTCGCCGCGGGTGCGGTCCGCAGCGGGGGCCTTCGCCTGGATGACGCCATCATCGGTTACGTTCGCAAGAAATACGGGTTGATCATCGGTCAGCGCACCGCCGAAGAGGCGAAGATTCGCATCGGAGCCGCCATCCCGCAAGAAGAGGAGCGGACGATGGAGGTCCAGGGCCAGGATCAGGTCACCGGCCTCCCGCGCCCGATTACGCTGACGACGAACGAGATCGTCGAGGCGCTTCAGGAGACGCTCCAGCTGCAACTGGCCTCGATCCGGAACGTGCTCGAACACACGCCGCCGGAATTGGCGTCAGACATCATCGACCGGGGGATGCTGGTCTGCGGCGGTGGGGCGTTGTTGCGCGGGATCGACAAGTGGCTCACGCGCGAGACGGGTGTGCCAGCCTATCTGGCGGAGGAGCCGACCGCCTGTATCGCCAAGGGGTCGGCCAAGGCCCTCGGCATGCTCGAGCGCTTGCGCCGAAGCCTGCCGCCGGTCTGACGCTCTCAGCGCCTGGCTCATTCAGGCCCTCGGCATCTGCTCTCCATAATTGCCCCAGGGACGGCATGCCTCCCGGCGTCCCATTTCCCTGAGCCAGGCACGACCCCCCAGCACGTTTCAATGCTCAGAACTCACCTTTCACAGTCTGACCCATTCCCTCAGCAATAGGCTCAACGCCGTTTCTCGGGATCCATCAGAGGAGGGGATCGAGTCGAACAGGAGGGCGGGTCAGCTCCGCTGACACGCCCTCCTGTTCGGCAATCCTCTATCGGCTGGCCTGCACGGGCTCGACCGTCACGAGCGATTTCGATGGGGGGGGGTCAAACACGCCCGGGAAATCAGCCGAGGTAGTACGTCATCCGCTGAAGGTGAAGGACGGGGTCGATGTACTGGACATGGACCGTATCCGGGACCACGATCGAGGTCGGCGCGTAGCACAGGATGGCCCGGACACCGGCCTCGATCAGACGAGCGCTGACTTGCTGCGCGTCGGACGCCGGGACGGCGAGCATAGCCACGTGGATCTCCCGGGAGCGAATATTCGACACCATGGTCGCCGAGTCCATGATCGTGAAAGAGCCGATCTGCTCCCCGATCTTGCGCGGATCGTTGTCATAGAGGGCGACAATCCGATAACCGCGGTCGACGAAGCCGGCGTAATGGGCAACCGCCCGCCCGAGGTCGCCCACACCCACCAGTGCGACGTCCCAGATGCTCTTGACGCGCAGAATTCGTCTGAGCTGGTCAGCCAGGAAGGGGATGGCATAACCAGTCCCTTGCTTGCCGAATTCGCCGAACTGGGAGAGGTCCTTGCGGATCTGTGCGGAAGAGATCCCCAGTCGTTCGCCGAGCTCCTGGGAAGAGGTCACCTCTTTCCCCTCGGTCGTCATCTGCGAGAGCGCCCGCAGGTAGAGTGGAAGGCGGCCGACGACGATATCGGGAACTGAGGAAGCTGGCATGTCATGCTCCAAGGGACCCGGGCGGGAAGTGGGAGAACTTTATCACAAGAGAATGACCCGTGCAAACTTGCGCGATCGGGGCCTCACCGGCGCCTCGGCTCGCGTTGTGTGTCTCGCGCTGGAGGTTGACCTTCTCAGCCAAGGCTTGAGCCTGGATCGGTCAGCGCAGTTGGTCTGTTATAATCCTCACGCTCGCCTTGTGTGTGTCTCCGATCCTGCGCCCTGACATAGAGAGCCATCGAAAAAAGATGTTCATCGACGAAGCGCGTATCCTCGTGTCCTCCGGGCGCGGAGGGGATGGCGTGGTTCACTTCCGGCATGAGAAGTATGTGCCGCGCGGCGGGCCGGACGGAGGCGACGGAGGCAAGGGTGGCGATGTAATTATCGCCGTCCGACAAGGTCTGGGAACCCTGGCCCACCTCCGGCACAATGCCCACTACCGTGCTAAGGACGGCAGGAACGGCCAGGGGCAGGACAAGACCGGGCGCAGCGGCGACGACGTAGTGATCGAGGTTCCCCCGGGGACGCTCGTGTTGGATGCTTCGGACGACTCCCTCTTGGAGGATCTGGTGGGGTCCGAGCAGCGCCTGCAAGTTTGTCGCGGAGGCAGGGGCGGCCGAGGCAACGCCCGCTATGCGACCTCGCGCAACCAGGCGCCGCGCATGGCTGAGCGCGGCGAGCCCGGGCAGGAGAGACGGCTAAAGCTGGAACTCCGGCTTCTGGCCGATGTGGGTATCGTCGGGGCCCCGAACGCTGGAAAGTCGACCCTGCTGGCGGCTGTCTCCAATGCCCGGCCGAAGGTGGCAGACTATCCTTTCACCACCCTAGAGCCCAGTCTGGGCGTCGTCGAACTCGATGACGGCACGACGCTCGTCCTGGCGGATATCCCCGGCCTCATCGAGGGCGCGCACCGGGGCGCCGGCCTCGGCGCCGGCTTCCTCCGCCATGTGACGCGCACCCGAGGGCTGATACACCTCATCGACGGGAGCGCCGCCGACCCGCTGGCCGACTTCTCACAGATCAACGCAGAAATGGCTCTCTTCAATCCCGGGCTGGCTGACAAGCCTCAGGTGCTGGCCATCAACAAGGTCGACCTGCCTGAAGTCGGCCAGCGGTTGCAGTCTCTCACGAATGCCTTTGCAGAACTCGGATACAAGCCGTACGCGATCTCTGCGCTGGCGCAAACGGGTTTGCGCCAGCTTCTGACGGCGGCATACGACGCCGTCAGCCAGGTGCAGACGCGGCCGGAAGCGGGGGGAGTCCCGGTGTATCGGCCCAAGGCCGACCCCGATCAATTCGAGATCCGACGTGAGATGGATGGTGCATGGAGGGTCGCCGGAGAAGCCATCGAGCGCGCAGCCGACATGACGTACTGGGAGTACGATGAAGCCCTGCATCGGTTCCAGCGCTTGATGGCGCGCCTGGGGATCGAGCAGTCGTTGAGACAAGCCGGAGCGAAGGCCGGGGACACCGTGAGGATCGGAGGTCATGAGTTGGAGTGGCGGGATTGATCGGCGTCTTCGGCGGGTCATTTGATCCGCCTCATCTGGGTCACTTGATACTCGCCGACGAAGGGCGGTGGATGCTGGGGCTCGATCGAGTGCTGTGGGTCGTCACGGCAGATCCCCCGCTCAAGGGCGCACCTCCGCGGGCGTCGGTGGAACAGCGAGCGGCGATGGTCGAGGCGGCCATCCGATCGGACTCCGCCTTTGAGCTTTCCCGCGCCGACATCGACCGTCCGCAACCGCACTACGCATTGGGAACATTGGCCTGGCTGGCAGAACGGATGCCCAAGACGGAGTTTGCCTACCTGATGGGGGCCGACTCCTTGCGCGACCTGCCGGCATGGCATGCCCCCGATCGTTTCGTCGCAGCCTGCTCAGCACTGGGGGTGATGCGACGTCCGGGGGTGGAGGTCGACATGGACCAGCTGTCGGCAGCCCTGCCTGGTGTCGCCGAGAAGGTCCGCTTTTTCAACGCACCTGTGGTGGGTTTCTCGGCGATGGAGATCCGCCGCAGGATTGGTGCGGGAGAGCCGTTTCGGCACCTGGTCCCGGCTGGCGTGGCCGAGATGATCTTGCAGCAAGGGATATACCGCTAGGCCCGGGACCGGCGTACATGAAGCCCCCGGGAGCCCGGGCTTTGTTCGCTCGATTGCACCCCCCCACACGCCCATGCAGATCCTTGAGGCGATCGGATGCCGCTCCGCTTGCGCCTCCTCGGTGGCGGCTCTAGGCGATTTGGGGTGAGGAGCCTGAAGGGAGTGGTTCGTCCCCCAATGCCAGCGGTCGGCTTGAGTCGGAAGACCACTCTGACCAAGATCCGGCGTAGAGTCGGGCCCCGCTTATCCCGGCATGTTCCATCGCCAACAAGAGGTGGCAGGCTGTAACGCCCGATCCACAGTAGGCGACTGCAACCGAAGGCGGATATCGGCCGAGGACCCGGCGATACCGCTTCTCGAGCAGCTCCGATGAAATGAAGCCTCCTTCTTCGTCCAGGTTGTCTTTCCAGAACACGTTGACAGCCCCCGGAATGTGACCGGCGGCAAGGTCCAGCGGCTCCTCGTCGCCGCGATACCTCTCCGGTGCACGTGCGTCTAGCAAGCGGAGCGTCTTCTCGCCCGGCCGGTCGATCTCATCCGCTTTCACCAACATCTTTGTCTGGACGGATGGCACGAAATGGGTGGGCTCGCGCTTCTCGCCTCCGGATCGAGCAGGATATCCGGCTTTCAGCCATGCCGGGAATCCTCCGTCCAGGACCGCAACCTTGAAGTGACCCAGGTAGCGCAGGCTCCACCAAAGGCGGGAAGCATACGCTCCTCCGGAACGATCATAGGCTACGACCATGGACGAGCCGTCGATGCCGAGCCTCGAGAAGACTACGGCCAGGGCCTGGGGCGCCGCAAGCGGATGGCGACCATTCTTGCCGTCGCGCGTTGCCGACAAGTCCCGCTCGAGATCGGCGTAGACTGCGCCTGGGATATGGGATTGGAGATACTCGGACTCGCCTTGGAGAGGTTGACTCAATTCGAACGTGCAATCAACGATGGCCCACACAGGATCGTCGAGATGCGCTAGAAGGTTTTCGGGTGAGATGAGTGGCCGTTCAGACACCGGTTTCTAGCTTTCCGATGATGGTCCCTCGGCGGCCTCGGGTTCCTCGGAGGCCTTTCCCGTCACGGGCCTGGGCGCAGCGCGCCGCAGCATCTCGATCGAGAGCTTGTTGATGTGTCGGCAGCGGGGGCAGCGCGCATCATAATGCACCCCTCCGCCGGCCTCGAGTGCCTGCAGAGCGGCGATGATCTCGTCCTGTTTGATCGCATAACTCCAGCCACATCGGTAGCAACGTGTCTGCATTGGGATCCTCCGAAGGCCTCACCCCGGTTCTGGCGGCGGGCCAGCCAGACCTTTTTGGTCGGCTTGTCTGCGCGAGGCGAGCGCGATGCCGATCAAGATCAAGACCCCTCCCACGAGCATCATGCCGGCCGGGTGTTCGCCGAGAAGGAAGTACGCCAGGATCGTCGATCCGACAGGCTCGCCCAGGAGCGCAACCGAGACGTAGGTCGCCGACAAGTATCGCAAAGCCCAATTGTACGTCGAATGGGCGAAGAGCTGAGGTAGAAGCGCCAACAGGGCGAACAGACCGTACGCCTTCGCCGGATAGCCAAAGGCAGGTTGACCCAAGAGTCTAACGGCAACCATGAGAACAACGGCAGCCGCTCCGTAAGCCAGGCTGATGTAAGGGACGAGGGCCATCGTCCGGCGCAGCCGACGACCCAAGATGATGTAACCGGCGCCTGCGACCGCCCCGGCCAACGCCAGCAAGTCCCCGAAGGCCGCCTTGCCCTGGAAGATGTGATCGACGGACGGGCAGGAAAAGCCGGCCCGCCAGGAGCAGGCATCGCTAAGGCCGACGATGACGCTGCCTGTGAGGGCGACGGCCAGCCCACATCCGACGGGAGGGGAGATCGGCTCGCCGAGCGTCAAGGGGGAGAGCAGGGCCACGAAGAGAGGCGAGGTCCAGACCAGCACGAGGGAACTGGCCACCGTCGTGTACTCGAGCGAGGTGATCCAGGTCCCGAAGTGAATGGCCAAGAAGCCACCGCTGGCCAGGGCCAGAAGCAGCTCTCCCCGGTCCATGCTGCGGAGCGTCCTCGCATAGCGGAGGAGGACGATAGGGGCGAGGACGAGGGAGGCCAGTGCAAGACGGTAGGCGGCGATAACGAGGGAGGGCGCGTAGACTTGGGCGTAGCGAGTGATGATAGCCGACGTCGAGAACGCGAGCATTCCGACGGCGATCCCGGCTATGGGCGGAATCGGAGGACGGCCAGTCTCCTCGCGTACACTGATCGCGGCACCGGGATGAATTCGCATAGTTAGCTTGACAAAATCCGAAGCGGGGGTCTACAATGATCGGCGACCACACAATTGCCGAAATCCGGCCGCCGAAGACGTCCAACGATGGTACCGGATATGTGCATCCGGGTCAACCTGGAACATCCCTGAGATCGTATTGCCTCGATTGTGGCAGCCGAGCTGCCGAGTGACACAGCCTCACCCGCAGCGCGGGTGAAAACCTGCGGGGTGATCAGGTGGTGATCCGAGCCAAATGAGAGGAGCAGTGTCAACATGCCGTACGAGTTACCCGCGCTTCCGTATCCCTACAATGCACTCGAACCGCATATCGATGCCCAGACGATGGAGATCCATCACACAAAGCATCACGCCGCCTACGTCAGCAATGTGAACAAGGCCCTCGAGGGACAAGCAGCACTCCAGAACAAGGCCGTGGAGGAGCTGCTTTCTGATTTGAATGCCGTTCCCGAATCGATCCGGATGGCGGTCCGCAACAACGGCGGAGGCCACTCCAACCACTCGATGTTCTGGCTGTCGATGGGCCCCGGGGCAGGAGGGGAGGCGAAAGGCTCACTGGGGAATGCGATCTCCAAGGCCCTCGGGAGCTTCGCAGCCTTCAAGGAGGAATTCTCCAAGGCGGCCATGGGACGCTTCGGGAGCGGTTGGGCCTGGCTAGTTCTGGACAAGTCAGGCGGGCTCAAAGTCATTTCGACGGCCAACCAAGACAACCCGGTCTCCGAAGGGATGAAACCTGTCCTCGGCCTCGATGTCTGGGAGCACGCCTACTACTTGAAATACCAGAACCGGCGCGCCGACTACGTGGCCGCCTGGTGGAATGTGGTAAACTGGAAAACCGTCGGCGAAAAGTTCGAACGTCAGATGGGCTAGCGCCTCGGCCTCAGCCCCGGACATTCAGCCAACTTTCTCGGAGGATCAGGAGATGACGCATATCATCACCAGCCTGTGCCTGCGGGACTCGTCCTGCGTGGATGTTTGCCCGGTCGAGTGCATTGTTCCGGGTAAGCCCGTGGACGAGTGGCCGTGGTACTACATCGATCCAGACACATGTATTGACTGCGGCGCCTGCATTCCTGAATGCCCCTTCGAGGCGATATTCACCGAAGAGGAAGTCCCACCGGCATACGCTGCCAAGGGAGGCGAGGTCCAGGCCATGTCGTCCGGCGCGCCCGGGTTCGATCAACCCTGGGACGGCGAGAATGAGCACGGGGAAGCAGTCCACCTGAACTTCACCCGCAAGCTGGAGGCGGGGCAAGTGGTCGACCTGACGCCGGACATCAAGCCTAACTACGACTACTTCTCAAAGGGCCCGGGCTACAAGGCTCTGGAATCCTGAGCGGTATGGCCAGCGCGTTTGTCAGAGGGAGCCTCACGGCTCCCTCTTTGCTTCCTGGGCCGCCCGGCGATCTGTTGAAGTAAGTGCATGACATGCCCGGCAGGACAGGATAGAGAGGGGATCGAAGATGGCAGTCGACATGGCCACTCGGAAAGAACGCGATTCGATCGGTGAGGTACTGGTTCCGGCGGAAGCACTCTACGGTGCCCAAACCATGCGGGCGGCGATGAACTTCCGGGTCTCCGGCTTGAGGACCTGGCGGGCCTTCATCTGGGGCCTGGCGACGATCAAGCGCGCTGCCGCCGAGGTCCATCTGGCCCTC
The DNA here is from genome assembly GCA_001797105.1 of Chloroflexi bacterium RBG_19FT_COMBO_62_14. Taxonomy (GTDB): domain Bacteria; phylum Chloroflexota; class Anaerolineae; order Anaerolineales; family E44-bin32. The sequence continues at coordinate 13,594 of MGOM01000096.1, forward strand.
GGGCTCTTGGATGCCGAGCGGGCGCGGGCGATCTCCGAGGCGGCCGAGGAAGTCAGGCAGGGGAAGTGGGACGATCAATTCATCGTCGACCCCTTCCAGGCCGGGGCCGGCACAAGTCACAACATGAACACTAACGAGGTGATCGCCAACCGGGCGACCGTGATCCTGGGAGGCGCACTCGGAGAATACCGGGTCCACCCCAACGACCACGTCAACAAGTCACAGTCGACGAACGACACGATCCCGACCGCTATCCGGCTGGGATGTCTATGGCGCCTTGAAGGACTCATGGACGCCATCGACGAACTTTCGACGGCGCTCGGAGAGAAGGCGAAGGCGTTTGACGGAGTCCTCAAGTCTGGCCGCACGCACTTGCAGGATGCCGTCCCGATCCGTCTCGGGCAGGAGTTCGGCGGTTATGCCCGTGCGGTTGAGCGCGACGGTCAACGCATCCGACGCGCGGCGGACGGGCTCCGTCGGCTTGGGATCGGCGGAACGGCCGTCGGCACCGGATTGAATGCCCATCCCGAATACCATCCCAGGATGGTCCGAAGGCTTGCCGAGCTGAGCGGTCTCGAGCTCTCCGGATCGGACAACCTCTTCGAGAGCATGCAATCGATGGCCGACATGGTAGATTTCTCGGGCGGCCTCCGTACGCTGGCGTCGACCTTGATCCGCGTCGCAAACGACTTCCGCTTGCTTGCCTCCGGCCCGGCAACCGGTTTGAATGAGCTCCGCCTCCCGGCCGTCCAACCAGGGTCGAGCATCATGCCCGGGAAGGTCAATCCGGTCATGGCGGAGATGCTCGACATGGCCATGTTCCACGTCATTGGATGCGACACGACGGTCACTCTCGCCGCGCAAGCCGGTCAGCTTGAGCTGAACGTCATGATGCCGATTATCGCTCACAGCCTGTTCGAGATGATGCAAGTGATGATCGGGTCAATCGGCTCGTTTACAGACAAGTGTGTCCGCGGGGTTGAGGCAAACACCGAGCAGGCAACCGCCTGGTTGGAGCGGAACGCCATCATCGTCACCGCCCTAAATCCTCTTATCGGCTATGCCGCAGGCGCGGCGCTGGTCAAGGAGGCGCTCGCCCAGGGCAGGTCGGTGCGGGCATTGGCATTGGAGAAGGCGGCGCGAGGGGGATTGCAGCATGTCGATACCGGGGAGCAGCTTGAGCCGGGCGATATCGAGCGTGCGCTCGGCGACGTTCGCCGGCTGACCGAAGGGGGGATTGTCGGATAGATCGTTCGCCTCGGAGGAATCCCCGAAGCGTGACCCTCTTGGATCGTAGCCGAGTCGAGAGCTTCTGAGCCCGTGAATCGAATTGCGTTGGCGGCATTATGAGGATTCCTCGCCCCCTTGCGGGAGCTTCGCGAAGCACCGTTCGTCCTCCCGAAGGACACACCTGCCCAGAACCGCAGGTGCTGGGTCGGGACGATGAGCTTGACTGGATCCCGGCAGGGACGGAAGGACACAATTGTGGACACCCCCCCCATCCTGTAAACAGGAGTCGCCGTCTATGAAGTCCCCGGCACCCGGAATATCAGGCCGACGACATACCCCACCATGGCGCTCAACGTGCCGATGACAGCCATCTCCAGTCCACTCCGCCCGGCATGGCCGACTGTCGCCCGGGCCTTGTAGACGCCAACGACGAAAAGGGTCAGGGCACCTAGAAGGACGGAGCTCCAAATCCCAACTTGTACGGGAAAGAAGATGAACGGCGAGAGCGGGATTAGCGACCCGATTATCGCCGACAGGCCGACGATCAAACCTGAGCGGATCGCCATCGGGCGGTCTGTCGGAGACAGCTTGTGCTCTTCGCTCATCATCACGCCCACCCAGGTGTCTGTGTCGGCTGTGATGGTTTCGACGATCCGATCGAGCAACTCGCCGTCGAAGCCCTTGTTAAGATAGATCTCGCGTATCTCCTGCCGCTCAACCGACGGCACGAGATGAACGTGCCGGTATTCGCGCTCGCGCTCGCTCTGGTAGAACGCCGAGTCCGTCAGGCGGGAAGTATACGCGACGGCTGCCATTGAGACCGACTCGGCGAAGGTGGCCGCCATCCCGGCGGCGAGGACGATCCTGGTATTGGCGGTGGCGGCAGCCACGCCCAGGATTACGCCAAGCACGTTCACCAGGCCGTCCTGCCCCCCGAGGATGACGTCGGAAAGCGCAGCCGCTTGACGGTGCGGGTCGCGGCGTACGTGGTGGTCAACCTGGTAGCCCAAGACGTCGACAGGGAGCTTCTCTGGTCCGTCAGTCACTGCACTCGCACTCGCCTTCTCGGCTAAGGTTCAAGCATGAGTCGCCTGCGACCATTATCTACCGGGCTGACCTTCAGATCAAGTCACCCTCACCCTGAGGCTCCTCCGCCCTAGGAATGCTCGCACCAGCGCTGGTCTTGGCCGGGTTCACCTTGGGCTTGTGGCGTGAATTCCGACCCGTCCTGTATAATTCCGGTGATGGCCTCCGGACCTGCTGTCCTCCGCATTCGAACTCGCGAAATGCAGATCATGTTAGATCATGTGCGCAGTCTTCAAGCCGAGGAAGTCTGCGGCCTCTTGGGAGGAGACGGGCAAGAGGTTCGCATGGCGATACCCGTCGAGAACATCGCCCACAGTCCGACGCGCTTCAGGATGGAGCCCCGCGGCCAGCTCCATGCGATGCAGGCGATCGAAGACGCGGGGCTTGAGCTGGTCGGGATCTTCCATTCTCACCCCGTAGGTCCCTCCGGACTCTCCAGCCAAGATCTTCGAGAAGCGGCGTTCCTCGAGGCCGCCTATCTCATCTGGTCACCCGGGGAGCACGGATGGATCTGCCATGCATTCCGGCTGGATGAGAGTGGGCCGAGGTCGATTGCGATCATCGATCCGGTTGAGGAGGCGTGACGCCTCTCATCGGCGAACGGGGCGGTGGTTCGAGAAGCTCGAGTGGGCTAAGAGGGGACTGAAGTGCAAAGTGTCCTAACAGTCGGTGCGGTGGTTGCAGCCTACGTCATGGGTTCGGTCCCGTTCGGTGTGTTGATCGTGCGCATCTCGACCGGGTTGGACCTGCGCCACCTGCACAGTGGAAGGACGGGCGGGACGAATGCCATGCGAGCCGCCGGCCTGTGGGCGGGAGCGGGGACAGCGCTGGCGGATGCGCTGAAAGGTGCGGGCGCGGTCTGGCTCGCCCGGGGGCTTACCGGAGGCATGGCCTGGGTCGAGGTGCTCGCCGGCCTGGCCGCCGTCCTCGGCCACAACTACTCCATCTTCCTCCTCGAGCGACGGGACGGCGTGATTCGATTGCGCGGAGGGGCGGGAGGTGCGCCCACCGTCGGAGCAGCTTTCGGATTGTGGGCTCTCTCACCCCTGATCGTCATCCCTCTCTCTCTCCTGGTCCTTATGGGGATAGGTTATGCCTCGGTGGCCACCATGAGCACCGGCCTGATCATCACCGCCGCATTCACCTGGGCCGCCAGGGCGGGATACATCCCGGGCGAATACATCGCCTTCGGACTGTTGGTCGAAATCCTGCTCCTGGTCGCGCTCAGGCCGAACATCAGGCGGCTGGTGGATGGTACGGAGCGCGTGGTCGGTTGGCGAGCCCGCCGAGATCGAGGTCCTTCCGAACACGATTGAGTCGGCATCTCCCGCCAGAGGCAAGTTCGAGGACGAGTCCGCCCCTGCCGAGACAAGCCAGTGGGCGGTTTCATTCTGCAACTAGACGTGCCCGAACCAGAATGAGAACTCTCTGCGGGCGCCCTCGCCTCAGGTCGAACCTCTAGCGGCCGTCGAGTGCGCCGCCTACATTGACTGCCCTCACGCCAGAAGGATTGCTGTCGTCAAACCGAGTGCGGCAATCGCGCCGAATTCGAGCCAGCGAGACGGGCTGAGCCTCCCGGTGAAGTGCACGGTAATCAGGTTGATCCCCAAGTAGACAACCAGGGTCAGCACGAGCGCTTCTTGGACCGGGTTTACTCGCCAATAGTGAAGCCCCCACGCAACCTGCGAGGTGAGAACTCCCAAGACCCCCGCCTGAAGCCAGGCCTGGCCGCGCGGGGTGGCCAGCGTGAGTAGGCGGCCCGCCACAGCCCATGCCGCGACCAGGATGAGCGGGATGGCGAATACCGCGCGCAGACCCAACCCGCGGATAGCAAAGAAAGCGCCGGCCAGGAGGAGGATGCTTAAGGAAGAGAGCCCGACGGCGGCGATGTCGCGGCGTGGGTCAAGCGGATCGACGACGACGTACTCGGCCACCAAGACAGATACGAGTAGTCCGACAGTGAGCGCCAGGCCAAGCCAAAGCCCGATTCCGGCCGGAACCCTGGCCAGAATCGCCCCAAGCCCGAGGGCGGCCAAACCCGGGACGATCATGTGATCGATATCGGGGGCGTTGGTGTCTTCGAAGCCTGGGTGGGAGCGAATCAGCCAGTCGGCACCCGAAGCCGCCAGGGCGGCGGCCAAGGTGAGCATGACGAACTGCGTGTCGAAATTGAGTTGGACGATGATCCCGAGTGCGCCGAAGCGCACGGCGACGCTGGGCAGAACGACAATACGTATCAAGCCATAAGCAAGAACGACGAGCGCGGTGAGGGCGCTCAGCCGCTCACGGTCGGGCTGCGGAAGCTCACGATCCACGACGGCATTCTAGCATTCACCTCAAGTGCTGTCCATGAGTGTTGCCTCGCTCCGGTGCGCAATTTCACGCGATGCATGCTACCTTGACCGGTGAGTGTCCGGGACATGCAAACAGGGGATATGGGACAGGAGGCTCGGAGGACCGAGATATAATCGCGCGCTATGGACTACATTCTTGTCGCATTTATGGGTTTGATGGTCGGTGGGATCATGAATGCTCTCGCCGATAGCCTCCCGGTGCAACGGCAGATAAATACGCCTTCATGCCGTACGTGCGGCGCCCCTCGACCACTGCGAGCGTGGTTGGGGGTAGGGGGCCTGCTCACCCGGGCGCGTAGTTGTCCTTACTGCGGGACTCCCCGCGGATTGCGCGCTCCAGTTCTTGAAGTCGTTACGATATTCGGGACATTGTGGATCTTCGTCTACCAACCCTCCCTTGATCGGTTTATGTCTTCCCTTCTGGTCTCAGCGATCTTCCTGCTGATTGCCGTGATCGACCTGGAACACCGGCTCATCCTGCATGTCGTCAGCCTTCCAGCGGGGGCTGTCATCGGGCTCTTGGGTGTGCTGAGTCCAACCCCCGGCCCGCTGCGTACACTCGCCGGAGGCGCGGTTGGGTTTGTCGCAGTTCTCGGGCTTTTTCTGCTGGGTGAGGCTTTCGCCAAAGCCGTCAGCCGATTGCGGGGGCGCGCTTTGGAGGAGGTTGCATTCGGCTTTGGTGACGTCAACCTGGCGGCTTTGATCGGTCTCGCGGTGGGGTGGCCGGGCGTGGTAGCTGCTCTTCTCGTTGGTATGTTGGCCGCCGGGCTCTTCAGCTTGATCTACTTGATCACCATGCTTGCTCGGAAGCGGTACACGGCCTTCGTCCCTATCCCCTATGGTCCTTTTCTCATCTTCGGCGCACTGCTCGTCTACTTCTAATCGGTTGCCCTGTGTCATTCCGTCCGTGCCGGGCTCAGGGGGGTTCCGCGTCCGCGGCGAGATGAGAGGGTCACGCTCTGAGGAAGGACAAAGGAGAGTGTCCCCCGATTGCCCGACCTTCCCCCATTGTGGCCCTCCGGATTGAGCAGCTGCGTGGCCTGACTGCGGCCTCAGGCCGGGCGTGAGCGTCAAGGGAGCCAAGCCCGGATTGCCGGGCGCCCGGCGCCCTGTTGTTTGGATTCTGTTACAGGATCGTTGTCTGGCGGCGACAAGTCACCCCACCGGCCCTTGAGTACTACCCGGCCCCCCACAAGCGACCCCCTATAATGAGTGCACGTTACGGGGCGCAAGGGCTCCGCACGTACGGTCATTTTGCGGGAGCGGAGAAGGGCATGCATCCTTCAATTCCTGAGCAAACCAAAGGGAAGAAGAGGCGCCCCAAGAAGCGTCTGGGTCAGAGCCTCGTCGAATTCACCATACTGCTACCGCTGTTGATGATGATGCTGTCGGGTCTCGTCGAGTTCGGCCTCGCGCTGAACCATTATTTGGATCTGGTCGACACTGCCCGCGAGGTGAGTCGTTACTCCGCCGACGATGATCCGATCCATGACGATACGACAGCCGCGTTCATTCTCTACAACGGATTGTTCTACGCGCGCGCCCTCAACTATACCAAATACAACTTGGGGCAGGCGAGACAGCTTACTCTGGATGAAGACACCGACGACTTGGTCGTATCCATCTTTGCCGTCACGGGCAGGACGGTCACTGCCCGCTATCCACCGGCGTTCACTGATAGCGATGTCGCCCGTCCGACCTGTGTGGGCCAGCCCAACGGGGGAGAGATGGGCTGGCGGTCGTACTGCAATCACGCCTCGAAATTCTCCTCGGCGGACGTCACCAACCTCCTGGCGCCGCTGCCATCACTCCCGGCGAATACGGGTGTCGTTCTCGTCGAAATCTTCTACGACTACAACATGGTCCTCGGGTTGCCCTGGATTACGGCAGTCGTGAATGACCCGATCGAGCTGCACGCCTATAGCCTCTACCCGAATGTGGCCTCGGAGCCGACGCCAACGCCATGAAGACAAAAAACCCTTCACGCCGCGAACGCGGCCAAGCCCTGATCCTGCTCGCCCTCGCCTTTATCGGGTTGGCGGCCTTCATCGGCCTGACGGTCGACGCCGGCATCCTGTTCACCAACGTTGGGCACCTGCGGCGGGCGGTGGACGCCGCCTCGCTTGCAGCTGCGAGCCAGTTCCGCGAGGGGCGCACCCCGCCTGAGCTCAAGGCTTCGGCGGAAGAGTTCATTCAACTCAACGGCCTGGAATTCTCGACGGTCGAACTCTATGTGTGCGACCTCTCGGGCTTGTACCCGACCTATAACCTACCCGACCTGTGCCCGCCGGTCGGTGATCCGCCGCGCAAGGTCGTGCAGGTGACAGCCAGCAGCATCGTCAACTTTGCCTTTCTCCCGATTATCGGATGGGGATCGACACCGATCAGCGCCAACGCCATCGCGGAGGCCGCCTCCGTCGACCTGGTCTTGGCCATCGACGTTTCGCCCTCGATGGCCTACGACCTGTGCGATGACGACATCGACAACGACGGCGACGGCGTAGATGAGGCGGATGACTGTGATGAGTACTATGGGACCGAGCTGGGAGGTGGGCCGAATGGCCACGCCGAAAGCTGGATCGGCGATCCGCTCAACCCCGGCGCCGGCGGATGCCGCTGGGCGGCCGACGACTTCAACATGTGCCATCCCTTCGAGGAAGTCCGGGCGGCGGCCAGTGAGCTAGTGACGCGCACCAACTTCCCCTACGACCGGATCGCACTCATCACCTTCGGCAGGTATCCGACGATCGTGCTTTCATTGAGTGATTGCCAGGCCTCACCGGACCCCGAGGCGTGCATAAACGCCGGGTTGGACGCCATAGAAGTCGAATGGGAGACGACCGCGGCAGACTGCCCAGGCTGGAGGCCTGATCCAAGAGGTTGCATGCCCACCAACATCGCCGATGGCCTGCAGCAGGCCGGGGGCGAGTTCGGCCCCGACCCGCTCGCTCCGTTGGGCCCACCGCGCGGCCGCCAGGAAGCCGTGTGGATCGTTGTCCTGCTGACCGACGGCGCGGCCAATGCCGCTGTCCGCACGTACACACCCTCCGTCGAATGGATCTGCCCCCCGTCGACATGGGCTTCTCCCGCAGGAGGCGGGCCTCCGTACTGCCAGGATGGCGACGGAGATCCGGGGACGCGCCATGTCAGCAGTGACTTGGATTATTACGACGCCGATGATCGAGCGCGGGATATGGCCGATTTCGTCGGCTGCCCGGACGCCCTCTCCACCCAGCCGCCCGACTGCATTCAGCCGGGCCAGGGCGCGGTCATTTTTACCATCGGGCTAGGAGACGCCGTAACTGAGTACGCACGCGGAGGCGACCCGGACGCCGGCGAGCAACTCCTTCGCTACATCGCCAACGTCGGCGACAACGGGGATCCCGCCCCGGCTAACGATCCCTGCAATGGCCCGCCGGCTTACCCCATCGGTACATCCTGTGGCAACTACTACTTCGCCCCTGAAGGCGCCGACCTGCAGAAGGTCTTCGAAGCGATCGCTTCCCGGATCTTCACCCGGATCAACCACTAGTGAGGCAGTGAGTATGGACACCTTAGAACCGACCCAAGAAATCGCTCGACCGCATCGCTCGCGCGCCCAGGGCCTGGTCGAATTCGCCCTGATCTTGCCGGTCTTACTGCTCGTGGTCTTCACGATCATCGAGCTGGCCCGGCTGCTCCATGCCTGGTTGGCGATCGAGAACGGGGCCCGGTTTGGGGTGCGTTACGCCGTCACCGGTGAGTTCGATCCGGCCCTGTGCACTGCGCCGTGTGACACGGACGCGTTGAAAGACCAGGCCCGCATCGACTCGATCAAGGCCGCCGCCGAAGCCGGCGCCGTGGCGATCCTGCGGGACACCACGGTCCCGAATAACACCGTCCCTTGGAACGCGCCCGGTTACTTCAAGGTTACGGTGTGCACGGTCCCCAAGTACCAGGATCCCGATCCCTTGAGTGCTTTCGACTCGGCTGACTGCCTTCCGGCGGATGATCCGGGTGCACCGGGCGAACTTGTCTCGGTGACCGTCGATTTCAACCACCCGTTGATCGTGCCGGGCCTGAGCGGTTTCTGGCCCGAGCTGCATCTCAACTCGCGGCGCGAGGCGATCGTCGAGCAGTTCCGTACGGCGCGTGTCGTCGCTCTGCCCGGCGGGGTCCCGACCCTGCCGGCGACG